>NZ_JAGYGU010000001.1:0-318676 GCF_018991255.1 Lactiplantibacillus sp. 30.2.29 | reverse complement strand
TTAGGATGCGGAACTATGCGGCAATGGCCTAATTTTTGCTTAAATCCCGTGACTTTGCTTGCGTTCAGCCGTCAGTTTGTTAAAATTTGATAGTTAATGTAATCGATAAGGTTCAGGTACACTTGTCGATGCACACCAGAAGTGATAAATAACCGGTGGGGGAGTTGTTAGAAATGAACAAGAAATGGCTAACTTGGCCTGTGTTTTATGAGTTGACGGAGATTTATACGGCGCCACTCAATGTCATGTGGTTTGTCTTGGGGGTTGCCATTGCCCAGTTTCACTTAGGTACGGTGAACTGGCTCAATGTTGCCCTGTGCTTAGTGGCTGTTTTTATTTTCGATTTGGCGGTCAATGTCTCCGATAATTACTATGATTACCGGCATGCGGTCGATCGTGAGGGTTACGCGCAAAACACCAATCCGATTGGTCGGCTGAATTTACCAGTAGCTGGAGTGGGACGACTTGCACTGAGTCTGTATTTGATCTCACTCGTGCCTGGAATTTGGCTCGTCTTGCGGACCGGCTGGTTAGTGCTGGCCCTAGGTATCTTAGGTTATCTGGTCGGTATTTTTTACACCGCTGGGCCGTACCCAATCAACGCGACGCCATTATGTGAGACGGTCGTTGCGCTGTCGATTGCGTTCATGATTCAATTGACTTGTGTGGTCGTTTCGACCTATGGGCAGCATCCGTTGACCTGGTCGATCGTCGGTAAGACCTTCCTATTGTGCTTGCCGTTGACCCTGATCTTCTTTACGATCCAGCTCGCCAATAACACGGCGGACCGGGATGAAGATATTTTGAATCACCGCTATACCTTGGCTTATTATTTGGGTAAACCAGGTTCGGTACGCTTGATTCAAGCCTTTTTGATTATTGGCGGCGTGTGGCCATTAGTGAACGTGTTGCTAGGGTTAGCACCGTTAGTTACCATCTGGGTCGTCTTATTATTACCGATCATGTGGCAAGGCATGCGCCCGTTTTTCGCGGTTCAAGATAAAAAGAAGACGTTTATTACGACGGTCAAAAGTGCGTCGTTATTCTTCGTATTTTATCCAATTCTGTTTGTTTTGGGCACTTGGCTGTAGTGAACGGATGAATTGGGGTCAAAAATTCAAACATTTATCATGGTTATTTTGATTAAAGTGGACTATATTATTACCAGTTTATAAAATAGGGGTAAGCATGATGGAAACAGAACAACGCCAGCAGCGTCGAATCATATTTTATCATTTGCTCGTCACGATTTTGACGCTGTGGTCGGTCGTCAACGTGATTTTATTAGCGTTCAATATCGGTGATTGGCACCTGGAAACACGCATCAGTAACGGCCTATTAGTGGTCTTTGCGGTCGATTATTTCGTGCGGCTTGCACGCTCACCTAATCGGAAGACTTTTTTGATTCATTCGGCCTTTGACTTGATGGGGATTATTCCGATGCACCCCGTCTTTGCGCTATTTCGGCTTGGACGACTCGCGCGAATGGTCCAATATCACCATTTGTTTTGGAAGCTCGGCTGGGACGGTAAATGGACCCACGATTTTCATCGCTTTATTTATAGTACCGGCTTTATTTATTTGTTTTCAATCAGTATTGCCATTATTGTTCTGAGCGCGCTACTATTCTCGGTCTTTGAGCACCAGAGTTTGTCGGATTCATTGTGGTGGGCGATTACGACGGCAACGACGGTCGGCTACGGTGATGACACACCGCATACCGCCGTCGGAAAGGTGATTGCGGTCGGTCTGATGTTTGGTGGGATTGGGTTTATTGGTTTGTTGACCAGTACGATCACGGACTTCTTCACCCAACAAGCCAGTCAAAATGTTGAACCTGAAGCGGATCCCAACGAAGACGAATTACGCCAATTGTTAGTCAAAATCGATACGTTGACGCAAAAAGTCGATCACTTGCAAAAACAGGTCAAGCGGATTGAGAAGGCAGACCGGCGTAAGTGATGCGGCGGTGTAAAAAAAGACTGACATTTAATTTGAAAAGATGCGATAATTTTTAACGGTATTTACTGCGTATAATGGTTCAGCGTAAAGCACACTTGTCGGTGGCTTTGCGCTTTTTTCGGCCGAAAATCGTTATGACAAAGTCAATCATTAATTTTGGGGACGCATGAGGGGATTAAAAATGGCATTTAGTTTGAAGTTACCACGCAATCGGTACGAGTCTAGTTGGTTTATTTTGATTATTTCGGTGATTTCGGTCAATGTGATTGCGCCATTGATCACGTGTTTTGAAGTGGGATTTAGCTGGCGGACCTGGCAACAGACAATGACCGTCCTCCCAATGATTTGGCTCGTGGTGGTCGCGCTGGTGCTGCTAACGCACCGTCCGGCAGAGCAAGTGACCCGCAAAATATTAGCACGAGACGATTCTTTTTGGGCCAATATGACTGTTAATTGCTTGGTCAATGTTTTTATGATATCGATAATCTTGACAGTGGTTGCCAGCTGGATCGGGACGCGCACCATCAGCTGGTTACCAGTGCAACAATTCTTTTATAAGTGGTCACGTAATTTTTGAATTTCATTCTATGTTGAAGTGGCGTTAGCACAACCAATCGCGCGGTTGGCTATGGCTAAATGGCATCAAGCCCAAACCACAAAACACCAGGGGTAAGGAAGTGCTGATAAGCAGGTCGGCGCAAGGCTGCAGTCGTCCGAGTGGGTTAAATTTAGACGGTGGTCACAGATTGACCTATGCTATAATAGCGTTAACAAGATTGAAAGGACGGTGGTTAGATGGGACAAGCGATGACACGGTGGGTCTGGTTGCCGGCGCCAGTCCTGACTCGTCAAGCCACATTCAAAACGCATTATGGTGATTTGCAACAGCACCCCTTGCCATTACGTTCGGCACAGTGGTATGTGTTTAAAGCGCAACACTGGAGTGGCATTCACTCGGCGGCACTTGCCCCTGAGCAGCAGGCAGCGTTTGTTGCGCTTGCCGCTCAGGCGGTCGGTCCTGGGCAGGCCGCAATTCAAGGAGCCCCGCAGCATCCTGTAATGACACGGGGCACCACGATTTGTTTCAATCGGTAGGTAAGTTTAGCGTCAGGACCAAGTAAGCGTTAAACTCGCACAAATAGGATCAAGATGCTATTCTCAGACTCACAAAATGAATATGAACTAAGTGAGGGTGTGAGGCGGATGAGACAAATAAGTACCGGTGGCGAGCGAAGCATTGGTCACCGAATCAGTGTCATCGTAGTCGGGGTGAGCTGTGGCGGCCTGAGCTGGCTGCAAGCATCAACAGTGGTGTACGCCGCGATTCGTCCACTGGCAGGGCCCACGAGCCAAGCAACATTAACTAGCGCTGTGAACTGGGAAAGCCTATGGTTATTGTTAGCAATGGCCTTGATTGGTAGTGGGTGTTGGTGGTTGAGTCGACGGTCATGATTGGTGTGTTGGTAGCAGGTGAACTGTGACGTCGATCGTGAATCTCCGGAAACGTGCGAGTTGTAATGCTGGTGGCTTGTCGGCCCTTGAACGCGGCAGTGCTTGTTTGTCAGCAGTTGGGTGACTTGCCAATGACCAAGTTAGATTACTGAAGAAGTTCAGCGATTTAGTCATTCGTCTGATTGGTATCGATTAGCGGACCGCGGCAGTGTCATCAGTCAGATTTGAGGGCCAATTAGCCTTTTGGTACAGTTCTGGTTTGTTCATAGAATTTGAGTCATGCTTTGCAAGCGAAACACGAGATTTGAATGCGTTGTTTTATAACAGCCTACAAAGCTAAGTGGCGTTTCGTTGTTGTACTTTCATCAAGCAGATAAAAACAAAGTCCTGAGATTCTTATCGTTTTGGCGATAGGAACCTCAGGACTTTTTGTTAACAATTTGGGCAGTTCTGAGTTGCTTTTTGGATAGGATAAATCGGGTTTTAATATATTTGATATATTTGCCTTCTTTTTATGGGCATAGTCTTCCAGAAATATAAAAAAGCTTATCCAGCCGGTCGACGTGATGAGGAATAAGTTGCAATTTACTTTTAAGTATAGTGAAAAAACAAATGATAAAAGTAAATCGCTTGAATCGATTGAAAAATATGAGTTTTGAGTTGCGCTTTTGAGTTAGTGAAATTAGAATTTAACCATCCAATTTAATTATTCTATCCTCAGCGGCGGATGATATTTATGCGTGTCAACCAATAAGCGGAAATAACCACTTTCAGAACCGCAGTCATGTGGAAATTTTTAACGGTTTGATGATTGAATAACGACTGCGCCTTTTCTATTTTGTGTTCGATCGGGCTAGTGCATTGAATAGGCACTAGCCTTTTTTGAAAACAGATTTCTTACATGTAAGGAATCGTTTGTCTTAACGGCAACTTTTTCTCTGACGAATTGTCTACCTCTCTTCTCAAAAACAGATCAATAATTATTAAAAAGGCGGTGTCTAATGAAGCTGATAAGAAGCAGAGACGCAATCAAAATAATTGTCTCACAGATTTGTAGTGGTGTTGCCACATGGTGCATCACTTTAGGAATACAAATGATAATCATTTTTAAGTATAATGCGAATATTGCTGGCGTCTCAGTGTTATATGCAGCTGCTTTGGTGCCCAGAATTGTGTTACCAAGTTTTATTGGATCTCTATTGGATAAGCTAGGTAATCGGATTTACTTTGTGAGAGGTGCGCGTATAGTTGCAGGTTTCATCGCAACTGTTTGTTATTTTCAGAAAGATAGTGGGGCTTTATTGTTCATGGTCATTCTATTAAATTCAGCTTTATCTGTAGAAGAACCAGGAATGATAGGAATAATTAGAAATTTGCCACAGAAAGACCACACTCAAAATTTTAACCTCTTAGGGATTTATTATATGCTGGAGGATATTATCAAAATTCTTGGTCCAGCAATGGCTGCTGGAATATCATTTTTCTTAGGGATAACTAGACTATTCTCTTTAGCTGTTATTCTCTTTCTTCTTTCTTTTGTCCTTTTGAATGTACAGACTGGCAAGGACATTAACAATGTCAAAGGTGAAACGAGTAAAAAATCAATTAAACTGGAAGTCGTGAAGGAAATATTCAGAAATAAAGAATTAGGTTACGTTTTCGTTATCGTCTTTACCTTCTTATTTGCGCTAAATGCCATTGACACGAGTTCAGGTATCTTGATTCGAACATTCACACACAAGTCATATGTACAGGCTGTTTTCGTTACATTAATGGGAGTTGGCGGTACATTGGGCGCCTTAAGTGTTCTTAAATTGGATAAGAAGTATAAGTTATTAAATATATGTTTGATCAGCATGTTCTGCTTTGGTATTTTAATTAGTCTTGTCGTATTTGTAAAAAGTTTAACCTCGCTGCTGTTAATTGTGACGTTAGCCGGTATCTTGTCACCTGGAATTATAATGGCGGCTGAGTTGAAAAAGCAAAAATTAATTGATAAAGAAAAGGCTAGTCGTTTATCAGGGATTACTGTAACTGTTAATTCTATCGCACAATTAGCTGGGATAGCACTATCACCGCTAATTGCCACGAAAATTTCAGTTAATGGCATCTTTGTCTTTTGCGGATTGTTAATGATCTTGGTCGCACTCTTAGGAATCGTAGGACATAGAAGGATGGCAAAGGATTAATATAAAGCTTCAATTCTTGTGGCAACTAGTGCTTAATAAAGTCTAAGAATTCTAGATATACACTAAAATAACAGTCCAAGTATCTGGAATTCAGCTATCCCAAGTCCGAGATTGTTTGCGATACTGGATTGTTATTATTGTGCTAAAGCGTTTTCGATTGTTTGTCGGACGGTGTTGCGTTTGTGATGTTGTTAAGAATCTTTCATCTTAGAACGATGACATGCCCAAAATTGAATTGCATTTTTAGCTATTACTCGCTGTAATGGCTTACGGACATAACCGACATCTTACACAAAACGGTATCGGAAAACTACCAATAATGCCAATCGAACTGTAACGGGTAGATTGCGCGTAACACCACGCCGAATCGCATTAATAGCCAGTAATGATTTGCTAGAGCGGCTATTAAAGTAATGACGTGACGGGTCTTGATTCGAGCTCCCAAATGCTTGACCAATTTAGCATTGGTTAGTTGATATTCTTCTCGCGTCATTTTTGGTAGCAACTTTCATCAAAATTCTTCCGGGGATAAATTGGCATTTATTAACTCAAATAGTGGCAAATCAGGGATGTGCTGGGCACATAACCTGATTTAACCACTATTCATAAATTCGTTTTTCGCTGAGTTCAGGAGATTTAAAGAAGTCTTAAATCGCTTTTTATGCTAAGCGGTCTTTTTTCCGCTTCTTAATGAGGGTGGATGCATACATGGCAATAATTGAAGCTATTCCAATGTACAGCAAGCTCAACATTGAAGATCCGGTGATTGATGCATCTGTAATATACATTTGATTAAGAATAAGATCATAGGCAAATCGAATTGGGGTAATATCATAAACGTAATTATGGTAGAAGGGACTCAGCATTTGCGGAATGAAAGTGATGACTGCCATGGAACCGATCCAGATAATAAGCAGTAATGGCCATCCTTTTAGTCCAAGTAAATCGAGTACAGCTGACTGTAGTAGATAGAAAACAAATGAGATACCACCAATCATCAGTAGGAATTGTTTTGGATCATGAATTGGCACAGAATAGCAAACTTTTGTGAAGAAGTATACTGATACAGCGATCGCAGTGACAATTGCGACACCCGAAATCAATTGACTTGTGACGCTGGTTAATGAGAGGCGGCCATCCGTACGTTTTTGCTCATTCTTACTATGGTCTCGCCAGTTCAGTAAACTAGCAATAAGACTACCGAGCCAACAGAAGATGGTTACTAAGAATGGCGCCATACCACTTATTTCCTTAGTTGAAACCTTATTGCGTTTGATAAGTGTTGTGTGAATTGGTGTTTGCAATTTAGACCAGTCCTGAGGAGAGAGTGTTAGTCCTGACTTATTTGCAACGGTGATATATTCGTTAGAAATCTTCTGGTTTAGGTGGTCAGTCATCTTTGGAAGTGCAGTAGTTAAAATATTTGCAACGGTCATATTACTGCCTTGACTGACGTATAAAGAGATTTTTGCTTGTTCGGGGGTCTTCTTGGTCAATGAATTTGCCAAGGCCCTTTGTTGTTGGAATGGAGCCGTTTCAGCAACCATTGGCGTTTTAACTACCAGGGCAGCGAGCTTCTGAGTGATGATTTTGCCCTTTAAATAGTCTGTTTGCTGATTGATAGCTTGAGTAAATCCCGAATGAATGACAACCGCCCCGTAGTATTTTCCGGATGCAAAGCCTTTAGTGAGTTCACTCGTGTGGGTGACATTGACCCATTTAATTTCAGCGTTTTTCTGATGACTCTCTTTCCGTAATTTCTTTACAACATTCTTAGCATCTTTACCGTTATCGTTTGACTAGCGCTAATGGTAAATGACGAACCTTGACTGTGCTCCTAGCGCCAACTTGTGCGAAGGCAAATAATCCAATTAGTACAGCAGCGACTAACATGCTGATCCAGATACTTTTTCGCTTAAACACATTGAACATTTTCACGACCCCCTTCTTTATGCTACGAGTAGTTTATATTAATTTTGAAATGAAAAACATGGCCAAATTAATATGATTTGTGTCATAAGGGGACAAATGGCAGCAATATGAGCCATAGGGTTACAGAATTGGCAAAACTGGTAATGGAGGAATCGATATGACGGATTTTAGGATGAAAAAGACTGACGATGTGATCACCAAATCATTTGTTGACCTAGTAATAGAGAATGGATTTGACAACGTTACGGTCAAGGACATCGCACTCAGATCGATGATTAGTCGTAAAACGTTCTATTTACATTATGAAGACAAATTTGCACTGACGGATGCCATATTACAAGACATTCTAACGTGGCTTGATGAGACATTGAAAAAGAAACGAGCACTCATAGATCAGGGAATTGTCTTAAGTCGCGCAATTAGTAAATTGGAACCTGAACTTAGACAATTACTACTGTGTTGGAACAGACCAATACATGCGATAATGACCATCCCACAAGCTAAGATGCAACTAATGGATGGCCTTAAGGATATTTTGGGTCAGCATTTATAGGCCGCTTTCAAGCATTCGAAGTCGGATTTGGAACTTAATGTCATTGGTGGCATGATGCTAGGGATGATCAGATATTACTTGCAGACAAATGAATTTCCATCAAGCAATGAACTTCACCAATTATCAGACACTCTTAATTTGATATTTAAAGCTTAGTATCAGTCAGCCAGATCTCGATAAGTTGTGGCACGGCGCATGCTAGCTAGGGTTGGTAATGCATTATCTTGTGAGAAAATGCTTGCGGGTCTTGTTCAATCCGCTATACCATAGTATGGTAAGGATAGACAAGTTAACGGGAGTGACAATATGGATTGGGAAGACTATTTTCCAACGGCAATCGCTGAACGTGGGTACGATTATTATTCAAAGGGGTATGTGACTGATTTAAAGCAGACCGAAACACAAATTACGGCAACGGTTACGGGCACGCAGGACTATTGCGTGGTGATTGATCTCGCTAATGGTGACTTTCAGGATGGCACGTGTGAGTGTCCGTATGCCAATAGTCATCCGTACTGCAAGCACATGGCGGCCGCTTTGTACCAAGCGACGGCGGCAGACAAACCTGCCAGTCAACATCAAGTTTCTAAAGCACCAATTGATAGCGACAATCATGAGCAGACTGCCACTAAGCTGGTTGAGCGGGCGACTGATCGGCAAGTCCGGGACTTTTTGAGTGTGGTGTTGGCCCATGACAATCATCTGCTCAAGATGTTCCGGACGGTCATAGGTGAGACTAATGTTGTGACAGATTTACCTAACTATCTCGCGAGTGTTGACGATTTATTTGATAGTAACGCGGATGCCGGTGGTTTTATCGATTATGGCGCGGCGACAGATTTCGGTGATGAGACCTTGACTTTCCTAAACGAAGAGGTGCAGCCGTTGGTCGATCAGGGCGAGTATGGTTTGGTATTTCAAATCTTGGCGCATCTGATGCTTAAAATCGACCACGTCGACATTGATGATTCCGATGGTGAGACAATGATGATCGTGAATGCTAGTGTCGACTTGTGGGAAGCCGTCTTGACAAAAGCCGACGCGGATGTGCAGCAGCAGGTGTTTGATTGGTTATGCAAACAATTAGCGAAACCGTTGAATATCATTGAAGATACGCTTGATGATTTATTATTCACGTATTTCAAGACGCCGGCGTTTATTGACGCAAAGTTGGCGTATACCGCTAAACGGTTCCGTGCGGTACAAAAGCACCCGGATTCCTGGAACTATGACTGGCAGACTGAAAAATGGCTAAAGCACTATTTACAAATGATGACTGCGGCGCATATGCCTGATAAGCAAGTGATTGAATTTTGCGAGGCTAATTTGGCGACACCGCAAGTCCGCCTGTTTTATAGCCAGTTTTGTCTTCAACATCACGATGAAGCACATGCGGTCCAATTGCTAAAAGATGGCAAAACCTTGGTCACAGACAATCGAAGGATGTTAGCGGAACTTAGTCGCCAACTAAAGGATACCTATCAGCAATTAGGTGAACAACAATTGTATCGTCAGGAATTATGGCAATTGTTGACTGAATATGCGCCAGCGGATGAGGCGCTATTTTCAGAGTTGAAGCAAAGTTACCCGACTAAGGATTGGCCAGCGGTTCGCGAGCAACTGTTGACGGCGATAGCGAAGAATTCCAATGTTGATTTGAAACCACTGTACGTGCAAGAAAATCTATTGGATCGGCTATTAAAAGCAATCGTGGCTGCGGACGGGCTCTGGGATTTACAGACCTATGAGTCTTTATTGAAACCACATTTTTCAAATCAGCTATTAGCCAAATATGATCATGAAGTGCGTAAGATGGCTACGGCTACCGGAACTCGGCGGAAGTATCAACAATTAGTTCGCATATTGAAACGGATGCTCGATTACCCGGATGGCAAATCAATCGTGCAGACGATCGTCCATGATTGGCAGCAACAATATCCGCGACGCTCAGCAATGATGGATGAGCTCTCACGGCTAAAATTGTAATTGATCGTTAGTTGGCGCAGCAATCGCGCACAGATTTGAGCTGCACCGCTAAGCTTAGGATAGGTTCCTATCCAAAACTTAGCGGTGCTTTTTTTAGTGTCTGGGCATGAGCGATAACTAGGCGGTGCAAGTCCGTTGTGGGCCGTAGTAGTCGGAACCATGGGCTGAGGGCAAGCGCGTCCATTGTGAGGCGGCGTCTGAAGGCACGCATCATCATCAGATTGATGTCGTCACTTGGAATCGCAATAGATGTCGTCGTATTTGTTAATTTTATTCTTATTAATCAAAAAATAATGACGCTTAAAAGGCGCATAACACCGGGAAAAGACGAGTTTATCCCGCGAGTGAAGGGACTATCTGCACTTGCATAAATATTAAATTATGATTAAAATGGGTCTTATTAAATAAATGGGGGCTTGCAGATGATTAGTAATAACCACCGTTTGGACCAACAGCTGATTGAACGTGAAGACCATTATATGGCGACGGCCGCACGCATCAATTATTATGACTTAGTGATCGACCACGCGCACGGTGCGCTGCTCACCGACGTTGACGGCAATCAATATATTGATTTATTGGCAAGTGCCTCGGCCATTAACGTCGGTCACACGAATCCGCGAGTGGTCAAAGCTATTCAGGACCAGGCCGCTAAGTTAATTCATTATACGCCGGCGTATTTTCACCACCAGCCGGAACAACAGTTAGCGGAACGGTTAGCCAAGTTGGCTCCAGGAACTGACAATGAAGTGATTTTCGGTAATTCCGGGTCGGATGCCAATGACGCCATCATCAAATTCGCCCGGGGCTACACCAAGCGTCAATACATAGTGGCCTATACGGATGCTTACCATGGCTCAACTTATGGCTCGATGTCTTTGTCGGGCGTCAGCCTCAACATGACGCGTCATATGGGGCCACTATTACCTGGAGTCGTGCACGTGCCATATCCAGATACTTACCGGCGACTGCCGCATGAGACGGATCATCAGTTAGCGCTGCGGTACTTTGATGCGTTCAAAGCGCCGTTTGAATCGTATTTACCAGCTGATGAGACGGCCTGCGTCTTGATCGAACCGATTCAAGGTGACGGCGGGATTCGCCAAGCACCTGAGGAATACGTTCAACTTGTTTATGACTTTTGCCATCAACACGGCATTTTATTTGCCGTTGATGAAGTCAATCAGGGCATGGGACGAACGGGCAAAATGTGGAGTATTCAAAACTTTCCTGGTATTCGCCCGGACCTGATGTCTGTCGGTAAGTCGATCGCTTCAGGCATGCCACTGAGCGCTGTGATTGGGCGGCGTGAGGTTATGGAAAGCCTCGGTGCACCGGCCCACGTCTTTACCACCGCGGCTAATCCGGTCTGTTGTGCGGCTGCGTTAGCGACGCTCGATGTGCTGGCTGATGAAGAATTGGTTGAACGGTCCGCACGTCTGGGTCGTTACGCGGAAAGCCAGTTTTTGGACTTACAAACGCGGCACCCCAAAATCGGTCAAGTGCGGATGTATGGGCTGAATGGTGGCATCGAGTTAGTCACTGATCAAGCCAGTCAACAGCCAGACCCAGAATTTGCGAGTGATGTCATTTACGCTGCGTTTGAGCGGGGTGTCGTCATGATTACGCTCAAAGGTAACATTTTACGGTTCCAACCACCGCTAGTCATCACGAAGGATCAGCTCGATACAGCGTTAGCGGCCATCGATGACGCGATGACTGCGGCGGAACAGGGACGCGTTCACCGGCCACAAGGGAAAATGGGCTGGTAACGGTTAATTTTAGGAGGAATTAGATGCAACGCTTATTCAAACGGTTAACACTAAAAGAAGACCCCAGTATTTATGAGGATAAGGATTCTCATTTGGCCCGGGTATTAACGGTCAAGGATTTCTTAGCCCTCGGGGTCGGGACGATTGTTTCAACGTCAATCTTCACTTTACCTGGCGTCGTGGCGGCGGAACATGCGGGCCCCGCGGTGGTCTTTTCATTTATCGTGGCGGCCATCGTTGCCGGGCTAGTTGCTTTTGCCTACGCTGAAATGGCGGCAGCGATGCCGTTTGCTGGTTCAGCCTATTCCTGGATCAACGTCATGTTCGGTGAATTCTTCGGTTGGATCGCCGGTTGGGCGTTGTTAGCGGAATATTTCATTGCGCTGGCCTTCGTTGGTTCCGGGCTCTCTGCCAATTTGCGGGGACTCTTGACCCCACTAGGATTAAAGCTCCCGAATGCCTTATCGAACACCTTTGGCACGAACGGCGGGGTGGTCGATTTGATTGCCGTGCTGGTGATTGCGTTGGTTTCACTGTTACTGTCTCGCGGTGTCAGCAAGGCGTCCCGGGTGGAAAATGTCCTCGTTGTCCTGAAAGTCTTAGCCGTGTTGACCTTCATCGTGGTTGGTGCGACGGCGATTCATTGGCAAAATTACGTCCCATTTATTCCGAAGTACCATTTAAACGCGGATGGTAGTGCGTTTGGTGGCTGGCAAGGGATTTACGCCGGTGTCTCGATGATTTTCTTAGCCTACATTGGTTTTGATTCGATTGCGGCCAACTCAGCTGAAGCGAAGAATCCGGGCAAAACGATGCCTCGAGGGATTCTTGGCTCACTAGTCATTGCGGTGGTGCTGTTTGTGGCCGTTGCGTTGGTCTTAGTCGGTATGTTTAAGTATTCTTCTTATGCCAATAACGCGGAACCAGTTGGCTGGGCA
Source organism: Lactiplantibacillus sp. 30.2.29 (assembly GCF_018991255.1). Taxonomy (NCBI): domain Bacteria; kingdom Bacillati; phylum Bacillota; class Bacilli; order Lactobacillales; family Lactobacillaceae; genus Lactiplantibacillus; species Lactiplantibacillus sp. 30.2.29. The sequence goes on along the minus strand of NZ_JAGYGU010000001.1, from coordinate 305,892 downwards.
TTGCGGCACGCCGGCCATCCAATCGTGGCAAGTGTCATTCAGGCGATTGCCGTCTTAGGGATGTTCACCGCCTTGATTGGGATGACGTTAGCCGGTTCACGGTTGATTTATTCTTTCGGTCGCGATGGCATGTTGCCAAAGTGGTTGGGTAAATTAAAGCACAACCAACCGAACAACGCGCTACTCGTGTTGACGATCGTCGCGATTATCATTGGGGCCTTTTGTCCATTTGCGTTCTTAGCCCAATTGATTTCCGCGGGGACGCTGATTGCCTTCATGTTCGTTTCGTTAGGCATTTATGCACTCCGGCGACGTGAAGGGGTCGACATTCCTGAACCAGCCTTCAAAATGCCATTCTACCCAGTCTTACCAGCCGTGGCCTTCTTGGGTGCACTGTTCGTGTTTACGGGCCTCGATATTCAAGCTAAATTGTACGCGGGTATCTGGTTCATCCTGGGCCTGGTGATCTACTTCTGTTACGGCATGCGCCATTCATACCTCGCTGGCAAACAACGTCAAACGACGACTACTGCAAAGTCCAGTGCGCAAGTGGATAAGTCGGTCGTTGAGGAACAAGAAGATTAGTATTTGTGATTAGCAATAACTGAATGAAATCATAAAATCGGCGTTTCGAGTGTGTAGGATCGAAACGCCGATTTTTTTGGATTACTTCGCATCGCAGTTGCAAAGCGGGTGATTTAATGATTGATACCATTCGTGACCAAGTCGTGTTTACAACTGGTAGTGGTGGGATTTGCCAGGCCCGGCCGGACGGTAACCCATTCAGAAGACTGACAGCAACACCAACAATATTATGGCGTCGGTCGTGATCCATTGATCGGCACGAGCTGTGCGGCATGGCTCAGCTACGGGCGATTTATTCGGCTAGTTCAAAGTAGTCGTTCAAATACCGGGCGACGCCATTTTGGTCGTTGTCATACGGTGTGATATCATCCGCGGTCGCCTTGATTTTGTCCGTCCCGTTGGCCATCGCAACCCCCAGACCCGCGTATTGAAGCATCTCTAAGTCGTTGTGCTCATCACCAAAGGCAATAATATTGCGCCGGGCGATTTGTAAGTGGTCTGCTAAGTAGGCGACCCCTTTGGCTTTATGAACACCCTTGGAGGTGATTTCTAAAATCGCATTCGGGCCACCCCAAACACCGACATCGACTTGGTCACCAAACCGGTCAGTGATCCAGTCAATAATTGCATCACGCCGGTCGAGTTGGACCAATAGCACCAATGAATTTGGATTGCGGGTCAGTGTGGCGGGTGTCAAACGGGGACTATCCGCAATTTCTGGGAAGAATTGACCGGCAATCAAGTCTTGACCGGCTGTCATCGTACTGGTTTTATTTTCAGCAATAATTTCATTGATGCCCAAGTGTTCACGATATTTGACTAATGCGAGCACGATGGCTTTATTAATGGTGAACTGATATTCTAACGGCCATTCTTGGTGAGGTAGGTGGCCAAGGGAGCCATTGAAATTAATCATTGGGCTCGTGAGATGGAGCTCATCGTAAATCGACTGAGAGCCTTGATATGAGCGACCAGTGATGATACTGACAACGTGGCCCGCTGCTTGCAAGCGCTGCATAGTGTGGATCGTCGCTGAATTGAGTTTGGATTCAGCATTGAGTGTGGTGCCATCTAAGTCTAACGCAATTAGTTTTCTTTCCATTTTGACAAACATCTCCCATATCTTCCGGTGGTTAATTAGTTTAATTTAGCATAAATATCGCTCGAATGCGAATCTTTGCCACCTTACAGGACTGGTGAAATGTGGTAATCTAGTTGAGGATGATTTATCGCGTAAGGAGGAGAATCTGTTGCAATTACCAGCAGCGTTTATTCAAAAATATCAAGACTTATTGGGTGACGAAGCCCCCGCTTTTTTAGCGGCTTTCGATGGGCCCGTGGAAAAGGGGTTTCGAGTCAACCCCAATAAGGCGACGACTGCCGCCATGCACGCCAAGATGGACGCACCGATTGCTTACAGCCCGATTGGATACTACGGCAAGGTCAACGGCAACGCGTTGGAACATTTAGCCGGGGCAGTCTATAGTCAGGAGCCGAGTGCCATGACAGTCGGTGAGTTCGCCAAACCAGAATTGGGTGAACGGGTGCTCGATTTATGTGCTGCGCCAGGCGGCAAAACGACCCACTTACTCAGCTATTTACAACAAACCGGCTTATTAGTCTCTAATGAGATCAATCCCAAACGGGTGACGGCACTGGGTGATAACGTTGAACGTTATGGCGCCCGTAATACCGTGATTACCAACGCAACACCTGCAGCACTCGCAAAGGAGCTCCCTGGATTTTTTGACCGCATTTTAGTCGACGCACCGTGCTCTGGTGAAGGGATGTTTCGTAAGGATCACGATGCCGTCCAATATTGGACACCTGACTATCCAGCCGAATGCGCCACTCGGCAGCGTGAGATCTTGACTGAGGCGGTCAAGATGCTGAAGCCCGGTGGCCATTTGATTTATTCGACCTGTACGTTTGCGCCGGAAGAAGACGAGCAGATGATGGCCTGGCTGCTGGCGACCCACCCAGAATTCGAACTGGAAGCTCTGCCCAAGACCGCGGGCATTGCGGATGCGCGACCAGAGTGGGCTGATGGCAATCCAGAGTTAGCCAAGGCGGCCCGGTTATTCCCACACTTGATGCGTGGCGAAGGCCATTTTATCGCCAAGTTGCATTATCGCGGCACCGACACGGTCAAAGCCAAAAAAGTGGTTCGTGAACAGTTGAGTGCGCCGCAACGTCAATTGTGGCAAGCATTCGAACGCCAACAGGGTTTGACTAGTTTGTCAGGCTTAGTTTTGCAAGCGCATGGTGATCAACTTTACGGTGTGCCTGAATTAATGCCCGTTCTGCGGAAAGTTAAGGTCTTCCGTCCCGGAATTTTACTTGGGACCTTCAAGAAAAATCGCTTTGAACCGAGCTACGCCTTAGCGCTTGCTAGCGATGGGCTTGGGATGACGACCGTCTCCATCAGTAGGGACCAGTGGCAACAATATGTCCACGGTGAGACGTTTGATCTAGCCACTAGCGCGGAGACCGGTTTTCACGTGTTAGTGTGTGACGGCCTACCAGTTGGTTACGGCAAAATCGTTGGCAAGACAGTCAAGAACTTCTTCCCGAAAGGCTTACGATTCTTGGCAACGCCAGAGAATACTGAGTTATAAGTTGACCAGCAGCGTCTATTGTCGCCATGCAAGTCGAGTACTGGCGTGTTGTTGCGACAAGTCTGGTCGGACCGTGCTTGACGTGGCTTGAGCGGCGAGCCCCAGCTGGATCAGGTTTCATGGTAAACTGATAGATGCGCAATCGTGGCAATGATTACGCCATGGAGAACAACCGTAATATTGGAGGAGAAGCTATGTATTGCCCAAATTGTGGGAAAAAGAATGACTTGGACGCCTTGTTCTGCGAAAACTGCGGGGCACGTCTGATTTTGCCAACCTCGTCGAGTGCAGCGCCGCGTTCAGCGGCCAGCTCGGCAACAACTCGCGCAACCAGTGAGAACGCAGCATCCCGTGCGGACACCCATTCGGCGGCTGATGTTGATGATCACACGACTAGAGCGGCTCAGTCAGACTCATCAGCCGGGGTCGAAAACACGGTTGATGATATTGATGACACGGTGGCGCCCACCACGCGTTCAGCGCAACACGCCCAGCAAAGTCCACGACCACCGCATCGTGGCCTGCCAGCGCTCTTACTGGCCCTCATTGTCATTGTGCTGGTGGGTGGTGGCTACTACTGGTTCAGCCACAACAGTGCCAACACGGATTCGACTACCACGGCAACGTCGAGCTCGTCAACAGCGACGAAGTCCTCATCATCATCGTCGGCTGCCAGCACGCAGTCATCATCGAGTTCGACCACGAAAACTGCGGCTAAATGGTCGACGGCCAAAATGAGTGAATTGTCCTCGTTTATGTCAACGTGGCAGGATACGATGAATCAATCGTATGCAGGCACTTATGACGGTCAAAGCGTGTCGGTCGATGGTTTAGACTTACCAACCGATATTCGTGACAACAATTATCAAAACAAAATCACCGTTAATGGTAATGCCGTGAAATTGACCTGGACGACTAAAGCAAATACGGATGCCAACTATCAAGTCGTGGCCGCTGCAGCTTATCAGCATGGTACTCAGGTGATCATTTACTTGTACGTCTTCCATGATGGGTCGCCAGATGTACTGGTTTCACAAGATACCAACACCACGTATAACTTTACGAGTTCTGCGAATACGGATTTACAAAATGGCTTTGCGAAGATTGCAAATGCTGATTAGAATATAACGATGAATTGAAACGTGCGTTTGGGCTGTGGCTCGGGCGGGCGTTTTTTTCGTCTGACCAAAAAAATCTTCATGCACACCGTGGCAACGGAATAACATGCAAAGGAAATGTTAATGCTGTGCAAACGTTTTACGCAATGACGTGCAAAAATGTTGATTTTTATATGACTTTTTTGTGAACTTTTTATGAATATCGGCCAGTCGTTAATTCAGATAAACACCCGCAATCACTGGATTTCAGTAGCGTTATCCAGTTATATGCACAACTAAAACGCTACCATGCAATTTTACGCAACCGATTGCATTATTTTGAAAGCGGTTTTACAATACAAACATGGTATTAAGCAATCACATTATTTTTTGGGAGGCATTATTGTGAAAGAGACAGCTAAAACAACGGCCGGGCTTCCAAAACTTTCATCGAGTAAAATCTGGATGATGAGTCTGGGGTTCCTTGGCGTTCAAATGGCATTTACATTGCAAAGCTCACAAATGAGCCGAATTTTTCAAACGTTGGGTGCGGATCCAAACAACTTAGGGTGGTTCTTCATTTTACCGCCATTAGCTGGATTGATCGTTCAACCGATTATTGGGAGTTTATCTGATCGGACTTGGGCACCACGGTTAGGCGGACGGCGCTTACCGTATTTGATTTTAGGGACAGTGGTGGCAGCCATCGTGATGTTACTATTGCCTAACTCTGGTTCGTTTGGATTTGGTTACGCTTCCATGGCGGCCTTGTTATTCGGTGCAATCACTGTGGCTTTTCTGGATTTATCATCAAACGTGGCGATGCAACCGTTCAAAATGATGGTTGGTGACATGGTTAATGATGACCAAAAGAGTTACGCCTATGGGATTCAGAGTTTCTTACTGAATACCGGGGCAGTGATTGCCGCTATCTTCCCATTCTTACTGACATTATTTGGGGTTGCCAATACGGCAGCTAAGGGGATTATTCCAAATTCCGTCATCTGGTCATTCTACATTGGCGCGGCCATCTTAGTTGTTTCAACGATTGTCACGATTGCCCGCGTACGTGAATATGATCCAGTCACTTATGCCAAATATCACGGCATTGATGAAAGCGCTAATAAATCCGGTGGTAACTGGTTTGCCTTATTAAAGAAGGCGCCAAAAGTCTTCTGGTTAGTGGCCTTAGTACAATTCTTCTGCTGGATGGCGTTCCAATATCTCTGGACTTACTCAACGGGTGCCATGGCAGCCAACGTTTGGAACACGACCAATGCTAGTTCGGCGGGCTATCAAGCTGCAGGTAACTGGTACGGGATTTTATCCGCGGTTCAATCCGTTGCGGCCGTTGTATGGTCATACGTGCTAGCTAAAGTGCCTAACAAGCATCACAAGGCTGGCTACGCCATTAGTTTATTGCTTGGGGCCGTTGGGTTCTTATCAATCTTCTTCATCCACAGCCAATACGCCTTGATCGTTTCATTCGTATTAGTTGGGATGGCTTGGGCTTCGATGAACACTTATCCATTAACGATGGTGACGAACGCCTTATCTGGTGAACACATGGGGACCTACTTGGGACTATTCAATGGGTCAATTTGTTTACCACAAATCGTGGCATCACTCTTGAGCTTCGCACTTTACCCATTATTCGGTAATTCGCAAGCTAACATGTTTATCTTTGCCGCAATTATTTTAGCAATCGGTGCCGCTTCAGTCGGCATGATTAAAGAAACTTACAAAAATTAGGGGGACAAACAATCATGAAACGAATTTTTGACGTTAATCCTTGGCACGTACTGACGACAGACTTCAAGCCGGAAGACAAACGGCTCCAAGAATCAATGACTAGTTTAGGTAACGGCTACATGGGGATGCGGGGCTTCTTTGAAGAAGACTATTCCGGTGACACATTACCAGGTATCTATCTTGGTGGTGTCTGGTATCCAGATAAGACCCGGGTCGGCTGGTGGAAGAATGGCTACCCTGAATACTTTGGTAAGGTCATCAATGCCGTCAACTTCATCAAGATCAACTTCAAAATTAATGGTACCAAGATCGATTTGGCACAAGCTGATTTCAGCGATTTCAAACTCGACTTGGACATGCAGCACGGAACATTGACGCGGTCATTTATCGTTAACCAAGACGGCCAATCAGTCCGAGTCACCTTTGAACGCTTCCTGAGTGTCGCTCAAAAGGAACTCTCCGTTCAAAAGGTCACTTTTGAAAACTTGAGTGACCAATCGGTGAATATTAAAGTCGCTTCGGCATTAGACGCTGATGTCAAAAATGAGGACGCCAACTATGACGAACGCTTCTGGAATGTCCACCAAGTAACGGACAACCGCTTGATTGCCCAAACGACGCCTAATGACTTCGGTACGCCGCAATTCACATCAGGAATGCAAGTTAGTTATGTGACTGAATTAACACATAAAGCCGCTCAAGTGACGGATACCGCGACAATCGACCGGTACTACGGCGATTTAGATGCTGGCGCAAGTGTTAGTTTTGAAAAACGGGTCGTGGTCGTGACCTCACGTGATTATCCGACTGATGATGCCATCATGACCGCACTTGAACGCCTCACGAAGACGGTTGAGGCTCAGTCATTTGACGACTTACTCAGTGCACATGAGACGGTCTGGGCTGACCGGTGGCAACAATCTGATATTCAAATCGAAGGGGATACCGCCGCACAACAAGGCATGCGGTTCAACCTATTTGAATTGTTCAGCACATACTATGGCGACGATCCGCGTTTGAATATCGGACCAAAAGGATTCACCGGTGAAAAATACGGTGGTGCGACTTACTGGGATACGGAAGCCTTCGCAGTCCCCGTCTACTTAGGTATCACTAAGCCAGAAGTCACACGGAACCTGTTGATGTACCGTTACAAGCAATTGGATGGTGCCTATCATAATGCGCAACAACAAGGCTTGAAGGGCGCACTTTTCCCAATGGTGACCTTCAACGGGATCGAATGCCATAATGAATGGGAAATCACGTTTGAAGAAATCCATCGTAACGGCGATATTGCATTTGCGATTTACAATTACACGCGCTACACCGGCGATACGTCCTACGTCTTACATGAAGGTAGCAAAGTCTTGACCGAGATTTCACGTTTCTGGGCTGACCGGGTACACTTCAGTAAACGCAACCAGCAGTACATGATTCACGGCGTTACCGGTCCAGATGAATACGAGAACAACGTGGACAATAACTTTAACACCAATTATTTAGCACAGTGGACCTTAAAGTACACGCTTGAAATCTTGGACCAAGTGGACGCTGACCAAGCAGCGGCTTTGAACGTCACCCCTGAAGAACGCGCAAAGTGGCAAGATATTGTCGACCGGATGTACTTACCATATGACAAAGATCTGGACATCTTCGTTCAACATGATGGGTATTTGGATAAAGACCTCGAACCAGTCTCGGCCATTCCAGCTGACCAATTGCCAATCAACCAACACTGGTCATGGGATCACATTTTACGGTCACCATATATTAAGCAAGGCGACGTCCTACAAGTGATGTACGACTTCATTGACGATTTCTCAAGTGACCAATTGAAGCACAACTTTGATTTCTATGAACCAATGACGGTGCACGAATCCAGTCTCTCACCAGCCATTCACGCGGTGCTCGCAGCGGACTTGCACTATGAAGACAAGGCGGTTGAATTCTACAATCGGACCGCTCGTTTGGACTTGGATAACTATAACAACGATACGGTCGATGGCTTACACATCACTTCCATGACCGGTGGCTGGATCGCCATGGTGCAAGGATTTGCCGGCATGCGGGTGCATGATGGTCAATTAAGTTACCGCCCATTCTTGCCTAAGCAATGGACCAAGTATTCCTTCCGGCAAGTCTTCCGTGACCGCATCATTGAAGTCACGGTCGATCACGATGGGACGAGTCTGAAATTGATTGCGGGTGATCCAATCGACGTGCAAGTCAACGGTAAAACCCAAAGCTTGCAACAAGCCTAACTAACAACCATAAAATGAGAGGGTGAGGCGTACGATTTCAAAAGTCCCGTTTGGTAGCTATCAAGGCGAGCCCGTCTGGCGCTATACGATTGAAAATGCGCGCCACAGCCAATTGCAAGTGCTCAGTTATGCCGCGACCTGGTATGACTTCATCGTGCAAGTTGACGGTCAGCCCCAGTCGCTCGTTTGGCACTTTGAAACGCTAGACGACTATCTCAAGACGCCGTATCAGGTTGGCAAAACGATTGGACGGGTGGCTGGTCGCATCGGTCATGCCCAGTTTGAGTTAAACGGTCAGACTTATCGATTGCCACCAAACGATGGTCAACACCTGTTACATGGCGGCAATCACGGCTTACAGACACATAATTTTGCCGGCCATTTCGCCCCCACTGGGGATACGGTGACGTTAACGACGACCTTATTGTCCGCTGAAGATGGGTTTCCGGGTGATTTGAAGGTCACAGTCAGCTATCGGCTGACGGCGGATGATACGGTGCAAATCACTTATCATGGGGCAGCTAGTGCCGATACGTTGTTTGATCCGACTTGTCACGTGTATTTCAATTTGAACGGCGGTGCGGCCCTGATCAATTCGCAGCAATTAGGCATCAATTCGACAAAGTTGGTGCATACTGACCAAGACAAGGTTCCTACGGGGGTCTTCTACGTGCCGTCACCAGCCTATGATTTTCGCGCCCAGCCTGTGATTCAAGCGCAACTGGACCGATTAAGTCAAGAAACGGGGCAGCTAGGTTACGATGACTGCTACGTCATCGACCATCAGTCTGAACCGGCAGGCAGATTAGTCGCAGCACACGGTCAGCTGATTTTCAACACCGACCGCAATGGCATGGTGATTTTCACTGCCAATCCGGATCAGGTTCAAGCGACTCCAGCCGGTCAGTATCACGCACTGGCAGTCGAACTGCAGACCTTACCGGATGCCATCAACCATCACGGCTTTGGTGATCCGATTCTCAGGGCGGACACGCCGCGGACATTGATCAATCAGTATCGCTATGTGGGCAATCAAACGCGCTAAATTCGAATAAGTCCGATAACACCGTCAACCATATTTTAGGCTGACGGTGTTATCTTTTGCACAAAATTAAATGACGCACAAGTTAATGCAATTCGTCAAAATGCTGTGGATTAATGCTAAATTGTGCAAAGACAACTGGAAAAAGTGGGGTTGAATGCTTAATATTATAATTTAATTAGAAAATGAATTGAATGACATGAGACCACATGTTATATTAATCACAACAAATTTTAAGGGAGGTCATGATGATGACTAAAATGCAAATTAAATCAGTAACCATGATGACCACCTTATTAGCCTTATTATTATGATGCAGGACTCAGACAATTTATGTCGAGTCCTATTTGCGTTATGGAATGGGGCTCGAGCAAGCATCCCATTTCACGATGGGGTGCTTTTTTCTTTGTTCCGTTACTTCTAAGTTAGCCGGATAGAAAGGTGATTAATATGAGTAAAATGATTCAATTTTTTGATACGACGCTCCGAGATGGGGAGCAGACGATTGGCGTCAATTTCAGTGTCGCCCAGAAGGTCGCAATTGCCAAGCAGCTTGAACGCTGGGGTGTCGACTGCATCGAAGCGGGTTTTCCGATTGCGTCTACGGCCGATTTTGAAGCCGTCCAGGAAGTATCGAAGGCAGTCAAACACACAACTGTCACGGGTTTAGCACGCGCACGGCAGGGCGACATCGATGCTTGTGTCAGTGCGACCCAAGCGGCTCGACATCGACAAGTGCACGTGTTTATCGCAACGAGTCCGATTCATCGTGAGGCTAAATTACATATGACCAAGGCCCAAGTGCTAGCGACGATTGACGAAATGGTGCGCTATGCCCGTCAATTTTTCGAAGTCGTGGAATTTTCGCCTGAGGATGCGACGCGCACCGAAGCAGATTTCCTAGCGACGGCGATTCAGACGGCCATAGATGCGGGCGCCACAGTGATCAATATTCCGGACACGGTCGGTTATACGAATCCCGTTGAGTTTGGTCAATTGTTCGATTTCTTACAACAACACGTCGCGAGTTTCAATGAAGTCACTTTTTCAGTTCATTGCCATGATGATCTCGGATTAGCCGTCGCCAATAGTTTAGCCGCGATTGCACACGGTGCGACCAGAATCGAGGGCACCATCAACGGCATTGGCGAACGGGCCGGTAATGCCGCACTTGAAGAAGTCGCAGCCGCTTTACACGTGCGCCATGATTATTATCAGGTTGACGACCATATTCAATTAAGCGAGACCTGGGCGACTAGTCAATTAATCAGTCAGGCCGCTGAAATGCCGATTCCGCATAATAAAGCTGTAATTGGGGCCAACGCCTTCGCACATGAATCTGGCATTCACCAAGACGGCATGCTGAAAAATCCGCAGACGTATGAGATTTTGACACCTGCTAGTGTCGGGGCGCCGAAGACAACGTTACCACTAGGCAAGTTATCTGGCTCCCACGCGGTCATGCACAAATTACAGCAATTAGGTTACCAGATCGACGCACAACAAATGTCAGCTGTGTTTGCGCAATTCAAACGGATCGCTGAGCAAGTCGATATTGTCTGTGATGCCGATTTGAAAGCAATGATGGCCAATTTTGAAACGGGGGTGGCGTAATGACGACAACTTCAGTTGCTCAGATTGCGGTCCTAGCCGGTGACGGTGTCGGACCAGAGATTATGACCGCGGCCTTGGCGGTGCTTAAGACAGTCAGTCAGGATCAATTCCAATACCAGCTACAAGCAGTCCCCTTTGGTGGGATTGCAATCGACCAGTGCGGCGAGCCGTTACCCGCAACGACTTTGGCGACCTGCCAAGCGAGTGATGCTGTGTTATTAGCGGCGGTCGGTGGCCCAAAATGGGACCAGGCCCCGCAGCGTCCCGAAGCGGGGCTACTCGCTTTACGTCAGGCGTTAAACTTATTTGCAAATATTCGGCCAACACGGATCACTGAGGCGAACCAGCACTATTCACCGTTGAAGTTAGCGGCCCCGGTTGATTTCGTTATTTTCAGAGAATTGACGAGTGGGATTTATTTTGGCCAACCACGGACGTTTAGTTCAGAGATGGCAGTTGATACGATGCGTTATCAACGCGAAGAGATTGCCCGCATTGCGCGCTTAGCTTTTCAATTTGCGACCACCCGCAGCCAACATGTGACGTTAGTCGATAAGGCGAACGTGTTGGCTAGTAGTCGACTATGGCGGCAAGTCGTTGCGGCAATTGCCGCTGAATTCCCAGCAGTCACTTATGATACCAAATACGTTGACGCGACGGCCATGCAACTGATTGCCCATCCGGAACAATTCGATGTGATTTTGACGGCCAACCTGTTCGGCGACATTTTGAGCGATGAAGCTGCTGAAATCACCGGGTCACTAGGAACGATCCCATCAATTAGTCAGGGTAGTCAGGGACCAGCCTTATATGAGCCGATTCACGGTTCAGCACCAGATATTGCTGGGCAAAGTCGCGCTAATCCGATTGCGATGATTCGCTCCGTTGCCCTGATGCTCGCACATTCATTTAAACGGACTGATTTAGCTAATGAGATCACGACAGCTATCGATGCGGTGATGGTAGCCGGAATCGTCACCCCTGATTTGGGTGGGTCAGCCACGACGACCGCAGTGACCGCTGCCATTATTAATCACATTCAAGAAAGTAGGGAAGTCTATGCCACAGACCATGTTTGATAAACTTTGGAATCGTCACGTCATCAGCGGTAAAGCTGGTGAGCCACAATTAATTTATGTGGATTTGCATTTATTACACGAGGTGACGTCGCCTCAAGCCTTTGAGGGCTTACGAGAAAATCATCGCCGCGTGCGCCGGACCGACAAGACGTTTGCGACGATGGATCATAACGTGCCAACCGAAGATATTTTCAATATTAAGGACGCGATTTCACGCAAACAGATTGAAACGCTGGCCCACAATGCCGCCGAATTTCATGTTCGGCTCGCGGGTATGGGCGATGCGGATCAGGGTATTATTCACGTGATTGGCCCACAATTGGGCTTAACGCAGCCTGGGATGGTCATCGTATGTGGTGACTCACATACTGCGACCCACGGTGCCTTTGGGTCAATCGCGTTTGGCATCGGCACTAGCGAGGTTGAACACGTGCTCGCGACTCAGACCATCTGGCAAACGAAGCCGAAGACTATGGGAATCCACGTTCATGGCCAGCTCGGACACGGCGTTTATGCGAAGGATATTATCATGGGCATCATCGCTCGTGAAGGGGTCGCATTCGGGACGGGTTACGCGGTCGAACTTTACGGTGACACGATTGAACGTATGAGCATGCCCGAACGAATGACCCTCTGCAATATGGGGATCGAAGGTGGCGCAAAAATGTGTCAAGTTAAGCCAGACCAAACGACTTTTGATTACGTCGCCGGTCGGAAATATGCCCCTAAAAACATGGCCAAAGCGATTGCCGATTGGCGGCAGTATTACACGGACGACCCAGCCGCCTTTGATCGCGTGATTGATTTTGATGTCAGTGACTTGGCGCCATTCGTCTCCTGGGGAACGAACCCCGGCATGTCGATTCCGATTGACCAACAATTACCACCGATTAAGAACGCGGATGACCAAAAAGCATACGAATACGTGGGCTTGCATCCTGGTCAAGCCGCCGTCGATATTCCGATTCAGTACGCCTTCTTTGGTTCGTGCACCAATGGTCGCCTGTCAGACTTAAAGATTGCGGCCAATGTCTTACGCGGGCATCATATTGCACCTGGTTTGACTGCACTGGTCGTTCCTGGGTCTCGGGCAGTCAAAGAAGCTGCTGAACGTCTTGGCTTAGATAAGATTTTTAAGGACGCTGGTTGTGAGTGGCGTGAACCGGGATGTTCAGCCTGCTTAGGGATGAATCCGGACCAGGTTCCCGCTGGTCTGCACTGTGCGTCGACCTCGAATCGGAACTTTGAGGGTCGCCAGGGTGCGGGCTCGCGAACCCACTTAGCTAGCCCAGCGATGGTGGCGTATGCCGCGATTAACGGCCACTTTGTTGATATTCGAAAGGAAGCGCTTTAAGATGACGCCAATTACCACGATTACGAGCACGACGATCCCATTGATGAAAGAAAATATTGATACTGACCAGATTATTCCAAAACAATTTTTGAAGAACATTCTCAAAGTTGGCTACGGCGACCACTTGTTTTATGACTGGCGCTACCGCCATCCCAACGATCCAGACCCGGCGTTTATTTTAAACCGACCGGAACGGCAGGGCGCTCATATTCTCGTGACGGGTGCGAACTTTGGCTGTGGCTCCTCGCGTGAACATGCGGTGTGGGCCCTGAAGGACTTCGGCTTTCAAGTGATCATTGCTGGCAGTTACAGTGATATTTTCTACATGAACAGCACCAAAAATGGTGTACTGGCGATCACTTTGCCGGAAGCAGACCGGCTTCAATTAGCACAAATTGCGCCGAATGCGGAAGTGACGGTCGATTTACCCAACCAGGTCGTTTGCTACCAAGATCAACAGTTTCATTTTGAAATCGACCCGTTATGGAAACACAAATTTATTAATGGCTTGGACGATATTGCGATTACGATGGGATATGAAGACCAGATTGAGGCCTATGAAGCGAAGATTCCAACTTATGATTGAAAGGGTGGTTCATGCGCATGGAAATTCAGACAGAGACACAGTTGCGACAGCGAATCGACCGGACCCATGAGTCACCGCTGTTTTATAAGATTTTTGCGTTAGTTGCAGGTGGCATGTTCTTGGATGCTGCGGATGTGTATATGGCAAGTGCCGTCGCGAGCACGTTATTGAAGAGTGGCTGGTCAACGATTGCCACCAACTCGTACTTCCTATCGAGCGGCTTTTTGGGCCTCTTCATTGGTTCATTGACCGCTGGCTTTATCGGTGATTTGAAGGGACGCCGGGTCGCATATCAAGTTAATTTGTTACTATTCGGCGGCTTTACCTTTTTAGCAGCCTTTGCACCCAACATGGCGGTTTTGATTGGCTGTCGCTTGATTGCTAGTATTGGCTTAGGCTCAGAAATCGTGACCGGGTATGCGATGATCAACGAGTTCGCACCCGTGCATCGGCGCGGACGGTGGTGTGCCAGCGTGTCGGTGATTGCCAACACGGGCGCCCCAGTGACGATGCTTGCTTGCACGATGATCATTCCGCGCTTTGGTTGGCGGGTAATGTTTGCCGCAATTGGCATCATTGCCGCAATCTTGTGGGTGCTCCGCCGCGATATTCCAGAATCGCCCCGGTGGTTGTTGAGCCACGGCCAACCAGTCGCTGCGGCTGCAGTGATCAAACGTTTGGAAGTCTCAACGAGGCGTGCAGACGCGGATGAGGCACAAACCACATCAGTCCGGCCCAATGCACCAGTTAGCCGGCACCTAGGCGTCAGTTTATTCGTCGCCATCGTTGCCGTTTCAGCCACGATTATTTGTCAGTATACATTTACTTCCTGGGTACCAACGTTATTGGTCAAACGCGGCATCAACGTGGCGGGCTCCCTAGGGGTATCAACCGTCATGATGTTAGGCGCCCCAATCGGCTGCGCAGTCGGTGCTTACTTGGTCGATCGTATCGGCCGCAAATGGACCATCGTGCCAGCCTTTCTACTGACAGCGGTACTTGGCATGGGATATGGACAACAAACTGCGATCCGTGGCGTTGTCATGGTGGGCTTTGCACTGACCGTTTGCTTCTATATTCTAATGGCAAGTGTCGTCGCGGTATACGTCTCAGAGTTATTTCCGACTAAATTCCGCTTTCGTGGTTCTGGCATTGCTAATGGGACTGCAAAATTATTCACGGTTGCAATGCCAATCGTCGTTGCTTGGCTACTACAAGTGACCAGCGTCAACGTGATTTTCTGGATCATCAGCGGCATCGCATTGTTGGCTGGACTCGTCGTCTGGGGACTAGGTGTTGAAACCAGTCAGCGGCGGTTAGATTGAGTCGGTGAGAACGGGGGCTAACTAGTGTTGATGTGTGGCGTGCGCAATGGATCATATGGGTTACGCATGGTGCTAGTTAATTCGTCATGATTTAATCGTGCCAATTATTAAGTTCAAATGCGGCCAGCTGAGAATCGCTGGAAATAAGGCGAGTTAGCGTAAATCTGCTTTACGGTGGCTTCCTACACTGACTTCCAGGCATTCTGTGCAATGGCCGGAACGTGGTGGACACAGATTTAAGCCGACAAATCACGTCTTAAATACTGGTCTTTCACTAACCAAGCAAAGGACGCTTGCTAAGTGAAATTTCACCACTGGGCCTTGCACAGAATACCTTCCAGCCGAGGTTGTATTCGAAAGGCAGACATGTGTGAACTCAACTTTTTCTTGGATTAGTCGTTGATTCACAGTCCAAGGTCATTTTGACATTCAACTGTCAGACTAGTTTCTAATGCTAGCTAAGCTTCCTAACCCATGTTTTAACTTTTCGAATCAGCAGTTTCACTGAGTTTGTCAGAACTTTCTTTAGTCGCTTGAGATAGCAAGGTCTCAAATTATAAACGAAGGTAATTTTATCGACTAAATGCAAGACTAGTGTCCGTTGAAATTAGTGAATTATATTCAGTAATCTTCTCAGTACTCAAATGTCATAAAGCATCAGCGATACCAATTCAAAGCTTGCTTGAAGAACAAGGCCCTAATATTCAGTGGTCAATTGTACCCAGATAGGTGGCTGTTCATCCGCCATTCGAGCGGCTTCCCGACTGGAGGGGCTGGCGGACAATGCTCAAGGGCGAAGTTCTTCTTGTCCGGGTGGGCTTCCCGGGCTAGAAGAAGACTCGTATTTGAAATTGCGCAGTAGGTTTCTGCGTGAGTTCAAATCGATGTCCGCCCTGTTCCAGCGTTGTCCGCCAGCCCCGGAGGTCGGACTAAGCCGCTCTCAGCTGACGAACAGTAAGCCACACAATTAGCATGTCTTAATCATGATTCATGCTAAATAATAACTAGCAAATGCATCGGCAGTCTATTATTGTTGTTACATACAAAAATCACGACTAACAAGTTCTAACGTAACTTAATACGTGACTTGTCAGTCGTGACTTTTTCGCTTTTAAAGTGTTTGCTTGTAATTAACAAGCTCCGGTGATAGCAGGATTTTATCACCCATCTGATGTAAATCAGCAATCGAGGTTGCACCGACCAATGCTAAGAGCCGTTTTAATTGGCTTTGCCAGTCAGTTAGCATCGCAATCACTTCCTCGTCAGTATGGTGGAGCAACGCGTGGAGTACGGTCCCAGCCATTCCGACAGCATCCGCTCCCAGCAACAGGGCCTTCAAGACATCGAATGGCTGGCGAATGCCGCCAGCTGCAAAAATCGTCAAGTCTTGTGGATGGCCTTGAACACTCAGCAAGGATTCGACGGTGGTCAATCCAAAGTCATGGAGATAGGCCATGTCACGCTGCGGTCGACGCCGATTTTCGATATCTACGAAATTGGTCCCACCATGACCACCGAGATCGATGTAGCGGACACCAACCTGGTAAAGTTGTTGCATGGTTGGCTTGGAAATGCCGAAACCGACTTCCTTGACGATCACTGGTACGGATAAAGCTTGGATCAGCGTTTGAATATTGGCCAGCCATTGAAAGTCGCGGTCTCCCTCGGGCATGACGATTTCTTGGACGACGTTTAGATGCAATTCGAGCGCATCAGCTTGTAACATTTTGATTGCCGTTTGGGCGGCTGCCAGCGGATGACCTGCGCCGAGGTTACCAAAAATCAAGCCATCAGGATTATTGGTCCGCATACTGCTAAAGGTGCCGGCTAATTGGGGATCTTTGATGGCGACACTTTGCGAGCCGGTCGCAATCGGTAAGCCGCAAGCCGCCGCAATTTTTCCGAGCCGTGCATTTAGTTCGCCAGTGTGCGGGGAGCCGCCAGTCATGGCTTCGATATAGAGCGGACTGTCCCAGTGCCACTGTCCAATGGTCGTACTTAAATTGACGTCGGCGACTGCGGTTTCAGGTAGGGCATCGTGGCGAATCCGGACTTGGTCGAAGCTATTTGGTTGATCCCCATGATAGTACTTCTCGGCCAGGGACACGTGTTCGTCTTTACGATGAGATTGTTGACTTTGTGGCATTAGGCCACCTCCAATATCAGGTTAATCTGAAAACGAGTCTGGCAGGGTGTGCCAGGCTCGTCAGTAACAGGCTTAAGAATTTGGTAAGACGGTGTCTTGCACCGTGTGAACGTTTAAATTGAGTTGTTCAATACCTTCAGCGGCCCAAGCCGCTAAGAGCGGTTGGGGGTCGATCGCTTGATTGATCAAGACGATGCCGCAATCCCCACCGCCAGCACCAGAAGTTTTAGCCGCTGCGCCGGCGTTTTCAGCCAATTGAATCATGCGTTGTAATAGTGGCGTTTCAATCGTCACGTGACTAAACGTACCGAGCTTTTGTAGCAACTGTCGGTTGAGCCGCAATTCCGTTTGAATCGCAGCCAGGTCACCGTGATGAAAACCAGTGATCATGCGTTTCAGACAGGCTTTACTGGCTTGTAAGAAGGTCTGGTATTCACTGCGCTGTTTGGCCTTGACCAATGCGACCTTATCGACTAAGCGCGAGGTTGAAGCCGGCGAGCCGGTCCAGCCAATCATCAAACGCAAGTCGGCAGGTGGTGTTAAGAGTTCAATGCTCAAATCTGGCCAAGTCATTGCCAATAGTTCGCTGAGACTGGATTGGGCTTGTTGTAGCTGCAACCAATCACGATCAAACGAGTGGTAGGCGATCCAACCGCCGTAAACACTCGCCGCAATATCGCCCAGTGAACCATTTCCCTGAACAGAGAGGTGGGCAATCGCCGCTAGTTTGAAGAGCTTCGGCTTATCCATTGGTAAGTGGTAAAACTCGCATAACGCCTTGACGGTGGCCACGGTGACCGCAGCCGAAGAACCAAGGCCGTATTTTTTGCCATCCGCGCTATCAAGTTCACTGTTGATCCCGAGGTGGTATACCCCGAGGTCACGGCCTAGTTCGTGGGCATAGCTTTCAGTGTAACTGATTGCTGCCAAAATATAATGGAAGGGGTTATCGCGATTATCGAAGACCATCGCATCGCCCTGACGTCGCCAAACGATTGAGTTTTCTTGGTATTGTTCTGAAACGATACTCCCAATCGTTTCGCTAGGTGAAATCGTTGCGGTCACGAACTGGTCGAGCGCAACGATAATTGCTGGATAACCGCTTTCCACCACTGCGTATTCGCCGGCAATGTAGAGTTTTCCAGGAGCTTTCACCGTTATCATGCCATCATGTCCTTTCATGGCCAGTCATGACCATTTAAATTAAACTGCATTAATTTTCTGTTATCGTGATTCCAGGACCGGGTTTGGCAACAATCAGTTGTTCAGGTTCGAAATATTGTTGTAACGCTGTCTTAATCACGTCAGTATCCTGACCCGCACAAATGATTTTAACGTTCGGGCCAGCGTCCAAAGTATAATAACAGTTTACCCCTTGTGAACGCAAGTCGGTGACCGCCTGAATTGCGGTTAACGTCTCAGCGGTAAAATAGTTAAACGCGGGTTCGGCACTCAAATTAAGCGCGTGCATCCGCATCGCATTGGTCTCTGCGATTTGTCCGACCTGCTGTAGATCGCGGGCCGCGATCGCTTGTCGCATCCGTTTCAAATCGGCTTCGGCGGTCTGGACCCAAGCTGGATAGTAAGGGGAGGTCTGAACGACTCGTGCCATGCCGGCAGTCGAACTGATTGGTTTTTGCGTGGCCTTGAGTACGACGGCAATCATCTGAATGTCCCAATCCACCGGGTCCTGTAAGACTTCCGCGTAAGAACTAGCATCATCATGTCCGGCGCGCCATTCGACGAAGCCACCAAAAATCGAGCGGGTCGCTGAACCAGACCCCCGACGTGCGAGTCGTGATAAGTCGGTCAAGTCGAGTTGCAAACCGGCTGCACGACTGGCCGCACCCGCTAAGGCGGCAAAGCCAGAAGCAGAGGAAGCCAGTCCCGCTGAGGTCGGCACGTGATTTTCAGTGACGACCTTGGCGTAGGCTGTCTGACCGCTTTGCTGGCGAACCAGGTCCAAAAACTGACTGATGCGGGCCGCTTTTTTGGCGGTCAGGCGCTGACCATTGAACTCAATTTCGTCGGCAGTCAGTTGTGTGGCAAAGGTCACGCTAGTTTGCGTATAGAAATGGTCTAATGTGAGCGAGATACTGCCGTTTTGGGGTAGCATCAAGTCGGCATCCTTTTTGCCCCAGTATTTGACCAGCGCAATGTTGGTGTGGGCCTTTGCGGTTACAGTTTTTGCCATGAATTTTCCTCCAAAAGTTAATTAATCATCAGTCAAAAGTGGTTCGACCCAGGTTGCCGTGGCCCCTGCAGCACTTAATTCTTGCGCGAGTTGGTTGGCGATACTAGCCTCAGGGGCGAGCGCGATCAAGCAGCCACCTTGGCCACTGCCAGTGAGTTTTGCAGCTAAGGCACCGTGCTGGCGGGCAACCGCGAGCAACTGTTCAAGTGCGGGATGACTGACACCTAGTGCCCGTAAATCATCTTGTGCGCCATTGAGTGCTGTTGCCAGTGTACCCAGATTGCCATCAGCTAGTGCAGTTCGTGCTTGGCGGGTCATGTCACCCAAGTGGTCGATTCTTTTTTGAATCGTGGCGCCCTCAATCATCAGTAAGTTACGGACGGTCGCAACGGCAATTTTGGTCTGACTCTTAATACCAGTATCCGCAATGACTAAATATCCGGGCAGTTTGACCGGAATTGGGAAATTTTCTCGTCCCTTGACGAACCAGACTGGTGATTTCGCGCTGGCCGTCGCCACGTCGAGCCCACTCGGTTGTCCGTGGGTATAGCTCTCGGCAATGTTGGCCGTTGCTAATAATGTTTGGTGTGAGAGTGGGCGTTCGAAAAAATCATAGAACGCGCGGGTGACGGCAACTGCCGCGGCGGCTGAAGAGCCCATTCCACGTTCGGAAGGAATATCGCTTGTAATATGAATATCAAAGCCTTGATCTGGCGCGTCGAAGCGTTCCAGCAAAGTTTTGATGAGGGTCTGAATACCCCCTAAATTGGCGGACATCATGTTGAAGTCGCCGTTGAAGTACCGACTTTTAACGGTCTGAGCGGCATCGCGGCGATGAATCGTCGCCTGCATTTGAATCGTCGAAATTGGTAAGGCAATCGCGGGTTGTCCATAGACGACGCCGTGCTCCCCAATTAAAATAATTTTGGCATGACTAGTACCGGTAGCTAGATTTTTCAATCGTGTCGCTGCCTTTCTGTAAGTAGATTGATAATAGCTTCATAATACCTTATTCGCGTGGATTTTGCCACGGCAACTACGGTTAGCGGCTGGATTTTAAGCTGAAATTAAGTTGGACTGGTTTGGAAACTAACAAATTCAAGTGGCATGCAATACCTGTCGATTGTTTGGGCCATTAAAGGATGGCAACTAGTGGCGACTAGGCGTGAATATGGTAGAATTAGAAAATAATTAGAAATGAGGGTGATTCCATGCCAGAGACAGAAGTTTATCTGATTATGACCGGTTATGTCGAAGAAACGCCGAAGCAAGTCGGGGTCGTTGCCGCGGTCTACGTTTCAACAGATCTAAAGCGGGCACGGTCAAAACTAGCAACATTGCGACAAGCTCATCCCCAAACCTTCTATGAATTGTATCATTGCCCACTGGATACGGACTTAGACCAGCTCAGTCATTATCCGTCAGTTGAGATTAGCCCTGCTGATTTCGCCTAGATGAGGGGTCCGGGTCAAGCTCAGTGCATGAATATGCTATAATTTAGAATGGTATGCGATAAGGCTGTCAATAATCCGGGTGGCGCGCTAATCAAATTGCTAGTGCGCCGCGGATATAGCATGCAACACGACAGCTTTACAATCAATAATCTGGGGAAATGACCATGAAACCAAACACAACTTATGCGGTCGTTGATATTGAGACGACCGGGACTAGTGTGAAGGACGGCGACCGCATCATTCAGATCGGTTGTGCGTTTGTTAAAAACAATAAAATAATTAATACCTTTGCCGCGGACGTTAACCCGTTAAGAACGGTACCCGCCGTGATTGAGAACTTGACGGGTATCAGTAATGCACGGGTCCGCAAAGCACCGCCGTTTGATGACTTGGCGGGGACGATTTATAGCTTGTTGCAAGGAACCGTTTTTGTTGCTCACAACGTTAATTTTGATTTGCCGTTCATTAATGGAGAACTGCAGCGAGTCGGCTATCCGGAACTACCTATTCAGGCGGTGGATACCGTTTCGCTCAGTCAAATCTTATTACCGACCGCGCCGAGTTTTCGTCTGCGCGATTTGAGTCACCAACTAAAGATCGACCACGAACATCCGCACGCTGCGGATAGTGATGCGATCGCAACGGCACACTTGTTTATCAAATTGCAGCAGCGCTTGGCACAGTTACCACTGATTACGTTGCAGCAGATGGTGCAACTCACACCGGAATTGCCGCGCGAGACCGCTGACTTATTCGCCTACGCCTTCCAACAAGGCAAGCGGCATCCGCATCAACTGCCGAGTGGCTTAGTCATCAAAAATGGGCTGGCCTTGCGAAAACAACGACTGCCACAGCAGCCCGTTGGACGCAAGGCCGCCCGCTACCCGTTGACCAAAGCGCAGAAGCAACACTTATTTGGTGACCGTTTAACTTATCGACCACAACAGGCACGGATGATGAACCAAATCTATCGTCACTATGCCAAGCAGCCGGCCGAACAACCGCCATTGTTAATCGAAGCACCGACTGGGACCGGTAAAACCTTAGGCTACTTGTTACCATTAGCCTATTTGGCACAGGACGGCCAGCAAGTCGTGATTAGCACGGCGACGACGGTGTTGCAGACGCAATTGCGTGATCAAGGCGTCGGGCTGTTAAATCAGCTTTTGCCCGAGCCAGTGACGGCAGTCGTCATCAAGGGTAACCAGCATTATGTTGACCTGAATCGGTTTGCTCGTGGATTAGCGTTACACGAACATTCCAAACAGACGCAATTGTTGAAATTACGGGTGCTCGTGTGGTTGACGATGACGACGACCGGGGACCTCGACGAATTGCACTTGAGTACCTATCAGGCGCCATATTTCAGTGAGATCGCCCATCACGGGGTAGCGTCACTCAAGGCGGATGACCCGTTCTTTAAGGAAGACTTTTTACGATTCCGTGACCAATTGACGGCTCAAGCAACGTTCATTATCACGAACCATGCTTACTTGATGCACCACGTGGCACAGCTCGGCAGTCGGCAAGAACGGCCATTGCTGGTCTTAGATGAGGCCCAGCATTTAGCAGATGGTGTCGTCCGTGATTCACGTCAAAAATTCGACTTCAATGGCTACATGGCGACCTGTCATAGTTTGATTAGTCGCATCGATAGTGAGCATCGGCTGAACTTACGGGCGTTGTTTGCCGAACAGCCGCAAGCCGATTATCGACTCAAACTATTAGACAATTCGCTCAATGATACGGATCTGCATTTGCAACAACTGCAGGCGGCATTGGCACGCGCCTTCGTACCAGCACAAAAGGGTGGCAATCAACCCGTGGAACTCGGCATCACGACTGATGAGCTGACCGAATTCTTTGCGGCCCATAATCCATTGATCAAACAATTACAAACGGCGATTGAAAACTGCTTCTTGCAATTTCAACAATTGAATGAGCAGTATCAACATGACCAGTCGCAAGTCTTACCGAGCGAGCAACACGTGTTAGACGATTTTGATAATCGCCTCCAACATTTGCGCCAAGGCTATGACTTGCTACGAACCTGGTTAGTGCCGGCCTCCCGCGAACAACGGGTCTTTTGGGTGAGTTTGAATCAGTGGCACGACCGGGGAAGTTTAACGCTGGCAGGAAGTCTAATCGATACGCAGGGCTACTTTAAGACGCAACTCTATCCCTATTTCAGCGCACCACTGTTGACTGGGGCGACGTTGTTTGCGACCGGTAAGTCTCAGTACGTTTATTCTCAGTTGGATTTGGACCAAGAGACTGCCAAGCATCACAAGTTGTCGACACCATTTGACTTAGCCCATCAGGCTCGTTTGCTAGTGGCAACTGATGCGCAGGCGAATGAACAGCCGAGTGGTAAACAACGCGTGGCCTATTTGACACGCGCGATTCATGACATTGTGACGGCTACACCGAAACAAACGCTGATCCTGTTCAATTCACTCAGCATGATTGAAGCGGTCTTCTATAGTTTGCACCAGACCAATTTGCCTGGTGACCGGGAAATCTTGGCACAGGGTGTCAATGGGAGCCGTGAAAAACTCCTGCGCCGGTTCACACAAGGCGACAACGCGATTCTGTTAGGCGCCGGCAGTTTCTGGGAGGGCATCGATTTGCCGCAAGAACAGTTGGAACTGTTGATCGTGACCCAATTACCGTTTGAGTCGCCCGACCAAACGACGACTAAAGCGCGTTATCAGCAATTGCGGCAAGCCCAGCTCAATCCGTTTTATAATGAGGCCTTGCCGAAAGCGGCCTTGAAATTACGTCAGGGCATCGGTCGTTTGATTCGAACGGACCATGACTGCGGGGCCGCTGTGATTTTAGATGACCGGCTAATGACCAAGCGTTATGGGCAAACGATTATTAAGGCGTTGCCGAAGACTTTACCGCCGACAGCCGGGACGATTCCGGAAATTACCGCCGAACTTCAAAGTTTTTTCAAAACTAAGTAAGAAACCATTCCGCAAACAGATAAATTTGCTATAATTAATTTATCTGTTTTTTGAAAGGAAGAGCATATGCGAGTTCAACGTAGAAGGCGCCCTGAACGGCTCATTATGATTATCTTGGTTGTCATCTTGGCAATCATCGTGGCCGTATATGGGACGTTATGGGCGGCACAGCGACCAATGCATCAAGCCCAAAAGACCGCTTATAGTCTGGCGGTCAGCAAAGGTAAGCTAAAGACGACCACGGCATTTTCACAGTACAATGGGACGAGTAGTTATTACGTTGTAACTGGGACTAACAGCAAGAACGTTCCAGTCTACGCGCTGATCAACACGAATAAGCATCATAAAACGACCGTTGTCAAACAGTCCGCTGGGATTTCACGGACGAAGGCGCTTAAAAAGGTTTGGTCGAAACGCAATCCTAGCAAGGTCATTAAGGCCACCCTGGGTGAATATGATGGCACCACCGTCTGGGAAATTACCTACTTGAATCAGAAAAAGAACTTGTGTTATGAAATCTTGCAGTATTCGAATGGGAATCAACTGAAATCGATTATTAATATTTAACGGTTAAAGGAGTGCGGATGTACATGGAATTATCGCGTAAAGTAATGCAGATTCAACCGTCAGCAACACTAAAAATCAGTGCAACTGCCAAGCAAATGGTGGCGGATGGCATCGACGTTATCAATTTGGGTATCGGCGAACCCGATTACCAAACCCCTGATAATATCAAGCAGGCTGCCATTGACAGTATTCAAAATGGTCAAGCTAGTTTCTATACGCCAGCGACGGGCTTACCCGCACTGAAGGCGGCAATTAGTCAACGAATTGAAGCGGATCATCATTATCATTTTGATCCCAGTCAAATTGTCGTGACAGATGGCGCCAAAATGGCGTTGTTCACCCTGTTCCAAGTCATCTTGAATCCGGATGACGAGGTTTTATTACCCGTCCCATACTGGGTCAGTTATTCGGAACAAGTTAAGTTGGCTGGTGGGGTACCAGTTGAAGTACCGACCGATGATCAACTGCGGTTCACGGCCGCTGACCTAGAAGCCCATCGGACAGCGAAGACCAAAGCATTGGTCTTGAATTCACCGCAAAATCCATCAGGGTTAGTCTTCAGCCGAGCTGAACTGACTGCCATCATGGACTGGGCCAATGAACACGATGTTTTGGTCGTGGCTGACGAAATTTATGAAAAGCTATTATATAACGGTTATCAATTTACATCCGTGTTAGAATTAGATGCGGCCAATATGGATCACGTTGTTTTGATCAATGGTGTTTCCAAGGCCTACTCAATGACTGGTTGGCGAATCGGGTATGCGGCTGGTCCTAAAGAAATCATGGCGAAGATGGGTGTCGTACTCGGACACGCGGCCAGCAATCCGGCGGCTGTCTCGCAGTATGCGGCCATCGAAGCGTTCAGTGGTGATCAGTCTTCAGTCGAAACGATGCGTCAAGGGTTTGAGGCGCGGTTGAATGAACTTTATCCGCTGATTGAGAGTCTGCCAGGCTTCAAGATGCCAGCTGGTAAGCCAGCGGGGGCCTTTTACTTGTTCCCAGACATCACCGAAGCCTTGCGCTTGACCGGTTATGCCGACGCGCCCGCGTTCGTGACGGCGGTGCTGCTTGAAGCACACGTCGGGTTAGTTCCTGGGGAAGCGTTTGGGTTACCAGGTTGCTTACGATTGAGCTATGCAACTGACATGGATTCGTTACGCGAAGCCCATCGACGTTTAGATAAATTTATGACAGAAAAAATTGCTGAACAAGCAAAGTAACTGGAGGATGGAAGTAAATGGTGCAACAGATCAGTATTATCGACGCTAAGGACCATGTTGACGAAAAAGTTAAGATTGGGGCTTGGCTAACTAATAAGCGTTCAAGTGGGAAGATTGCCTTCTTACAATTACGCGATGGTTCAGCCTTTTTCCAAGGGGTCGTCGTTAAAAGCCAAGTGAGCGAAGCTGTTTTTGAGCTCGCTAAGGAAGTCAAGCAAGAAGCTAGCATGTGGATTACGGGTGTGATTCATGAAGATAGCCGCTCCAAGTTTGGCTACGAAATCGAAGTTGAAGACATTGAAGTGGTCGGCGAGAGTGAAGAATATCCAATTACACCTAAGGAACACGGGGTTGATTTCTTATTAGACCATCGTCACTTATGGCTTCGTTCAAAACGACCATGGGCAATTATGAACATTCGTAATGAAGTTACCCGGGCCACATATGAATTCTTCAATCAAGAAGGCTTCATCAAGATGGATCCACCAATTTTGACCGGGAGTGCGCCAGAAGGAACGACTGAACTGTTCCATACGGAATACTTCGACCGGGACGCCTACTTGTCTCAAAGTGGTCAGTTATACGCTGAAGCTGGCGCATTAGCTTACGGCAAGGTCTTCACGTTTGGCCCAACTTTCCGGGCTGAAAAGTCTAAGACGCGTCGTCATTTGATCGAGTTCTGGATGATTGAACCAGAAATGGCCTTCATGCATCAAGAACAAAGCTTGGAAGTTCAAGAACGCTACATTGCTTTCTTAGTTCAAGGTGTCATCGACCACTGTCAATACGCCTTAGATATTTTAGGTCGCGATGTCGAAACACTGAAGAAATACACGAAGTTGCCTTACCCACGGATCAGTTACGATGAAGCCATCGAATTATTGAAAGCCAACGACTTCGATGTTGATTGGGGTGTTGATTTTGGCTCGCCAGAAGAAACTTTCTTAGCAGACCACTTTGACCAACCCGTCTTCGTTTTAAACTATCCAAAGGCCATCAAGCCATTCTACATGAAGCCACACCCAACGCGTGAAGACGTTGTGATTTGTGCGGACTTATTGGCACCAGAAGGGTATGGTGAAATCATCGGTGGTTCTGAACGGGCTACGGACTATAACTACCTGCTGGACCAAATCAAGAAAGCTGGCTTGAACCCTGACGATTACGCTTGGTACTTGGACTTGCGTAAGTATGGGAGCGTCCCTCATTCTGGTTTCGGGCTTGGTTTGGAACGCTTCTTAACGTGGATTACCGCTGAGGACCACGTACGGGAGACGATTCCATTCCCACGTTTATTGAACCGGATTTACCCGTAAAATAAATAAATTGATATTTTTATTAAGAGCGTGGGACCTGGTCTCACGCTCTTAATGGTGAAAGGGTGTTGATTGAATGGAGTCTTTAGCAGCGGCATTAGTGAATGATGGTCAGACCACGATTGCCAATGCCTTACTGGCGCATTATCGTGAGATCGGCGTCACTAATGATGAGTTATTGGTTTATCTACAATTCAAACGGTTGATCGATCAAGGCAATCAATTCCCGGATGCAGCGGTGATTGCCAAGAGTTTAGGTGAGTCAACGAACACCGTTTTTCAGCGCTTGCATGAAATGTTGGCTAAAAAGTTACTAACGATTGAATCGATTACTGGCGATGATCAAAAAATTCATGACCGGTATAATTTCGACGGCCTCTACGACAAATTGGCCGTGGCGCTTAAAAAGCAACCTGTCACGGATCAGGCTGAAAAGCAAACCGCTAATGAGAATAAACGACAGAAAGTATTTCGTGCGATTCAGACTGAATTTGGGCGGGACTTATCGCCAATCGAAATGGAAAACATTAGTAAGTGGTTTGATGAAGACCATTACGACCCCGACGTTATCGAGTTGGCATTGCGTGAAGCCGTATTACGGCAAGTGTACAACCTGACTTACATGGACCGGATCCTGCTGAATTGGCAGAAGCGCAACTTGAAGACTGCGGCTCAGGTCGAAGCTGAACGTCAACGCAGCATCGAACAACGGCTGAATTCAGCCCCACAACCGCAACGCCAAACTGGCGAGAACGCGCTACCTAAAATCCCACTCTTTAAGTTGGGCGACGACCAGTCTTAAGATTGGTTTGTCGCAAAAAAACGAATAAGTGTCATAACTGGATTTAAATCAAACTCGCGACTAGCTATTTCGGATGGCTGGTCGCGAGTTTTTTTGGCTGGCAGTTGGTATCGATGATGATAAAAAAGTGCGCATTGTTTGGTTTACTGTTCGTCTGCCGGTGATCTCCTTATTCCGACTTCCGGGGCCGGCTGACAATTGCTGGAACGTAAGCCGACGTCGATTTGAACTCACGCAGAAAATCACTGCGCAATTTCAAATACGAGTCTTATTCTAAGCCGGAAGAAAATTACTTCCGACTAAGAATAATTTGGCTACTGAGCATTGTCAGCCGGCCACTCCAGTCGGGAAGCCACTCGAATGGCAGATGAACGGCCACCTATCTGGGTACAATTGACCTCTGAACATTTAGTGATTGGCCCCTCCGGTAAAATCTTGATCGGTACTGTTAATGCTTTATGGCCTTTGAGTAGTGAGAAAATCACCTGAATATCGTTCACTATTCTCAATGCCACTAAATTCAACGGCCACTGGTCTCGAGTTTAATCGATAAAATGGCCTTCGCTTAGAATTCAAGATTTTGTTATCTCAGACGACTAGAGCAGATTCCGACGAACTCAGTAAAGTTGCTTGTTATCGGCTTTAAAAAATTGGGTATGGAAGTCTAGCTATTGTTAGAAACTAATCTGACAGTTCAATATCAAAATTATCGTGTGCTGAGGAACCAACGACTAAACTAATAAAAAGTTGGGTCCGCATATGTCTGCCTTTCGAATACCATCCCGGCTGGAAGGTATTCTGGGCAAGGCCAAGTGGTGAAATTTCACTTAGCAAGCGTTTTGTGCTTGGTTAGTGAAAGACCAGTATTTAAGACGTGGGGTGTCGGCTTAAATCTGTGTCCACCACGTTCCGGCCATTGCCCAGAATGCCTGGAAGCCGGACTAGGAAGCATCCACCACAGCATGTTTACGGTAACTCGCACTGTTTCCAGCGGGGCCCAGCTGGCCGTTTTGAACTTAATAATCGGCACGTTTTTATCATTTTTGATGCCAGATGTTTGTACTACTTTAGTAAATCAAAACCAAACGTCATAGAATAATTAAAAACAGATGATAACTAGTTATTGACTTCTCATCATAAGAGCGCGATACTGTAAACAAGCAAGTGAATATATCGATAAATACGTGTAAGATGAGTAGGCGTTGTGTAGATCGGTCAGATAGCTGTCGGGTGGTGTGAGGCAGTCAAACCGCAACGTCGAAGATGGTCTTATAATGCAAGTTTCAGCGCTGAGCACTTGATGAGTAAGGCGTTGACGGGTACGCCCGTTATTGGGTTAGAGTTACGGCAGTCATAAGGACTGGCGTGACTTGAAGTGCGGTGGCCTATGAGGGTCATTCGAAGTAAGGTGGTAACACGGAAAAACGTCCATTCGTCCTTAATCTGGCAATCAGATTAAAGACAATGGGCGTTTTTTAATGGAGAGGATGCAGAAGATGACAGAAGCAGTAATTGATTTAACGAAGATTGGTGTAACGTTTAAGGATGGCCAGCAGACGATTCAGGCCGTTCAAGACGTGGATTTGAAAATTGAAGCTGGTGACATCTATGGCATTATCGGCTATTCTGGGGCTGGAAAAAGTACGCTAGTCCGGGTCATTAATTTACTACAGGTCCCAACAACTGGGCGGGTGGTCGTTAATGGTCAGGCTTTGCAAGAGCTTTCGCCAGTTGCCTTGCGACAGGCACGTAAACGGGTCGGTATGATTTTCCAACATTTTAACTTAATGCAGTCGCGGACGGTGCTCGGTAACGTGGTCTATCCGTTACTCGGGCAAAAAATCAGTAAGTCCGAGCGCCGGGCTAAAGCGCTACGGTTACTTAAACTGGTTGGCCTGGAAGATTACGCTGACAGCTATCCAGATAAATTGTCGGGTGGGCAAAAGCAACAGGTGGCAATTGCCAGGGCACTGGTGACTGATCCGCAAATTCTGATTTCAGATGAAGCGACCAGTGCACTCGATCCCAAAACGACCGCGGCGATTCTGTCGTTACTGCAACAGGTGAATCGGGACTTAGGTGTTACGATCGTGCTGATTACGCATGAGATGCAAGTGATCAAGAGTGTTTGTCATCACGTGGCTGTTATGGAAAATGGCCGGATCATTGAACGCGGCCCTGTTGCGCAAGTCTTTACGGCACCCCAAGCGCCACTGACGGTTGATTTTGTGGAAACATCGACCAACGTGCGGGCAGCCATCGAACGCATCACGCGGACGATCCAATTGAGTGAACTGGCAGATGATCAAGAATTAATTGCGTTTAAATTTGTGGGGCAATCGACCAAGCAAGGCATCGTTTCCCATCTTTCACAAACGCTCGGTGTGGATGTCAACATTCTGTTTGCCAATATTGACCAGATCGATGGTCAAAATGTCGGTGATATGATTGCGATTATTACGGGTAATTTGCCCGCATTCAATCAGGCGATTGCGCAACTCGCTGACCAGGGTGTGCAGACTCATGTGATTAATGAACAAGATGTAAAGGAGTTGGTGGACTGATGAGTGCCTTGATACCAAACGTGTTACAAATGAAAGCAGAATTTATTCAAGCAACCTGGGAGACGCTGTACATGACCGCAATCAGTGCCATCGTAGCGGGTATACTTGGCCTGGGTCTCGGGGTCTTACTAGTCGTGACCCAACCCGGTGGGATTTTGGCGGACCGGCCGTCTTATGAATTATTAGATAAACTAACTAACTTATTGCGGTCGGTGCCATTCATTATTTTGCTGGCAGTCATTTCGCCACTGACCAGTTACTTAGTTGGGACGACGGTGGGGACAACGGCTTCACTGGTGCCATTAGTTTTTGGCATTTTTCCATTCTATGCTCGGCAGGTACAAAATGCCCTATTAGATGTAGATGGTGGCATCGTTGAGGCTGCTCAATCGATGGGCTCGAGTCCGGCCGCGATTATTTTTCGCGTGTATCTCAAGGAAGGCCTACCAGATTTAGTCCGAGTTTCCATCGTCACCGTCATTAGTTTGATTGGGTTGACCACGATGGCTGGCGCAATTGGTGCTGGCGGTCTTGGTGACATCGCCATCAGCATTGGATATGCCCGGTTTGAAAATGACGTGACGTTGGTCGCAATGATTATTATTCTAGTGATGGTGTTTGCCGTTCAGTTATTCGGCGACTGGCTCGTCAAACGAGTCTCACACCAGTAAAAGGGGAAAGTGTCGATGAAACGATTAGCATGGTGGTTATTAGGCATTGCAGTGATTGTCGGCGTGTGCGTCGGCTTACACGAAATTACAAGTTACTCCGCACGGGCGCAACAAAGTGCCACGATTACGGTGGGCTCAATGGGTTCAGATTATGAGGTATGGCAGCATATTGCTAAAAGTACCGAAGCCAAGCAAATGGGGCTAACAATTAAAGTTAAACAGATCACGGATGGTGTTCAGTTGAACAAAGCCACGGCGGACGGCGATGTGGACGTGAACGCGTTTCAGTCGTGGTCGTATTATGAAACCTACAATCGGCAAAATCCCAAGGCCAAATTGGCAGCGCTAGGAACGACCTATCTAGAACCGATGGGAATTTATTCTAAAAAATATCAAAATGTCGATGAAATTCCAGACGGTGCAACGATCGCAATTGCCGATAATCCGTCGCAAGCGTCACGGGGACTGCTGTTGTTGCAAAAAGCGGGACTCATTAAATTATCGGCGAACTTTGGCGTCCTCGGAACGATTAAAGATATTACTAGCAATCCACGACATTTGAAGTTCAAGCAGATTGATGATACGACTGGACCGCGAATTATTAAGAACGTCGATGCCGTCCTGATTTCGAACACCGTCGCCTTGGAAGGACATTTACACGTCTTACAAGATTCGATTTATCATGAAAGTATGAATAAAAGCACTAAGGATAATGTCAATATTTTGGCGACCGCGGCGAAAAACAAGCATCGGGCCAGCTATCTCAAACTGGTCAAATTATATCACCGTGCGGCTATCCAGAAATATATCAAGCAGAAATATTATGGGACGAAGATCAACGTCGAAAAGCCCCTCACTTATTTCGATAATTGATGAGCATATTGAATGCTAAATGATTACGTTCAAGTTATGATTATGATAACAAATGTCGTAAACTTTGAACTTGATCAGGAGGTCCTCAATCATGTATGAACGAATTTTAGTCCCACTCGATGGTTCGGATAATGCTTACTTCGCGTTAGAACATGCGATTGAACTTGCCAAGGTATTTGATTCACAGCTGTTCTTACTCAATGTGATTGATACGAATCGGTTTGGCGTCTATAGCCCGGATGTGTTTACAAGTGCGGCCCCAGATATGATGAGTTTTGATGAAGCACAGAGTAAGAAGCTGTTGGAGCAGGCGCAAGAACGTGTTGAAGCCCACCAGCTACACGCCGAAATTATTCGGCAGACGGGGGTCCCAAAAGTAGCGATCGCGGTCGATGTGCCTAAAGCACAAAATATCGACCTGATTGTGATTGGCCGTTCTGGAACCAACGCGATTTCACGACTATTCTTAGGGTCGACCACGGCCTACGTTGTGCGCAATACGGAAGCCAACGTGACAGTCGTGAACATGCCGAATGACGAAGCTGAGGAACTGGAACGGACGGATACCACTCAGGATGAGACGGAATAGCCAATCCAGTGAGAGGGCAGCGGTCTGAATTTTCCATGGTAGGCCGCCTTGAGTCGTAAGATGGCGTTCCGATGCAAATACTGCTTTTATAAAAAGACTTACCACGCTACTGATTGGCGTGATAAGTCTTTTTGGCGTTCTATGATAGTTGTGTGAGCGCGTTTGAATGGCACGCTAGTCGTGGTTGTTATCAGCGCGGTTTTAAACTGAAAGTTCGTGAACTGATCGTCCCGTCACTCAAAGCTACAATTCAGGTGGACGACGATTAGCGACTATCTCAAATTATCGATCAACTTTCAGACGTCTAGCTGCGGTCGTGCCCAATAGCGTTAGTACGACTGTAATCACCGCCAGTGCCATGCCGGATGCCGCTTCACCTTGTTCAAACGATTGGTAGATGTAGGTTGAAACGGTCGTCATGCCGGATGGTAATAACAGTAGTGCGACGACGAGTTCACGACTCGTGGCAATGAAGGCCATGATCAAACTATTGGCCAGCGCTGGCCACAAAATTGGTAAGGCAATCTTACGGATGATCCGCGCAAAGTTAGGTTCAAAGACGCGCGCACTTTGGAGCAGACTTCCATCAAACGTCTTTAATGCGGCGGTCAAATATTGCACCGTGGTTGGCAGAAAGAGCGTGATATCAGCGATCACCAATATTGCGAGCGTCCCATATAGTTTCGTGAAAGCCAACCATTGTGAGAATAAAATCATCAGGCTGAGTGCCAAGACCACGTTTGGTATCGCCAGTGGCAGGGCGCCTAAAATCTGGTTGACCTGTCGTAACCAGTTGGGCAGACGGTTAGTGAGACTTCCAAGACTTAAATATAGCCCAATTAGGACGTTGAGACTGCTAATTAAGAGCGCGAGGCCCAGGGTCGTCAGCATCGCCTGAAAGGCCGGACTGTCAAAACGCAATAGTTCCAGATAATGCGCCAGGGTCAAATTACTTAGCTGCCAGCCAAGACTGCGCTGCTTGAACAACGACTGAGCCAGAATTGCGCTATAGGGCAGAATGATGGCGACACCGACCAAGAGCGCTGTATAGCTACTGGCTAGGCCGATTAAGCCACGCCGAGTTGTGATGATAGGTTCTTGCCCGGTCAAAGTAACGCTGGGGCGCCGTGAGAGCCATTGCTGAACGATCCATGCGGTCAGTGCTAGGCCGAGCAATATTGTTCCCGTCAAGACGCCATTCTGGAAGTCGAGTGGCCACTGACTTAAATCCTTTTGAATAGTGGTCGTCAGGACTTCGAAATGAATGTTACGGCCAAACGTCGCCGGGGTGCCAAACTCAGCCAGAGTCTTGGTGAAGACTAGTAGCCAGACTGCTAGATATGGGACTGCCATCACGGGTAAGCTAATGCGGGTCAACTGACGCCATTTGGACACACCATGAACAGTAGCCGCCTCCGTCCAACGCCGGTTATATTGACTGAACGCCGTCTGTAATCCCAGGTACGCGATGGGATAGAGATGCAGGCTCATAATCAAGACCATGCCAGCTGGAGAGAAGAGCCACTGGAAGTGCTGATGCCAAGTCGGACTCAATTGGGCTAACAGGCCGTGTGGTTGGAAAAAGTAGATCCAACCCATCGCGTTGATATATGGCGGTGTCATAAAGGGAACTAATAACAGGCCTTGTAACCAACGATATTGTGCGAGTGGTGTGCGGGTCATAATCAAGGCCAACGGGATCGCAATCAACGTCGTTAGGACCATTGTACCGACACCTAAAAAGAGACTGTGCTGCAGACTCGTCTGGTTCTGTGACTGTATTAGTTGGTGCCATAAAGCCGCTGGTGCCTGTCCGAGTAGCGTTTGGCCTACCAAACCGATCAGCGGGCCAATAATTATGGCTGCTAAGATGAGCGAGCCACCAACTGAGAGACCAATCAGTCCTTGCCGTCGATTCATCAATTAAAGACCTGCTTGAAGCTGGCTAAGTTGTCGGTCAACGCCGTATTGGCACGTTGCCAGTTGACGCGATAGGTGTTGATCGGCTGGTTGTTCAATGGGTTCGTCAGCTTGGTCGTTGTCCCGGCAATCAGATGGTTTTGTTCGACTTGTTGTTGCACCTTAGCTGATAACAAGTAATCCACAAATTTCTTGGCGGCAGTCTGGTGGCGACTTGATTTTAAAATCATTGCTGGTCGCGGATTGACGAGCGTTCCGCTTTTGGGGTAGACGCAACCGATTCGTTCGCCTTTTTTGATGGCGGTGATGCTCATGTAATCAACGCCCCCGAAAACAGCGGCTTTTTGGCCAGTGACGACCGCATCGAGCACTTCCTTGTTCGCGCCACCCATTTCGGCCCCATTCTGTTTGAGAGCCTTCAGTAACCGATTACCATGTTGCATTTGGTAGGTGTTGATGAAATCCAGACTGGAACCAGACGTTTGGGGATCCGGAATGGTGACTTGATTGCGAAATTCAGGCTTGGTTAAATCGGACCAATCCGTCGGTGCTACTTTGACTTGTTGCTTATTGTAAGTGATACCGACTGCAGAAGCACTGTAACTAAAGAGTTGCTGGTGCTTGTCCTGAAAGGCTGGATTAAGCTGCTGGGCGCGTTTGGCATCATGGTAGGTCAATAGTTGACCGTTGCGTTGTAAGTCGACACCAGCGGCCATTGAGGCGAGAATCAGGACGTCCGCTTGGGGGTTCGCCTGTTCTGCCTTGACTTTACTCAAGATTTTACCGGTCGTTCCATCAAAACTTTTGATCTTGATTCCAGTCTGGTGTTCGAAACCTTTAATGATTTGATCGGACAACGGCTTGGGACCAGCGGCGTATACCGTCAAGGTTTGTTGCTCGGTTGCATTGCTAGCGGCATTTACGGCTTTGGAACGGTGGCTATTCGTGTAGATGGTTGCACCCAGCGTCAAGACACCTAAAGTGGACAGGGTGATGATTGCTAATTTAGACATTGTATCAGCTCCTAATAAGTAAGAATTGCAGACGAGTCGACGGTCATCGTAATCGTTGCGGGGGCGTACGGCAGGGCAGTTTTGAGATGCCATTGATAGTCGGCCATCTGGACCAGCGTGTCATAGTGATCACCCATGAAGGTTGAAGTCAGAATTTGTCCTGGATAACATGGACCATCCGCGCCCTGTTCCACGAGATGCACGTGTTCCGGACGAACCGCAGTGTGATCGTCGATTTGATTCAACGGACCCATAAAGCGCGCGGCAAACTGGTTACGCGGATGCTGATACAAGTTGGCAGCAGTATCACTTTGGACGACTCGTCCGGCATGCAGCAGCACAATATTATCTGCGATCCGTAACGCTTCTTGGCGGTCATGAGTCACAAAAATGGCGGTCAAATGATGCGCCTTAACCAGCACACTAATATCCTGTTGCAGTTGTAGCCGTAGTTGTGGGTCGAGTGCGCTCAGGGCTTCATCAAATAAAATTAAATCGGGCTGAGTAGCCAGTGCCCGTGCGAGCGCCACGCGTTGCTGCTGACCACCGGAGAGCTCCCGCGGATAGCGTTGGCCGTAATCAGCTAAGCTGACTTGCGCGAGCGCCCACTCGACGCGTTTTCGGCACTCAGCTTTAGACAAGTGGGTCTCAATCGCAAACGCGATGTTCTGATGGACCGTCATGTGTGGCCAGAGTGCGAAGTCCTGAAAAACCATCGCTAATTGGCGCTTTGCTGGTGGGCAGTTGAGCGACTGGTCAGCATCAAAAATTGGTTGCTCATCGAACCAGATCTGACCACTGTCGGGCGTCGTTAAACCCGCAATGAGGTTTAACAGGGTGGACTTACCTGAACCGGATGGGCCAACCAGGGCAGTGATCTGCTGCGTCGGAATCGTCAAGTTGAGGTCCTCAATGACGGGTCCTTGGTAGCTTTTTGAAACGTGTTGTAATTTAATCGCGACCAAAATGGATAACTCCTCTAAATTGATAAAATTGGTTAAACGTATTGTGCTAGTTAATTTGTCATGTATCATGATTAGAGCATATTAGTGGATTCCTGTTCGTCTGCCAATGCGCGCCTAGTCCGACTTCCGGGGCCGGCTGACAACGCTGGAACAGGGCGGACATCGATTTGAACTCACGCAGAAACTCACTGCGCAATTTCAAATACGAGTCTTCTTCTAGCCCGGGAAGACCACCCGGACAAGAAGAATTTCGCCCTTGAGCATTGTCAGCCGGCCCCTCCAGTCGGGAACCCGCTCGAATGGCGGATGAACGACCACCTAACTTGGTGCAATTGACCACCGAATCTTAGGTGGCTGGTCATTCAAGCAAACTTTTGAATCTAAATTGATGATACCTATTTACCGGTAAAGTCGTTTGAAGATTACTGCTTAATCCACTTACGATGAGACGATAAAATAGTCATTTGTAGTGAATCTAGGGCTTTAGCAGCTATGTTGACGAGAGAAAGTTTTGTTAATGTTCAGTGATGCGGACTAAAAATACGGATAGGAAACTTCGATGTTACTGAAAACTAGTCTGACCGTTAAGTATCAAAATGACTGTCTACTATGAACCAACGAACAGTTCATCGAAAGTTGGGGCCGCACATGTCTGCCTTTCGAATACCATCCCGGCTGGAAGGTATTCTGGGAAAGGCCCAGTGGTGAAATTTCACTTAGCAAGCGTCTTGTGCTTGGTTAGTGAAAGACCAGTATTTAAGACGTGGGTTGTCGGCTTAAATCTGTGTCCACCACGTTCCGGCCATTGCCCAGAATGCCTGGAAGTCGGCGTAGGACGCATCTATCCATCAGTTTTACGCTAACTCGCTTTGTTTCCAGCGGTCCTAAGCTGGTAGCTTTAATACTAAATAATAACTAGCACGACGCGTTTGGTTAAGTCACTTTGTATTGTAGTGGTAAATGCTGGGTGATGCGTTGATTTTTGGTATCGTTTGTGTAAAGTTTGTGTGTAATTTAGGCAAAAAAAGATCACTGGTTGGATTCAACCAGTGATCAGATGGTGCGATTAAGAAGACTTATTGGCCTTCAGTGTTAGTGTCCGTTGTTGGTGTTTCAGTTGTGGCTTCCGAGCTAGCGGCAGAAGAGCTACTTGCTTCGGTAGAACTGCTCTCAGAACTATCCTCAGATGACGAACTTTCAGCGCTGCTAGAAGAAGCAGACGATGATGATGAAGATTCTTCAGAGGAACTACTTTCACTGCTCTCAGAACTGCTACTGCTTGAAGCACTCGTCGCTGAGCTGCTAGTTACGGACGAACTGGAACTAGCTGAACTAGAAGTGCCGGATGACGCCTCACTACTTGAGAAGAGGTGACCGACGACGTACAGTTCTTCAATTCCATTACGTTTAGTGGTCCCGACCGTACTTGGTTTGGTCCAGTCAGAGTTTGGTGAGTATTGTTGCAAGTAACTCATCATCGCCCGATAGATTTGTTGTGAGATCTTCTCGTTGGAACTGTCCAAGTAACCGCCAGCTTCAGTGGCTTTGTCGTAACCAGTCCAAACGGCGACGGAATAATTCTTCGTATAACCAGCCATCCATGAATCGACGACGGCGTTAGAAGGAACTGAATTCTTGTATTTCGAATCGTAATCATCAGTCCCAGTCTTACCAGCTTGATAAACGCCGCTGATTTTGGCAGTCGTCGCAGTCCCAGTAGAACTATTGATGACACCTTTCAGCATGTCAGTAATCATGTAGGCTGTCGACTTCTTCATCGCCCGTTTACCGTTGCTCGTGTAGGACGTTGTCTTGCCGTCTGCGGTCGTGACTTTACGGATATAGTATGGCTTGTGGTAGACACCACCATCTGCGAAGGCCGCATACGCGCCAGCCACTTGCAGGGTACTTACGCCCGCACCGATCGCGTTGGCGTAGTTGACCGTCTTCAAATCGATCCCAATCCCCTTAGCAAAGGTCTGTGCCCGCGTCTTACCAACGGCTTGCAAGGTTCGTACAGCGGGGATGTTCCGTGATTGAACTAAGGCTTCCCGCATGGTCATATTGCCCAGGTAATTGTTATCAAAGTCATGAACCGAGATATTGGTGCCAGGGTACTTATACTTAGTATCAGAAAGTGATTTATAAGTTGGCCAATTCAAGTATTCGATTGCTGGGCCATAGTCCAAGATTGGTTTCATCGTGGAAGCGTTCGAGCGATCGGTTTGGACCGCCCGGTTAGTCCCATAAACGACGTTCCCAATCTTTCGACCACCAATCATAGCAGAAATTTTACCCGTGTAGGAATCAACCACTGAGACCCCTAACTGGAACGTCTGCTTGCCATTGTTCGGGTAGGTGACGTATTTCGACGTATTGGCAATCTCATAGAGGCGTTTCTGGGCGTCCATATCCAGGTTGGTATACACTTTTTCGCCATCGGTCAATTTATAACCTTTTTTGAGTAAGTCTTGACGGACTTGGTTCAAATAGGCGTCCAGAATCTTGTTGGTCTTACTGTGAGTCGTCAATCCGGATCGACCTGCACTAGATAGGCCGGTTTTAACGCTAACTTTCTTGGCAGCCGTTTCCTGAGACTTCGTGATGACCTTATTGTCGTACATCGCTTCGAGTACTAAGTTACGACGGCTCGTCGCATATGACGGGTAGGTCGTCGGATCATAATAGGTTGGCGACTGTGGCATCCCAGCGAGCAAGGCTAATTGACTCAAGCTCAAGTCTTTGAGCGACTTATTATAGTAATACTTCGCAGCGGTTCCCATCCCGTAGATCCCATTGCCCATGTAAACCTTGTTGATGTAAAATTCCAGGATTTGCGATTTGCTGTAATGTTTTTCCAGGTTAAGTGCTAACCAAGCTTCTTGGGCCTTAACTTTCAGGTTCCGGTCGGACGTATCCGTCGAGAAGACGGCCAACTTAACCAGTTGCATGGTTAGGGTACTCCCACCTTGCATCCCCAGGGAACTGCCCTTGAGGTTACCAACTGCAGCTCCTAAGATCCGATAATAATCGACCCCGTGATGTTTATAGAAGCGGCGGTCTTCAATTGAGACGACGGCGTTTTTCAAAGTCGTTGGAATGTTACTAGACTTAACGTACTGAAGGTTGCTCGTCCCCAGGTTCGTGATGTAGTTGTCATCTTTACCGTAAATCTTAACGGCACTGGTTCCTTTCAGGTCGGATTCTGTGATCGTTGGGGAAGTTTGTGCATAGTAGAAGAAGAGACACAGTCCCGCCAGTACCCCAACGACAAATAAGCCAACTAATGAGAGGAAAATTCGTCGAAACCAGTGTTTCTTGGGTGGTTGGGGTTGGCTCTTACGTCGCGCAACCCGTGAATTCTGTTCATTGTTACCTGCCATGATGTTCTCCTTTAATGAATTGATGAGGCCTCATCAATGATGTTATCAATCGCATCCAAGTATGGAATTCGTGGATTGATCTGATAATGTAGCTCCACGGCCAAGTGTTCAATATCCGTCAGTGGAATTGACTTGCGACCACCATCTCCTTGATGATCCCAATAAGTAAATAGGTCGCTGGCTGTCAGCAAAAATAGGCGTCCCAATGTAGCAAAGCGAATAATAACGAAGCAAATGCCGCTTTGTGACAAGCACTGACGCATGTGCTTGATTTGGTGCTCATGAAAGTTTTTAAGCGGAAAAGCCGTCTTACTCTTGGTCTCCTTGGCTTCAAAATCCAAATACCTGCCACGGTAAACGCCGTTGTAGTCAGTTGTTGAAGCTTGTTTGAAGTAGGCTTCGCGAATAACTGCTGCGCTCCGTTTTGGATAATCAACTTTAACGATTTGGATGGGCGTTGGCTTTTTATGAATAACTGCGATATCATTTTCAAGATAGTAGGTATTGCTATCGTTGATTTCTTGTTCTAAGCTCATCCCGCGATCGCCAAAATTAACATTGGCAAATTTGGAAGTTTTGGATTTGGTTGGGCCAGGTTGACGATAGACTTTACCGTTGGGATAGCGAATCGTCACATTAATCAACCTCCTAATAATGTTACATTTTACCATTAACTAATGGGGAATGTGAAATATCTGTGAGTTTTTAGCTGATTAAGCGTGAATTCTACCGCGAAAGGAGCCTTTTTATGAGTCGGTTATGGCTTAGTGGTTACCGGAGTTACGAGTTGAATGTCTTCGGTGATCAAGATGACAAATTGAAAGTTATTAAGTTTGCGTTAACTAATTACTTGAAGACCCAAATTGAAGATGGCATGGACTGGCTCATTACCGGTGGTCAATTGGGGATCGAACAGTGGGCGGCCGAGGTCGGGCTCGAACTGAAGCAGACCTATCCGGAACTGAAAGTTGCGATGATGCTTCCATATGGAGAATTTGGAGGGCGCTGGAATGAAAATAATCAGGCCAAGTTGCAGACGTTACTGGCCCGCGTTGACTTTCACGCACCCGTCAGCAAGCAACCGTATGAAAATCCGCAACAATTAAAAAATTATCAAGAATTTATGGTGACTCACACCGATGCGGCCACCTTGGTGTATGACCCGGATAATCCCGGTAAGCCTTCCTACGACTACGATTTGATCAAGACCTTCAGCGAGAATCATCCGTATCCATTGACGCTGATCGACTTCGATTGGTTACAGGAAAGTGCCAACGAATATGCAGAAAAACAGAATAATGGTTTTAATTTTGAATAAAGTCTGCTACAATGTTTTAAGTAATGCGGATGCCTTATGGGTGTCGCGCGAATAACAATGAGGTGTTTTTAAATATGGCTAAACGTAATTTCACTCCCAAAGACATCCTTCAAAAAGAGTTTAAGCCAAAGATGCGGGGCTATGATCCCGCCGACGTGGATGGCTTCTTAGATAATGTCATTAAGGACTATGAGTCATTTACTAAAGATAACCAACAACTTTCAGATGAAAACGAACGGTTACGTGCCAAAGTTGACGAGCTGACTAAGCAAGTCGCTGTCGGTGCAACCAGTCCATCTTCACAACCAACGAGTACGGTGACGAACATGGACATTCTGAAACGGTTGTCTAACTTGGAACGCCACGTCTTTGGTGCCCAATTAGATAATAATCAAAACGAATCACACCGTCTATAATTGTGATTCGATGTAAATTCTGGGTAATCGCGGTCGGCTTATGTCGGCTGAGGAAGGTCCATGCTCGCACAAGCTGCGATGCTTGTAGTGTTCGTGCTCGGTGAAAAAATAAGCCGGGGTGCCGATTTATCGGTAACGGCGGGAAAAACGGCTAAGGCTTCGGCTATGCCCGAGTATCCCTGAAAAGTGCCACAGTGACGATACTCAGTTGGAAACGACTGAGTTGGAACGCGGTAAACCCCGCGAGCGGGCAACCCAAACTACGGTAGGGGCGCTTCACATATGGAATTGAACTGAATGTGGGGGGAGATTTGTAATCTCGAGATAGATGATTACCGCCTAGTTAACAGACCCTGTACTTTGACTAGGTACAAAACATGGCCTACAGGAATTTACATTTAGACAGGAGACTGGGACAAAAGTTCGCTTTTGTCCCAGTTTTTTTAGCTATGAAGCAAGTCAACCAATAACTTATGCTAAACTAGATGGCGGGAAAACGGTTCGCTTTCGATGAGGAACCAACACTAGAGATATTAACAATTGCAGTAGGAGGAAATTATGCAAAAATTTAGATTAATCGCTACCGCGGCGAGTGGGATTGAAGCGCTCGTTGGTCGTGAATTACGAGACTTGGGTTATCAAGTGCAGACTGAAAACGGTCGGGTGCGGTTCAATGGAACGATCAAGGATATTTTACGGACGAACTTGTGGTTGCGGACTGCGGACCGAATCAAAATCATTGTCGGTGAATTTGACGCGACCACGTTTGACGAGTTATTCGAAAAGACGCTGGCTTTACCATGGGACCAGTTATTGCCGATGGATGCTGAATTTCCAGTTGAGGGTAAATCGCGTAATTCTAAGTTACACAGTGTGCCCGATGTGCAGTCGATCGTGAAGAAAGCCATCGTCAACCAATTATCAGAGACCTACCACCGTAGCGGCCACTTACCAGAGACTGGGGCGTTGTTCCCACTCGAAGTTGCCATTAATAAGGATCACGTTTTGCTGACCTTAGATACCACCGGTTCAAGTCTGTTTAAACGGGGCTATCGGGTCGAAAAAGGGGGCGCACCACTTAAGGAAAACATGGCGGCTGCCTTAGTTATGTTGGCTAAGTGGTATCCAGACAATCCATTTGTCGACCCCGTCTGTGGTTCCGGAACGATTCCAATCGAAGCCGCCCTGCTCGCTCGCAACATTGCACCAGGTTTCAACCGGGCCTTCGCTTGTGAGAAATGGGACTGGGTACCTAAAGGGTTGAGTCAGGAATTACGTGACGAAGCCGATAGCTTAGCGGATTATGATATGGAACTAGATATTAGCGGCTACGATATCGACGGCAAAATGATCGATATTGCCAAGCTGAACGCGCGTGAAGCTGGTCTGTTACATGACATTCACTTTAAACAATTAGCCGTGAAAGACTTCACCACGGATAAAGTTAATGGTGTTATCGTTGCCAACCCACCTTATGGGGAACGGTTGAGCGACCGTGACAGTGTCCGGATTCTTTATCGCCAAATGGGCCAAGTCTACGGTAAGCTTCCAAGTTGGAGTAAGTATATTTTAACGAGTGATTTAGAGTTTGAAGACTTCTATGGTCAAAAAGCCACTAAACGGCGCAAACTTTATAACGGGGCGTTACGGACCGATTACTTCCAGTACTGGGGGAAGCGGATTCGGCCAGCGCGTAACTAAATAGGAGCAAGAGACAGCCTCAATTTAGGTTGATGTTGTATTTAGGTTAGCATGAAAAATAAGCGTTCAATCGAATAAAATTCGGCTGAACGCTTATTTTAGTCATCCAGGATAAACAACCGCACATGAGTTTAGTGGGACCCAAGGACACTAGCAGACACGTCGATGACTCAAATGGCGCGTCTAGTTCAAATAGTAATCAAAGAAATTGGCGATCTTATCCATTAACGGGATTTTAACCAGGTGTTTAGCTTGGTACCCGGTAATAAACGCGACCTGCTCAGCATACGGTGCAGTATGAACGCGGTCAAAGAAGTCGCGGGACTGGGCGTAAGGAATTCGTTCGTCGTCCGT
Source organism: Lactiplantibacillus sp. 30.2.29 (assembly GCF_018991255.1). NCBI lineage: Bacteria > Bacillati > Bacillota > Bacilli > Lactobacillales > Lactobacillaceae > Lactiplantibacillus > Lactiplantibacillus sp. 30.2.29. The sequence goes on along the minus strand of NZ_JAGYGU010000001.1, from coordinate 262,141 downwards.
GCCGTGCCAGAAGAGAACTGGCCGGTGGTTGATTGTTTCCGGCTGCAGATTCAGATCGTAATGGTCTAGCCAGCTGGTTAGGAGGCCGAGGTCACTGGGAAAATAAATGTGGTGTTTGGTGGCGTGCTGACGAACCAGTTGTGCATAAGCATTTAGGTTAGGGGTGCCCATGATAATGGTGGCCGCTTTGATTTCTGGGTGGTGGGTCAGCAGGGCGCCGGTCGTCATTCCACCCATCGAGTAGCCACCCACACCGATTTGATGGTTTAAAATCAGATGGGCTTGTTCATAGTGGGCAATGATAAGGTCGAACTCGGCGAGGTTACCCTGAATACTATTCCAGAAAGTAAACGAGGGGATGCGACTGACGGGTTGATGGCGGTTGCCGTGATTCATCGCATCTGGGAGAACGACGCGTAACCGTTGATGCGCCAACTTGCGGGCTTGCGTTAGCACAAGTTCTTTATTAGACTGCCAACCGTGATAAAAAACGACGAGTGGCAAGGGCTGCTGTTCATCCGTTGCTTCGACGACTTCCAAAACGGGGACGTCTTGCAACTGATAGCTTTTGATGTTGATCATGATTTTCGACTCACTTTATGATTAGAATTGTTATTAAATTAACTCTGCCAGAAATACCTGCAGAATACAACTGATAGGTTCGATGGTGCACGCTCAAGTGATTTTGAGGCCAGCAATGCTGTTATAATTGAGTTAATAATTGGACAAGTAGCTGCTAAAGACAAATCAGCAAGTGAGGGCAACATAAAATGAAACCAATCGATATTGCATCAACGCAAAGAAGGACAACCATTATTCAACACTATTTCAGCATGTGGCTGACCCGTGATTTTAGCAAACTCAAGCAGGTCATCGCCACGGATTGTTATTACCAAGAATGCTACGGACCAGCATATTGTTCGTTTGCCGAAATTCAGGCCTGGATTTAGCATCAACTTACCGTGCAACGAGTCATCGTTTGGCAAATTCAGCGGATTTGGACCGCGACGGATGGGACGATGTTTGTTCAGTGGCACTTTGAAGCGCAGACACAACGACTAACCGTCTTTGATGGTCTTTCGTCGATTCACTTTAATGCCGCTAACCAAATTGATGACTTACGAGAATATCAAACGGCCACCCAACACACTTACCCTTATCATTAGATACAGCTGTCATTGGGATAGCGATTGTGCCATAATGAAAGCGAAAACATTAATCTGTTGGGGGCATCAGGATGCAAGTTCAGGTTTCAGTGATCGTGGCGGTTTACAATGAAGCACGTTGGATTCGTCGATGTTTGACGTCATTGCGGCAGCAAACGTTGGTGGGACTAGAAGTGATTATCGTTGATGATGGCAGTACGGACGGCACCGCTGCTATTTGTGATCAGTACGCGCAGCAGTGGCCACAGACGTTTCGAGTTATTCATCAGTCCAATCGTGGACAAGGGCCTGCCCGAAATGTGGGGATTGCGGCTGCTCAGGGGCGTTATCTGGGGTTTGTCGACGGTGATGACTGGGTCGAACCAACGATGTACGCCACGTTACTGGCGACCGCGGAGCGCAGTCAGACCCAAATTGTGGTCTGTGACGTTCGCAAATTGTATGTGGCAACTAATCGCGAGACTAGTTTGCAGAGCTTACCGGCTGCCAGCGACCACGTGGATATCGCCGCTTATCTCAAGTACGGGCTGAACAATGCCTATTCAGGCAATAAGCTGTATGCTCGTAATTGTTGGACAAATTGTCGCTATCAGCCGATGGTTTATGAGGATTTGGATATTTTACTAGACATGCTGAGTCGCTGTGAGCGCGTGGCCTATGTTCAACAACCCTTTTATAACTATTACAAACATGCTGGTTCGACGACCCTTGATTACACCAATCCACGTTTGTTCGATATTATGACCGCTTATCGGGATGCGGTTGCCCATGCAGCGCCACGTTACGTGGATGCCGTGACGTATTGTGTCGCCAAACGAATTTTGATCAACCTGGCGACACCCGGTTTTATCGATTACTTGGCACCGTTTACCGAACTGATTCGTGGCCTAGCAACTGCCTTTAAGGCCAGTCCGTCTGTGATGAACGACCCCGCAATCAAGCGAATTTTATATTATGCGACGCAGCCGACCTTGCCGCCATATTTGATTTGCACCGTCCAAAATTGGCTGGATTCGTGGCAAACCTATAGTCGTGGTTTAACTGTAATAATGCCCAAAACTGGTCAAACACCAGGACAGATAAAAGCACGTCCGGATGCTGTCAAACGTGATTATTGGCAATTACAAGGTTTGTTTGATCATGGTGGCGTACTAGTTTTGGGGCCTGTAACGTTGCAGCGGCCGTTTGGTCAGTTGCGGGCCGGTGGGGACGTGGTGGTTTATCGTGGTGAACGTTGCGTTGTCTTGGGTGCCCAACCGCAGTCACCATTAGTTTTTGAACTGTGTCAGCGGTTGTTGTCAGGGCCTCAATCGCTGTCGCAGTTACTCACGAGTATCAAAACGCAGCCGCAACAATGGGCGCTGGTGACGAACAATTTACGTCGGGTTGCGGTCACGCACTGGGTACACTGAATTTGAAATCTGATTGACAGAAGTACGGCTAGGAGCCACGCGGCCGTCTCCTGGCCGTTTTTGAGTACCTTAAAGTAGCGAAAATCTTAACCACTGGATTGTTGACATTGGAAATAAATGATAACATTAAGAAACGATGAAATTGGAGATGGTCAAATGTTAAAACCAGCAGCGTTATTGCCGGGGACCCATGTAGCTGTGGTCAGTCTTTCAAGCGGAACGCTTGGCGAACCGTCAAGTGAGCACCAACTAAAGTTAGGCTTACAACGTTTACGCCAACTTGGCTTAGTACCCGTCATAATGCCAAATGCACTTAAGGGGCGCGAAACATTACGCCGGCACCCGGAATTGCGGGCAGCAGATTTGAAAGCGGCGTTCTTGGATGATCACATTCAAGGTATCGTGGCAGCGATTGGTGGGGATGAAACGTATCGGACTTTGCCATATTTGTTGAACGACGACGAATTTACAACCGCGGTTCGCCGTTCTCCCAAGCTATTTACTGGTTTCTCTGATACCACGATTAATCACTTGATGTTTTATCAGTTGGGACTTCAAACGTTTTACGGTCCTAATTTTCTTAGTGATTTAGCTGAGTTAGCCCCAGAGATGCTGCCATACACCGCCGCGACTTGGCACCGCTTTATGACAGACAATGCTCAGACGGTGATTAAGAGCAGTCCAGTCTGGTATGACGAGCGGGTTGATTTTAGTCCCACGGCTATTGGAACCCCTCGAACAAGCCATGTGGAAATGCATCACTATGAAGTGCTGCGAGGAACTGGCGTCGTTAAAGGGCCATTACTAGGAGGGTGTTTAGATAGCTTTTATGATCTATTGACGACGACTCGCTATCCGGATGAACAGCAAGTTGCCAGGACCTTCAAGTTGATTCCGGCCGCTGATGAATGGCGGGGCAAAATTCTGTTTATGGAAACTAGTGATGAGCAGCCGGCACCGGCATTGTTCCAGCGGATGTTACGCTGTATCCGCGATGCGGGTATCTTGACCAATGTCGCTGCTGTCGTGGTCGGTAAACCCCAGAATGAAAATTACTACGCAGAATATCGCCAGTTGCTGATTGATGAGACCGCAGCGCTCGATCTGCCAATTCTTTACAACGTTAATTTTGGCCACGCCTTTCCACGAACAGCGTTGCCATATGGTGCCCAGGCGGCAATTAATTTCGACCAGGCCAGCTTGACGATTCTTGAGCCGTGGTTTCAGTCCGAGTGAGGTCATTGGTTCGGGTTGCCTGCTACGATGCAGGACGCGACCCGTCTGCAGCTTTTACCAAGTAATACATTCAAGTCAAATTTGACACTTTTTCTGAACCAGTCACCGGTAACTGGTTCAGCGAAGGGTCAAATTTTTTAGTCTAGCGCTCAAATCCATGACATCTCAGCAAACAAGGTCCGCAAAAATCGTGAATGCCAGTTTCCAATCTACATATCTCACTGCAGTTTTGGCGCCCACCGAAAAAACTAAATCGCACTTTCCAGCATTAGTTCACAATGTAAACAAAACGTAAAATGAATGCAATCAGTTTGTGAACCTTTTTGCACATTTTATGGGTACGATAAGTAGTGCAGGGAAAGTGGTACATATTTAGTTTAAGGATGGGAAGGCGAAGATTTTGAAGAAGCACAAAAAATGGCAATTAATGTTGCTACTGTTAGGGAGTTTGATTGGTAGCGCTGGCGCGGTGAAGGCCAGCGCCGCGGTGCCGGATATTTCAGAATGGCAAGGAAAGCTGACGAGTACGGAAGTCAAGAGTTTGGCGAGCCAAGCGGACTTTGTCATCAACCGGGTGCAGTACGGGAGTAGTTACGAGGATTTGTATCATTCTTCTAACGAAAGTTTATACGTGAAGTATGGGATTCCGTTTGGCTCATACGACTATGCCACGTTTACCAGCACCAGTACGGCCAAGGCGGAAGCCAAGAAGCTGTACAGCCGGTCGAACAAGAACACCAAGTTCTACGTTTTGGACTTTGAAACGACGTCGATGAGTAGTTCGGCGGCCAATGCGGCGGTCAAGGCGTGGTATAACGAGATGCGGTCGTTAACCAGCAAAAAGCTGATTTTTTACTCATATCAATCATTTGCGACGACCTATGCTAATACGGCGCGTCAGAGTTTTGATGCCCAGTGGATCGCTAACTATTCCTCGAAACCGACGATTTCATTTTCACTCTGGCAGTATTCTAGTAGCTACTACTTATCCTCATTAGGGCAATACGTGGATAACAGTCTGTACGACAGCGCTTCAGTAACGACGTATCATCCGTTGAGCTGGTGGACGTCAAGTAGTTCGGCTTCCAGTTCGTCGACCTCGTATGCTTATAGTAGTTATACGAAGGGCCAACACGTCTACTTGAATAAGAGTTCATCGACCTATTACGACGGAACGACGATTCCAAGCAGTGCCAAGCAGAAGTATTATAAAGTGACCGCCACGAAATCCGTCACGACCGGAAAGTCCAAACAATTGGTCTACCTGAGCGGCTTAAATAAGTGGGTTCGTTCGCAGGATGTGACGGGCTATTGGATCGGTCAACACCGGCTGTATAAGTTGCGTGAAAAGAGTACGTTGTTCAAAGACGTTAACTTGACGACCTCGACGGGTAAGACGCTGAAGAAGGGCGGTATTTACACCGGGACACTGGTTAAGAGCGGTAACTTCTACCGGATCAAGACGAACGGCGGTTACATTACGGCCAAAGTGTCGAAGTCTGATCATTGGTATTACGAATCACTCCCATCAAGTAAGTGGATCAAAGCCAAAGTGGGGCTGTACACGTATAACTCTTCTAACTTTGTGAAGTCTAATCGGCATGCTTATCATGCAGCCGGGGATAAAATCAAGGTCACGAAGATTTACAAACGGTCCGGTGGTTCGCGCTATTACAAGACCAATAAAGGCAATTACGTTTCAGCGAACCGCTCAAACGTGGTGACACAATAACGGTAAATGCGAGTCGATTAATTAAATGATTCAAAGACCGATTGTGAGTTGATCAGGACATCCTGAAATTCGCAATCGGTCTTTTTTTGCGTGCTAGAATTTTGGTGACGTATGACCCGCAGCACGCTGTCTTGAAACGCATCGCGTGACCTTCCTGAGTTTATCGATACCTTTTTATCTCAAAGAGCAAGCCGGCTTTCGGCGGAGTCACTAAGCGTTTGAGACGTTATTCGGTTTATGAATTGAATATTAAGATTACATTAGTCTTTGCCAGCCGTTATCTTCGCAAATTAACCGTACTTAATGTTTAGATTTGCGACGACTTGCATTTCACTTGATGATAAATATATAATAAATTAATGAGATAATTAAGAGGGAGTGATGGGAATGCGCAAATATGGGGTGCAGGTGGCTGTTTACACGCAGTACTTTATGAAGGTGCTGCGTGATATGCCGGGGGTGTTAGTTTATACGATTTGCCTACCACTCGTCTTTTTAGCACTGAATGTCGGTGATGCATTTTTCAAGCCACTGACGACAAGTGCGTATGTTGAACATATTATGCCGTATATCGGCTGGATGATTTTTTCCAACTGTTTGACCACCGCTGGCAACATTGCCAGTCTTCGGGAACAAGGCTACTTGAAGCAGTATCGAACACTGGTCGTCAGTCCGTCAGTGTTTATCGTCAGTCAGGCGCTGGTGAATGGCTTGCTGATGCTCAGCACGTTGTTCTTGATTGCAATTTTAAGCAGTATTGCCTTCAAGCTGGCTTTCTTGCCCTTGCTTGGTCAATTATGGCTGACACTGGTGTTGGTCTATTTGCCGGTGACTTGCTATAGTCTGCCGTTGATTGCGTTAGCTTGGCGTCAACGGGCAATCAATACCGCCATCAATGCTGTGTCATTATTAGTCATAATTGGCTCATTTGCCATCAATGCCGTGCTCAACTTACACGTTAGCAATCTGCTACTTAATCTGATCAGTCCGATTTACCTGGTCAATAATGTGTTTGCGATGCTTACCGTCGGGACGATTAGTCAGTTTATCGCGACTTATGGCGTTATTTTGGTCATCTTACTTGGCCTGGGATGGTTTAGCTATCGACACTTGAAACTGTTGCCAACGGAGGGATTATAATGCGAGTTGAACATTTGAGTTACCAGTTTGACCAGCGCTCGGCACCATTCTTTGATGATTTGAGCTTTGAATTGAAAAGTCCGGGCGTTAATTTCTTGATTGGCCAAAATGGGGCTGGCAAAACGACGTTGGCGGATATTCTGACGGGATTACGACCGGCAACTGGAGCCTTGGCATTGCCGCAGCGTGCGATTTATTTGAACCAGCAATTACCCCTGTTGAGCTCAATTCGGGTGCGGGATGTCGCTCAACTCGTGCTCGGAATTGAGGATGGCCGACTTCAGGTGACACTGGCTGATTTTAAAACCATAGTGGATCCAGCCACCTACGAATTTTTAGCGCCACTTTGGGATCAGCGATACGGACAATTGTCAGGTGGTCAGCGTAAATTGGTCCAGTTGCTCCTATTTTTGCAAGTCGACCGTGAATTAGTCGTCTTGGATGAACCAACGGCGGCAGTCGACCGACAAAACGTCCAACTATTATTCCAAGTGATGCAAGCGCATCCCGAACGCACGTATCTAATGATCACCCACGACATTCGGGATATGCAGGCATTTGATGAATACCAGGTGTTGTGGCTTGATCAGCGCCAGGTCAAAACGTTGTCGAAAGCCGCGTTTGAAAGTGCTGGTGGGCAGGAAGATTTCGTCAGCTTGTTTAAAGAAGCCTAACTGACAGACACGCGCGTTCAATGACTAAAAATAGCATGACCAAAAGAACGACATTAATTCGAAAAATGTCCGCTGATCGTGACTTTACAATCAACTAAGTTACAACCGTTGTGAACAAGACTTTGGAAAAGCTCGTAGCGCATGTTGCGAATGATGATTCAGCGGCGTTCGTCGGTTTTGTAACTTTCAAATCACCTGAGCATGCCACTAGAAAAGGGCACAATCCACAAACAGGAGAAGCGATTATTATTCCAGCCCGTAGCGTACCTTAATTTAAATTTGGGCAGACATTTAAGCAATGTATGCCCAAAAGTAATCATCCACTGTGATAAGCATTAACTACAATCAAATTTAAACAAGTTCGTTAAAGCCCCTTCTCAGTTTTCAACGTGAGAAGGGGCTTATTAGCATCAGAGCATATTTGTATTTTGTGAGATACATTTGTGTTAAAATAGTATCAATAAATTTAGTCAGGATGTGCTAGTGTTGGCGAGCCGTGAAGAGATAAAGCGCGTAATTAAAGATATCCGTAATCGCCGAAACAAGTGGGTACTCAGTAGGCGTCCTAAAAATATGGCTACCTTGGCTAACTTAGCCATTCAAGAAACACTTGCCTTAGATATTATCTACAATAAAATTTCTTGGCAAGACTACATCTCCGGCCCAGAAACAGATGACCACCCAAGACCCATTCCATGAGATATCTGGGTGTTCGGATTAATCATAGAAGATGTGGAATGTTACTTGAAGTTTCAAGATCGGCCAAATGGTGGCGTCGTTTGGATTTCTCTGCACGATGCAAAATATCCTATGAATTATCCATACAAGTAGTTTCAAACAGTTTAGGGGGCTAGGCATAATGGCACAAAGAAAGTTCTATAATCCTGAATTAGACACGACTGAACGCTATACTGAAGTTTGGAAGATTGAGCTAGTTCAGGTACGTGATGAAAGTAATCTGATGGTTAGAAATCATTACTGGAAAGATAGCGATGGCGAGTTATGGGTTGATTTTAATAATCCAATGGAAAATGTGACTCGTAGTTTTGCGGCATATCGGTCGAAAAAAGGTTATATGACACCAGAGGATATTAGGAAATTGCGTCATAATCTAGGACTGACAGTGAGACAATTTGCCAAACGTCTTGGGATTGCACCGTCATCCTTAACACAGATTGAAAACAACTTGCGTGTCCAGGTTAAGTATCAAGATAATTTGTTTAAGGCTGCAAAAACCTTCTATGAGGAGAATGGCCATCTTCCAGGAAATTGTTCATCAAACGAAGACGGTGTTATTGATAAGCAACTAAGCGGCCTTTTAGATAAGTCAGAATATCAACCTAGTATCAATTACGCAGAAGATCATCTTTACACTAATAATATTTATACAGATTTAGAAGTGATGGGAGTTGCAGTTTAATGGATGTGTTACAATTTAACGGATACAGAGTTGAAAATATGAGTTATCAGAGAAATGATCAGTATCGGCAAACAAGTAAACAGATCATCTTTAGCCCTGAAATTTCAAGCGATATTGAAAAGAACGGTAACAATATCAGTGTCAGCTTAACAGTGGTTGTTGGCGCACTGGATAAGACAGAGACGCCATTTCAGGCAACATGTTCGTTGGTGGGATCATTTGTTTATCATCCCGAGGAAGACAAAGCCAACATTGGTCTAAATACATTGGTTCAGAAAAATGCTGTTGCAATTTTGTATCCTTACATTCGTGCAATAATTTCTATGTTGACCAACAGCTCTAATGAGTTTCCGGGGTTTAATCTACCAACGATCAATGTCAGTGACGCTTTAGCTAAGCAAAATGATTAGAACATACTAGGATTAGCGCTGTAAAATCGAAATGGTTTTACAACGCTTTTTAAATTACAGTGGGACACGCGTTGTGCTAGTTATTCTTTAGCCTTAAAGATGGTTAACTCATGACAAGTTGGCGTCCTGTTCGTCAGCCGATGGATGTCTTAGTCTGACTTCCGGGGCCGGCTGACAATTGCTGGAACTTAAGTCGACATGAACTGGCCCCAAAAAGTTAGACACCATTGCCTAGATGCCCTTACAGCGGTTATTGAAGTGGCTCATTGGATAACGCCCACTGATGATAAGTTCAGATTGCTTGGTAAAATAATGCCAACAAGGCACGATCACTCTGGAAACTTGAGCATGTTGCATACCATACTCCCATTCAACAGCACTAGCTAATATCCCATCCTGTACCAATTTCATATTTCTGCTCTATATCTCGTCCTTTTTTAGCCGTCCTATAAAAAATACTCCTACCAAGGCAGACAGGCTTTAATTATTTGCTTGTCTACCTTGGTAGGAGTATACCCATTCAAGACATTTGGTCTTGGATGTCGTTTTATCTGTTTAACGCTGAAGCGCGTTTAAATTAACCGAAATAATAAATGTAGCCGATGATCAAGCCCCAGAAAACGAGCCATAGGATGCTGAAGGCAATTTTGAAATAGTACAAATGGAAGCGATAGCGGCGAAATTGGTCGCTACCGGCAACTTTGAATCTGAGAGCCTTGGTATCCAATAATTGCAAATAATCATAGAATCGGGGTAACCATGCGCCACCCGTGATCAATACAATCAGGAGTGCAACCAGTGCAAACGCTGCGGCCGGATAAACGACGCTGGTATCAACTGCGAAGCTCGGCGCTAAAATGTTGGAATACGGTAACCACAGGGCATACAATCCCAACGCGTAACCAATAATCCGACAAATCTGAACAATGATCAGATGCGCTTTAACATCCGGCTGTTGATTCAGTAAGGCGCGGTTAGCTTGGTAGTGCACTGTCCCAAAACGAGCGCCATTTGAAATCAAGAAACGGTTCTGGTACAGGTAAGGCAATTGTGCCAGTAGCGCAACCAAGGCGACGACCGGGATTGCGATGACGACAACCATGATCAAGTATTCAATCGTCACTGCCGGCACGGTGCTGACGCGGTAGGCCCAGCTAATCATGCCGACTAAGAGGAAGCAATCTAGGGCTAAGACGCTCCAAATCTGGGTGCGACGATAACGTTCGAAAGTCGGCGTGTCGGCCAATTGCCAATTCTGATTCGGGTCGGTCTTGCGGCCAATCAGTTCATCATAAGCCTGTGATGGCCATACCAATGCCGGAACCAGTAACAAGATGACCCCAATTACAAGCGTCGCCATGCTGGCCACCACGCTGCGAATCGGGAATATCAGCAGCGGCAACTTGGTCATAATCAGGTAGCAACTGACCAAGAGGCTGATGACACCTAGACACCCACACACTAGGAGCCCGTAGTATAAGCCCTTCAAACGGGGCACCTTGTTCGTGATCGACTGACGGACCTGATGCTGTAACGTCAACTGTTCACGTAACGGCAATGGCTTAGTGGGCTGAATGACCGGATGCTGCAAACCGCGGTATACCAGCCAACCAGTGAGGCCTAAGAGTAAAACTAAGAGAATCCAAATAATAACTAACATGGCAAAAGTCCTTTAAAACAATATAGTCGTACTATTTTCAAGTGTAAAACGAAAATATGGTCAAAATGTGATTAAATTTTAAAACTTGATGCTTTTTTAAGGGTTGTGGGTTGTTACACCTGATCTAATGCCGTCAACAATGTCAACCAGCGAATCGATTCCCCGTAATAAAACGGAGTATGCTAAAATGAAGACAGATTGGTTGTGGAGGCGTTGTACAAATGCAAAAACAAGTGACAATTATTGGCAGCGGCATCGTTGGCGCTGTGACCGCGTATTATTTAAGTAAGGATCCGAACTTGAGCGTCACGATTTATGATGAAGGGATTGGTCAAGCGACCAAGAACTCTGCCGGTATTATTTCACCGTGGCTCTCCAAGCGGCGTAATCAGCGCTGGTATCGATTGGCCAAAGCCGGTGCGGCACTGTATCCAGAAATCGTGACCGATACGCAGATGGGGTACTCAGTCTATCAGCAGGCGGGAACGATTGTCACACGGGCTGATCCGGACGACTTACAAGCGTTGTACAAGTTAGCTTTGGAACGGCGGCAAAGCGCACCGCAGATGGGGACAATTGAAAAATTGAGCGCTGAAGCCGTTCAAGAACGAATTCCGTTGCTGACGGCCCCGCAACCGGGGGTGTTTGTCAGTGGTGGTGCCCGCGTTGACGGTGACAAGTTTGCCCATAACCTACTCAAGTATGCTGAAAAGCGCAACCTCATTCGTCATAAAGGTAAGGTTCGCCTGGGTGATCAGGGCCAGTTGTTGACGGTCAACGGGCAACAAAGCTACGATACGCTCATTCTAGCGGTCGGCGCATGGCTAAAGCCATTATTATTACCGATGAAAATTATTGCTGACGTGCGACCGCAAAAGGGGCAACTGATCGAGATGCAATTGCCGGAGACCTGGGCAGATGATGTTCCCGTCTTGATGCCAGAAGGTGAGCGCGACTTTATTCCATTTACCCGGAGTAAACTAGTTGTGGGTGCGACCCATGAAAATGACCAGGGTTATGACCTACAAGTTTCGTCGCTAGTCGAAGACGACTTGTTCGCGAGTGGTTTAAAACTAGATGCGAACTTGACCAAGGATCAAATCAGCCAAGTCAAGGTTGGGACGCGAGCTTATACGCGCGACTTCGCGCCGTTCTTTGGACCATTACCAGACAACCCGCACATTCTTGTCGCTAGTGGACTTGGTTCTTCTGGTTTGACGACCGGACCGATGATTGGCAAGTTATTGGCTGATTACGTCCAGACTGGGGCGCACGATTGGGAGCAGTACCAATTACCGATTGAAACTTATTTAGAAGCGGCTGATTAGTGTTTCAGGTGCAATCCCTGCTGTGCGAGTTGATGGGCGCCGTGATTTTCACTTTCGGCGATCCATTGGGTGACGACCAGTTGGCATTGATCTTGTAAGTGCAGCAAAGTCGCGAGCTCGACGGCATAATGCTTGCTGTAACCCTTGGCGACACTGTCCGCAACGATTTGACTGTCGGTGTAGAAGAAGACACTGACTGCGGAACCATAAGAATCCAATAAAGTTTTGAAGCCAGCAATCGCCGCGAGAAATTCTGCGGTATGATTATCGCTGTTCGGCAAGACTTGTTTAAATTGGTGCTGCTGGCCCTGGTCGATGATCAGGATTCCAGCGGCACTTTGATGATTATCGGGCGCCGTGGCGGCATCCGTATATAATTGCATAAAACTCACTCCAATGTGAAAGGAATTGTAACTCTTGGATAACGATAAGCATACCTTTAAATACCAACCAATGCTAGCGTCAAGTGTGATCGTCTGGTCGTGGACCTTGCTCGTTTTGATGGCTGGCATCATTGTCTGGTTGGAACTGCTGAAGTTCAAATGGTGGTTTTTACTGATTGCGGCGGTCTTTGTCGCGTTAGTGGCCGTCCAGATCAGTTTGCGCCGGGTGACCATTAATCACAATTTGATTATCTTCAGTACGGTTTTAAACCACTCGTGGTTAGTGATTCCACGCGACCAGCTGGAACTGATCGCACCGATTCGGGGCGGCTTAAAAGTTCAGATTGACGGCAACCAATATCATTTTTTGATGCGTAAAAAGGCCCGGAATGCCTTGATTGAGCTGGCAACTAGCCATTAATGACGAACAATAAAAACATTTATAATAAATAAAGTTCCTGTTTACCAGATTAATTGTTATAATTGAGTCGTAATAAAAAAACGAAGGGCGGAGAATTGATGAAAGACATTGAAATTGCGCAACAAGTCACACCAGAACCAATTACGAAAATCGCGGTGAAAGCTGGTCTGACAGTTGATCAAATTGATCCTTATGGCAGTACCAAGGCCAAGTTAAAGTTACCATTACCAGTGAAGGAAACCAAACGCAAGCTCATTTTGGTCACGTCAATCAATCCGACTCCGGCCGGCGAAGGTAAGTCGACCGTCACGATCGGTCTGGGTGATGCTTTGACCAAGATTGGTCAGTCGACCATGATTGCTTTACGGGAACCCTCACTGGGGCCGGTCATGGGCATGAAAGGTGGTGCCACGGGTGGTGGTTACTCCCAAGTGATTCCAATGGAGGACATCAACCTGCATTTTACGGGAGATATGCACGCTTTGACCGCCGCAAACAATACCTTGGCAGCGTTAATCGACAATCATATCCAACAAGGCAACCAGCTCGGCATCGACCAGCGTCGGATTCAATGGAAACGCGCGCTGGATATTAACGACCGGGCGTTGCGCCACGTCGTTATCGGGCTAGGTGGGGCAACTTCCGGTGTGCCGCGTGAAGATGGCTTTGACATCACGGTCGCTAGCGAATTAATGGCGATCTTGTGCTTGTCTGAAAACATTGCGGATTTGAAGCGGCGTGTCAACCGCATCGTGATTGGCTATACGCATGACCGGCAACCCGTAACCGTCGCGGATTTGCAAGTTGGTGGCGCAATCACACTCCTATTAAAGGATGCGTTGCGGCCCAACTTAGTGCAGACGTTGGCACATACGCCAGCGCTCGTGCACGGCGGGCCATTTGCGAACATTGCCCACGGCTGTAATAGTGTGTTGGCGACCCAGGCTGGGCTGAATTTAGCCGACTACACCGTCACCGAAGCAGGATTCGGCGCCGATTTGGGTGGTCAAAAGTTCATGGATATCAATGTTCCGGCCGTTGGACAAGCCCCGAACGCCGTCGTAATCGTCGCGACGATTCGTGCGCTTAAAATGCACGGTGGCGTAGCTCTGAAGGATTTAGAGACTGAAAACGTTGAAGCCCTACAAGCTGGCGCTGCTAACTTAGGTCATCATATCAAAGCCATGCAACGCTATGGTGTCCCGGTCGTCGTTGCCATCAATGAATTTACGGCTGATACCGATGCTGAATTTCAAGCAGTCAAAGCTTACTGTGCCGATTTGGGTGTTCAAGCGGTCTTAGCCGATGTCTGGGGCAAGGGCGGCGATGGTGCGACTGAGCTTGCTCAGGCCGTTGTCGACTTGTGCGACCAGCCGAGTGACTTCAAGCCGTTATCACCGGCGGATGCTGATTTGGAAACTAAGATTGAAGCCATCGTCACGAAGACGTATGGTGGCGCTGAGGTATCTTACTCTGCTAAGGCCAAACGGCAATTGAAGACCTTTGCCAAGCAGGGTTGGGACCACTTACCGGTCTGCATGGCGAAGACCCAATATTCGCTGAGTGATAATCCTAAACTGCTTGGTGCGCCGACTGGTTTTACGATCAATGTACGTGAATTCGTGCCAAAGTTAGGTGCCGGCTTCATCGTTGCCTTAACGGGTAACGTCTTAACGATGCCAGGCTTGCCAAAGCATCCGGCAGCCCTGGATATGGATATCACGGATGATGGCAAAATCTCCGGGTTGTTCTAAAGTCGTGCAGTTTCACGATCATCCTTTAATTTTAAATTGAGTTAAGCGTTGCTGACGGTCGTCATGGACCGGCGGCAGCGCTTTTTTGATATGAGCAGTTGAACTTCGCCACTCAGCCGTCCACTGCTGAAACTGGCGGCGCGCTGTGCTAGTTATAGCATTAAAGATGATTAAATTATGCCATTTTCTAAGTTTAAGAGCCACCAGCTGAGACCCGCTGGAAAAAGTGCGAGTTACCGTAAACTTGCTGTGGTGGATGCTTCCTAGTCCGGCTTCCAGGCATTTCTGACAACGCTGGAACGCGATGGACACAGATTTAAGCCGAAAGCCCGCGCCTTAAATACTGGTCTTCCACTAACCAAGCACACAACGCTTGCTAAGTGGAATTTCATCGCTGAGCATTGTCAGAAACACCTTCCAGCCGGGATGCTATTCGAAAGGCAGACATGTGCGGGCTAACATTTTGTTGGATTTGTCGTTGGTTACTTGGTACACAGTCACTTTGATATTCAACTGTCAGACTAGTCTTTAATGATAACTAAAGTTCCTTACTTATACTGTCAGACAAGCGACCCCACTGAACTTGTCAGAATCTTCTTTAGTCGTCTGGGATAAACAAGTCTCCAATTATAAGCGAAGGTAATTTTATCGACTAAATTCAAGACTAGTTACCATTGGAATTTGTGGCATTGAGATGAGTGAGCAATATCTAGATAATCCTCTCAGTACTCAAATGGCATAGAACATGATTGACACCGATTGAAAGTTTGCCTGAAGGGCCGGTCTCCTAATATTCAATGGTCAATTGTACCCAGATGGGTGGCCGTTCATCCGCCATTCGAGCGGGTTCCCGACTGTAGGGGCTGGCTGACAATGCTCAAGGGCGAAATTCTTCTTGTCCGGGTGAATTTCCCGGGCTAGAAGAAGACTCGTATTTGAAATTGCGCAGTGGGTTTCTGCGTGAGTTCAAATCGATGTCCGCCCTGTTCCAGCGTTGTCAGCCGGCCCCGGAAGTCGGACTAAGACGCGCATCGGCTGACGAACAGGAATCCACTAACTAGCATGATTTAATCATGATTCATGACAAATTAACCAGTATAATACGTAAGCAACCAATAAAAACCGTGCTTTTTACAAGCCAGTTTCGTACAAGCGGGGCGTCTTTTGGTATAATTAAACACAGCTTAGCGAAATGTGAGGGCAAAATATGTGGATTTATATTCTATTGATGGTGGCGTTGGTCGCAGCTGACCAGGCTATCAAAGCAACAATTGTGAGTCATATCGCACTAGGGGCCAGCACGAGTGTGGTTCCCGGCCTATTATCATTGACCAATTTACATAACAATGGGGCCGCCTGGAGCATTCTGGAAGGCAAAATGAGTTTCTTCTACTTAATTTCAGTCGTGGCGCTGGTTATCATGGGTTACTTGTTATGGCGGTTGCGCGGTAAATGGGCGTATGAGGTCGGCATTTCACTGATGATTGCCGGTACGTTGGGTAATTTTATTGACCGTGTGCGGCTGGGTTATGTCGTTGATATGTTCCAACTTGATTTTATTAATTTTCCAATCTTTAACTTTGCGGATTCGTGCCTGACGATCGGTGTGATTTTCATTTTGATTGGGGTCTTACGGGACGATAGTTTTGGCAAATAAGTAATAGGGAGCTGATAACGTGGCAGGAGCGACCACGGAACAACAATATACGATTACGACGCAACAAGGTCGTTTGGATAAAGTGTTGGCTGGACTGCAGTCTGACTGGACACGTTCACAGGTCGATAAGTTGATCAAAACGGCGCAAGTAACGGTCAACGGGGAGGTTCAACCTAGTAAGTACAAGGTCAAAGTGGGCGACCAAATCACCGTCGCAGCCCAAACGGTCCAAACGACGACCATCGAACCGGAAAATATCCCGTTGGACATTGTTTATGAGGATGACGATGTACTCGTCGTCAATAAGCCCCAGGGGATGGTCGTGCATCCGGCACCCGGGCATCCCGACCATACTTTGGTCAACGCCTTGCTCTATCATAGTCCGTTATCGACCATCAACGGCGAGTTTCGGCCGGGTATCGTGCACCGAATCGATAAGGATACGTCAGGCCTACTGATGGTTGCGAAAAATGACCGGGCACATCAGTCACTAGCGGCGCAACTCAAAGCCAAGACCAATCTGCGCGAATACGTCGCGTTGGTCCACGGCGTGATCAAGGAAGAGACTGGGACAATCAATGCACCTTTAGGTCGTTCGCCTAAGGATCGCAAGAAACAGGCCATCGTTAAGACTGGCCGACCAGCGGTAACGCATTTTAAAGTTTTGAAACGCTACCAGCACTACACGTTGATTAGCTGCCGTTTAGAGACCGGGCGGACGCACCAGATTCGGGTCCACTTGCAGTCAATTGGTCATCCACTGGTTGGTGACCCCTTATATGGGCCCAAAAAGACCATTAAGGGACAGGGTCAGTTTTTGCATGCGCGCTTGCTCGGTTTTAAGCATCCTGTGACAGGGCAGCTGCTGACGTTTGAAGCACCCTTGCCACCGATTTTTACTGAAACCCTGGCTAAGCTTGACAAAACCGATTTGAATCATTAATCTAACAGTAAAGAATGTCCTTTAATCCGGCCCTGCGAGACTGAAAGGCAACCTGTTAACAATAACTTTTGTCGGCGGCCGTGACTCTGTGTCCGGCCGCCTTTCTTTGTCATATGGGTGGTTCAAATGAACGTTAATCACAAACTGGGAGGCAAATATGCAAAAAGAAGTTGTTGATTCAATGGCGATGAAACGGGCGCTGACCCGGATCACGTACGAAATCATTGAGCAAAATAAAGGCATTAAAAATATCGTGTTGGTGGGCATCAAAACTCGGGGCGTTTATATTGCACAACGCATCGCAGCCCAACTCCAGCAGCTGGAGGGCACCGCGATTCCCGTTGGTGAATTGGATATCACCGCTTTTCGCGATGATCAGCCGCTGGATGCCGCGCGCAATGCCCATGACTATCAGCTGGCATTCTCAGTAGCTGACAAACGGGTCATTCTGGTTGACGACGTCCTCTTCACAGGTCGAACGATTCGCGCCGCTTTGGATGCCCTGATGGGTGGTGGTCGGCCGCAAAGCATTGCACTGGCGGTCTTGGTCGATCGTGGTCACCGGGAATTACCGATTCGCGCGGACTTTATCGGCCGCAACATTCCGACTGCACGTCAGGAACGCATTCGAGTCACCGTCAGTGAGATCGACGGTCACGATGGCATTGAAATTATCAACTAATAAACGTAATCAAACAGATGAGAAGGGATCGCAATGGCAGACCGCTATTTGATTCTTGAAGACGGCAGCGCCTACCTAGGCGAAGGCTTTGGCTCGCCAGCGGTTTCGACTGGAGAAATCGTCGTCAATACGAGCATGACGGGCTATCAAGAAATTATTACCAATCAAATTTATCATAATCAAATTGTTGCTTTTACGCAGCCGACGATTGGCAGTTACGGCATCAATCACGACAGCTATGAATCGATTTTACCCACGGTCAAAGGGGTCGTCGTACGTGATGTCGCTAGTATCTCGACTAATCGGCAGCGACGTTGGTCATTGGACCAATACTTAAAACAACAAAACATTCCAGGGATCAGTCACATCGACACCCGGCACCTCGCCAAGCAGTTACGAGCTAGCGGTCCAATGAAGGCCAGCATCGTGGACGTGGCGGATGCCCACGCTTTTGACCAACTCGGTGCAACCGTGTTGACCAATCAACAAGTTGCCGCCGTCGCCACACCAAAACCATTTCCCAATCCAGGGACTGGTTTGAACGTGGTCGTGGTCGATTTTGGGCTGAAACACGGGATTTTACGTGAGCTTAGTAAACGGGCTTGCAACGTCACGGTGTTGCCATACACCGCCACGACCGAAGAAATTTTGAACCTTGATCCGGACGGGGTCGTCTTGTCGACCGGTCCTGGGAAACCACAAGACTTGCCGGACAGCGTGACGGAGATGATCAAAAATATTCAAAACCGGGTACCGCTCTTTGCAATTGGTCTCGGTCATGAATTGTTTGCGATGGCTAATGGTGCACAGATCATGAAGTTGTCACCCGAACATCACGGCACCAACCATCCGATTCGCGAAGTCATTACTAATCAGATTATTTATGCCTCACAGGGGCAAGGCTTTGCGGTCGATGCGGACACCGTTGACCGTAATAAATTAATTACCACGTTTGTTGATTTAATTGACGGGACGATTCAGGGCTTGCGTCTGCGCGATTTTCCAGCTTTTTCAGTCCAATTCTTCCCGGATGGTGCGCCCGGACCGACTGAGACGCGGGATATCTTCGATGAATTTGTTGAATCCATGCAACAAGCAAGGGGGCCAATCTGGTGAATAATCAAACCTTACAAAAAGTCCTGATCATCGGGGCGGGCCACAACGATATCGGTCGTGAAGGACAACATGATGCGGCCGTGACCCAAATCGGTGCGGCGATTCGGCGACTCGGTATCGCGGTCGTACTCGTGGATAACAACGCCTATTCAGTGGCGGCGGAAAATCGGTTTGCGGATAAGGTCTACTTAGAGCCGTTGACGGTTGCTGCTGTGACTAAAATTATCGAGGCCGAGCAACCCGATGGCCTGATTCCTTCCTTGGGTGGCATTCAAACGGTGACCCTGATTCAGGGGTTAATTCGAAATAACGTGCTTAAGAATAATCAGGTCAAGCTGTTGCAGTGGGATCAAGACGTTGTCGATATGATCGTCAATCCCGCCCTCATGAGTAATCGGCTGAAGGATATTGGCGAACCGGTGATTGCCTCGCAGGTCGTGGCCAGTACTGCAGAAGCGATGGCGGTCGTGCGTCACGTCGGCTTCCCGGTCATCGTTAAATCAGTGGCGCCACGGATTGAAGCGAGTCGGCAACTCTGTGAAGATGAAGATGAACTGCAACAAGCGTTAGCAATGGGCTTCAAAGTGTCAGGTACCAAGCAATGCATTGTCGAACAAAGTATTGTTGGCTATAAGGAACTTGAGTTTGTTGCCGTCCGTGACCAAAAGGACACCGCATTACTCGTCAGTGGGATGGAAAACTTTGATCCGGTCGGCATTCACTCGGCGGACTCAATCGTTTTTGCGCCAACGCAGACGATCACTGACCAGGAGTATCAACAGTTTCGAGCCGCGACGCTGAAAATCATGCGTAAGCTGCGGCTCAGTGGGTCCTGCCACGTTCAGTTCGCCTTGGATCCGGCAACTCAAAATTACTATGTCATTAAAGTGACGCCGTATTTTGACCGCACGATGGCCTTGGCCGCCCGCGCAACCGAGTACCCACTCGCCCTAGTTGTCGGTAATCTGATGGTTGGCATTAGCTTAGCCGAAGTTAAATTACCAGGAGCTTATCGTAAACAGACGGCCCTCATTGAACCGGTGCTCGACCATATCGTCTGCCGCATCCCAGTCTGGCCGTTCAATGTGCTGAATAAGGTCAGCCACCAACTCGATACGGTCACTGAATCGACTGGATCCGTGATTGGCGTTGGTCGCTCAACGGAAGAAGCTTTGCTGAAAGGATTGCGCTCGACCGATGAATCACGGTATCACGTGATTGCCAATCGGCCACAGAACTATTCTGAAGGTGAACTGATTCAGCGCTTGATTCACCCACAAGCTGGGCGGATGCTGATTCTGCTAGAGGCACTGAATCGGGGCTACCAGATTGATGAGCTAGCTGAGTTGACCAAGATCGACGCCTTTTACTTCTATAAATTAAGTCATATTTTAGAAATCGAACGCGCTTTACGTGAGCGGCCTTTCGACGTCCACGCATTGGGACGGGCTAAATATTTCGGCTTTACCGATGAAGACGCGGCCGCTGCTTGGCAGGCTGAGGTCAGCAAGGTACGCCAGTTTGCACTGGAAAATGAAATTCGGCCGACGTTTAAAGAAATCGAACCAACGGCCGGCGAATTCACGGAACAAACTAGTACTTATTATTCAACTTATGAATTTGACAATGAAAGCCAACCGACTGCGGGTCGTCGTGTGGTCGTGATTGGCACCGGCGCCAACCGTATCGGGACTAACCATGGTAACGATTATCTCGTCTCACAGCTGTTGTTTTACTTGAAGAAGGCCAATTACGAGCCAATTTTGATCAATGCTAATCCGAATAGTGTGGCGATGACGCCGCAATTGGCGAAAAAGCGCTATGTTGAGCCTAAGCAGTATTCTGACATTTTAAATGTGTTGGCGATTGAAAAGCCGTTGATCGTCTTTACCACCTACCATGACTATCGACTGGGCCAACAGCTGATTCGGGATGGCTATCAAGTGATTCAAATCAATAACAGTTTGCCTCGCGAACAAATCAAGACGAACGATTCACCGGCCGTGGAAGTGATTACGGACGGAACGGATGTCTCAATTTTCGGGATCAGCGAAATTATTGCCGGTAATAATCTTCGTGGCAACGTGCGCGGTGCGGTCGAAGTCTTCCCAATTCGGGATAAGGCTGAAAATCAAGCGATTACGGCATTGACTGACGAAATCAAGCAACGGGTCCTCGCGATGGGCGCCCCCGGATTATATACCGTGCGCTTGGCAATTGCGGATACGAAGCTGCAACTGGCCACGATTGAACCGATGAGCATTGCGACTATGGCACTGATCAGTAAAGCAAGTGGCTCGAGCGTGACCCGCTTATTACTACACGTGAAGTTGGGCGAGTCGTTGACCAAGGTGATGTACGACTATCCAGACGTCAACCGCTTGAAGCCCGTTTACGTCCAGGCCAACACGTTCCCATATAATCATTTACAGATTTATGATGAAGTCGAAGCAACCGGCGAACCTGGTCACGCGACTGGGACGGTGATTGCCCATGGTGACACGTTGAAAGCGGCGTTGACGGCCTTGAATCAGGGCAATGAGGACACTGACTTCTAGGTTGACATGCCCATGTTCGCTTGACACTGTGCCGTTATTTGACCAACGTCATTAAGAAATATTGGCGATCGCAACCTAACCAAAACTTGGTCGGGTTGCGATTTTTGAGTTGCGAGTGTGAACTAACGATAACCAGTTAACATTGGAATCAATGGGGTAAAACGGATATAATGTAAATTTAGGTGCTTGAACGAGTATCAGAACAAAAGGGTTAGTTGGGGAGGAATTGAAGATGCGCAAACACAAAACGGCAATCGTGGTGATTGCACTTGCCGTCTTGGTCATGTGTAGTCCGTTACTATTGAATAATCACGCTTTATTAGGGGTGGATGGTTATTTTCAATACAATCGGATTTATGAGGCCGCGTTACAATTAAAAAATCACAATTTTAGTTTTATCAATCTGTATTCATTTCAGCAAGCGGGCCGGGTGGTCAACAGCCTCTACAGTCCGCTGATCACTTACATTGCCGGTGCGTTATTACTGCTAGTCGGCAATTGGTTTCGATTCCAAATACTCTCACTAGCAATCGTTTATTTTACCAGTGGGATGTTGATGTACGCGGCCGGTCAGCGGCTTCATTTTTCGAAACGGGTCTCGATCGCTTTGGGCGTGATTTTCTTAAGCTCTAATGTGGTCTACGGCTTCTTATTCGGTGTCACTTGGCGCTCGATTGCGTTTGGCTTATTGCCGTTACTCGTCGGTCCGATCCTAGATCTGTATGCCGGCAAGTGGGAGTTGTTACCGATGCTGAAGTTGGGCGTCTACATTGGGTTGTTAGCGCAATTTCAAATTCTGACAGTTGCGTTAGTCCTGCCATTCCTAGTGCCATTTTTCATTCACGGGCTGCGGCGAACAAAATTCGAAGTTAGCGGATTACTAAACTTCGTGGCGGCGGTCTTGCTGGCAGTATTGCTCAGTCTCGATACCATTCTGCCATTGTTAGAAGTCTACCGGGGCAACACCTTGATTCCACCCGTTGCGATGGATATGGCACCCAATGCCAGTCTGATTTTTCAGCCAATCTATAATGGCGTCGACTCCAATAGCGATATCGTCTTGACCATTATCGTGTATGCACTGTTGACTGGTCTGGTCGTCTTCTGGCACCGCTTGACGCCATTCACAAAGTTATTTGCGACGGTCTCGATGGTCTATCTAGTGATTGGGACGACGCTATTTCCGTGGGACTTGATGCAAAAATCGTTCCCACTCTTGCAATCATTCTTGCAAATGCCACGCCGGATTACGCTGATTGGGACGCCGTTCATGTTGCTAGCGACAGTCTTGGTTTATCGTGAGGTGGCCCACACGCAGACCAGTGAAACACTTCACCGGAGCATTGGGATTGCGGCGACTTGCTTGAGTCTGATTTCGCTCATATTATGCACGCAAAAAGTCAGTCAAAACGTGCACTTTACGATCGCCGACTCGACGCCACTCGCGCAAGGGTTACAGACGGCCGATGGCAACGTGCATTCACGGCTGAAGTACATTAAACAACTGCAACCAGCGTTTCATACGCGGAAACTCGGACAGCTGATTGATGATGCTGATCGAACGACCCCGGACTATGTGCCCGTCACGCATAAGGTTGTCACGGACCCAGACGTTTACCATGCCTACACGCGGAATTTTTCTAAACAGAAATCGCGTTTTAAGCACCAAGTCATCCGTGATGGCATCAAACTCACTTGGCATGCTAAACACGCGAAAGTCCAGACGCTACCAGTCGTCGCTTATCGTCGAACCGTGCTTGTGTTGAACGGCAAACGCGTCACATCAGCACAAATCAAGCATCATTGGATCGGTAATATTGGGCTGAAACAGCGCCGTGGCAAGAACGTGCTCATCATCCGGTATCAAAGCAGTTTCGTTACCAAACTCGGAACGGTACTTGCAATCGTTGCGTGGATTGGTGTGCTAATCGCCTGGCCGATCACAATCAGACGGTCACGGCGGTCTGCGGCAGCGGGACAGTAATCTGTCAATTTGGATATTAAGACCTTGTATCCGCGAGCGGTTATCGCCCGTGATTGGTCACAAGCGGCATCATCTGTTTAGGCGGATGATGCCGCTTTTTGTCAAGAACAGCGCTTTCATTTGTGGTATGCTTAACTTAACATTTTGATAAAGGATGGTTATGCAAATTGGCAAAGACACTATATTTAATGCGGCACGGTGAGACCTTGTTCAATCGGCTGCACAAGATTCAAGGTGCGTGTGATTCACCATTAACGGAACGGGGTATTGCGGATGCCAAGCAGGTCGGCGACTATTTTCGGCGAGCACAGATCACGTTTGATCATGCCTACTGTTCGACCCAGGAACGCGCTAGCGACACCTTAGAACTCGTGACTGACCAGCCGTACGAACGGGTAAAAGGGATTAAGGAGTGGGGCTTTGGTGTTTTTGAAGGAGAATCTGAAGTCTTGAATCCCAAACCCGACCCAGTTCGGCGCAGCCACGGTGATTTCTTCTTACAATATGGTGGTGAAAGTGACTTACAAGTTCAGGCGCGCGTGGTCAAGACGTTGACGGAAATTATGGAACGTCCCAATCATCAGCAGGTTCTCGCGGTGAGCCACGGGGGCGCCAGCTTCATGTTCTTGCGAAAATGGCTGTCGATGGACGAAATTGAACGGCAGGGCATCGTGTTACACAATTGTGCCGTTTTGAAATATCGCTATGAAGCGGGCCAGTTCCAGTTTGATGAAGTGATCGATTGGTCGGCCAATCCAACAGCTCAGATAAATTAAAGTTATGTCAACTAGCGACTGGTTGCCCAGCTTAGTGATGATCAATCGTGACGTGCAAACAGCCTATTCAGAAGTAACTGAGTAGGCTGTTTTTGTTTGCTTTGAATTTAGGGGTTAGGCGGGCAACTGGCAATGCAGCGCATGACTTGTTTGCTATCAAGCCTGACTGTCACATGAGCGCCCTTAAGCCCGCCAAAAAGTCGTGGTCGCTTGCTTAGTGTCAATATTGTACTGAATCGTCTGGGCCAGCAAGTCATGATTAACAGGTTTTTCAAAATTGATTTGCCAGAGCATCTTAGTGGCGTGGTCACCGTTGGCCTCGATAGCGGCTCGAAAATGGTCAAGCGTGGGGGTCTCCAACGCAATATTCAAGTGGTCCTTTGCCGTGCTAAAACCAATGATAAAGGTCCCGTGGTCAGTGAACATCGGCTGGTTCCAAGCCACGCGCGGGGTTAATTGTGGAAACGTTGTGTGGACCCAATTAAGCAGCGGAATCAGCTGTGCCCGTTGTGCGCTGGACTTACCAGCCTCAAAATACGGTTGAAGTACTGCCAGATCGGTGTGTAGTTGGTCAGCCATGATAAATCCTCCATAATAATTCGCCATAATTGTGATGGTCTAAGTGTACAGAAAGGCGGAGCTGGTTGCAACCAAAAACGCCGTCGACGATGCCCACACATTTCGTCAACGGCGTTAGGTTTGAGTTTCCGAGTAAACGAGCCCACTACGATTCATTACTCGGCTGATTGTTTTAGTTGGTTAGGTCCCAATGCCAGTACGGATGGTGGTTTGCCACGTAAATGACAGTTGGGTGTGCTGATTGCGGTCGGCTTTGACGCCGCGTAATCGTTAGAGTTTGTTGATGACGCATAGACATCAGTTCCTTTCTTAATGAATACACTTAGTTTACGCGCCGTCGCTCGCAGTAACTACTGCATTTTCATAAGGCTAGCATAAGAATTTCTTAGAATTGCACTGGTGGGACGAGTAGGGCAATCTCACCTGCAAGGACCTGGGTGTGGTCCTTGCTCTGAAAAGGGCGGCACTCGCTGATGTCACTATGAACGGCCACCTGTCAATAATGCAATCTAACTAACTACCCAGCCTAGGCCCCAGCCGATTTGAAGCGGACTGAGGGGCGAGTCATGTTCAAGCTTGATAAAGGATCCAACACAATCTAAGCGGGTGGTCACCCTAAATATTGTAACGGTTGGTCCCAATAGGCTTGGAGTTCATTAAAAAAGCGACTGAGATGGTCCCCGTCGATGGTGGCGTGATTGACCGTAATGCTCAGCGGCATCGTGGTTCTGCCAGCCTCCTGCTTGAACTGACCAGCCTGAAAAATTGGAAAAAAGCTATCCAGCGGTTTGAATGGCAGCGGTGTGTAACTGCTAAAATGAACACCCGGAAGGCTGCCGATATTGACCAAATTTGGGGATTGCGGTGCTTTAGGCATTGGCCCTGGAAGCGCACTGAATTCAGCTTGGTCGGCTAAATAGTGTTGATAAAAAGTTCGGAAATTATTATCGTACGTTGTCCATAAATTGGCCATTGTCCGGTCCGCGTGCAGAATCGTATACGACGGGTGGAGCACGTCAAAGGTCACCAGTTGGTCGTTCAAATAGCCAACGCGCATTTCGGGATGGGTGGTCAACAAGCGACTCACTAGGTAAAGATAAGCCGCGTTAAATTTGACCTGGTGGGCTTTTGTCCAAGTTAGAGTCCTAGTGACATCCATATTGACTGTGAGACTGAAACCACTGGGGGCCAGTTTTGTAAAATAATAAAAATACGGTTGGCGTGGCCAGGTTTCTTGGTCGATAGCAACAGCGTGCATGTTTGGTTTAGTGGTGGTCATTTAGTCTTCCTGCCAATCTTTTGGGCGCCGATTATAGCCATGTTCATCGAATGGTTGTAAATTGTGCAGCCATTTATTTTTGAGTTCCTTAAGTGTGGCGCGCATATTCGTGACAGCCGTTGTTTCCTTTTGCCACAAGACTTGATACGAAAAGTCCGCGGGCGTCTGCTGATTCCAATCAGTCTGTAACGGATTGGCGCGATAAAAGTTCTTATTAAGATTGAGTTGATAAAAGGCCCACCGGTTATGCAAATTGGGGACAACATCAATCCAAATTTTGTGGTTGCGTTCATTTGTAATTTGAATGACGCCATAATAAGTTGGCGCTAGTTTGTATTTTTGCTGTAAATCGCGTTTTTCTGCTGGTTGCATGCTTTTAATCCTCCTGAGTCGTTGTACGCCAGTATTGCCGGCCATCGACAGTTCGTTTTAAGAAGCCGTAGTCGATCAGGTAGCGGCGCAGTGTGGTGTAATCAAAATAAATCGGTCGCAAATAAGTGTTGAGCTCGGCTTCACTGAGCGGTTGGTTCAGCGGAATTTCATCAATGATTCGGGTCAAAATCATGACGATCGTCTTTTGTCTCTTCGGCCAGCGCTTCAATTGTAATGGCTCGTGGTCAAAGTCGAAGTACTGCTTCAGCGTTTGGGCCACTTCGTCTTCAGTAATGGCAAAGCGGTCATCAACGATTCCGGGTTGTTCTGGTAAGGCGATCAGATCATTACTCGTCTGGCCACTCTCAAAGACGGATTGATAGATGGCCAGGTACAATTTCGCTTGTTTGGCTTTTTCACGAAAGGTAAATTTTTGATGGCGAATCGTTGCCGCCGCTAATTGAAATTGTTTGGCTAAGTCAGCATCCTTAATGCCGGTCGCAAAAGCGGTCAGTAAATTTTGTTGTTTAGCGGTTAAAGTGTTATAGCGACTATCCAAGTGAATCAATGATGACTGGTTACCACCATGGACGATCGTCAAGTGTTGTTCGATCGTTTCAATCGCAGTGCTTGGTTCCCAACTGGCATCACAGTAGTTACAGGACATGGCTGTGGCGGTTTGGTGCCAACCACGCTTTAAATCGTCGATCGTTAAATTAGTTAGGTCCATAAGGCCACCTCCAATGCTATTGATTATAAGGGCGTTTATCATATTTGTAAACATTAAATTTGGATTTATGTTTATTATTCCTGTAAACGTAAGTCAGCTCATCTTGTTTACACTTTTGATAAACAAAAAACGTTTGCCGGACATTGGGATTGTTCACGTTTTAAATTAACGACGCGCTTTAAACCGGAAAAATGCAGGACAGTGTAAATTGAACATCGCATTTTTTGCATGGTGGGCTCATCCGACATGCTCAACACACTTACTCACACGTCCTCAGTTAATGCGTGATTAAGTGTGTTTTTGTGTAATCGGCCGACTGTTGCCAGCTATGGCCTAAGACGATACTGTGTTAAGCCACACTTGCGCCTAACACGTTTGTTTGTTAACCGTCACTTGCCATGGATCGTTTAGCAGTTAAAAAATCAGGTCATTCAGGGACGTCCCAGATGCTTCGTCTGCTGGCCTATCGTATAATCCGCGGTGTTGAATCGCTTGGATAGCGGTTACAACAGTTGTAGCCGGTTAGAGCCGATTTGACTGAATTTAAAATTTTTAGAAATCACCGAATGGCTATCGAAGTGTTAATCAAAAAGGAAGTGGTTGAAGTGACTGAAGCAATTTTAAGTGTCACGCATCTCAAT
The DNA here is from genome assembly GCF_018991255.1 of Lactiplantibacillus sp. 30.2.29. Taxonomy (NCBI): domain Bacteria; kingdom Bacillati; phylum Bacillota; class Bacilli; order Lactobacillales; family Lactobacillaceae; genus Lactiplantibacillus; species Lactiplantibacillus sp. 30.2.29. The sequence continues at coordinate 234,088 of NZ_JAGYGU010000001.1, read as the reverse complement.
AAGCGATTCAAACGCCAGCCGGTCTTGCAGGATGTGACTTTTGACTGTGAACCGGGACGCATTATTGGCTTAGTGGGCGCGAACGGTGCTGGAAAAACGACGATTATGAAATCGATTTTGGGACTCATTCGTACTGAAGGCGCCGTGACGATTGCGGGTCAAGCGATGCAATTTGACCGGCATCCTGCATTGGCGCAGGTCGGGGCCTTGATTGAATATCCGAGCCTGTACCCCTATCTGAGTGGCTGGGATAATCTGCGGTTGTTTGCACGTGATCAGGACGTTGCGGCACAAATTCAAGTGCTCGTGACCCAGTTTGACATGTCCAATTATATTCATCGTAAGGCCCGTACCTATTCGCTAGGGATGAAACAAAAACTGGGGATTGCGCTGGCGTTTTTGAACCATCCGCAACTGGTCATCTTGGATGAACCGATGAACGGGCTCGATCCCCAGGGCACCAAGCAACTGCGTGATTTTATTGTGGCTCAAAAACAGCAGGGGGTGACGTTGCTGATTTCCAGTCATATTCTGGGCGAATTACAAAAATTAGCGGATGACCTGGTCATTATTGACCATGGTCGCGTCATTCAGCGGACGACGATGGCCGCAGCTCTGGCGTTGACTGAACATTACGTTGTGGTCGCGACTGAACATGACGGTCAGGCCAAAGCAGCCTTGACTGCGGCGGGTTATCAGTTAGCAGCCGGAACGCCAGTTAAACTGCTTCTAGCACCGGATCAATCAGTGGCGGATGTCTTAGCCATGTTGCAACAGCAGCACATCACGGTGACAGATGTTCAACACCAGGATGCCGATTTGGAACAGATCGTGTTGACCTTATTAGCGTCATCTAAGGCCTAGGGGGTGGGGCAGATGATAACTTTATATCGACAAGAATTGCGTAAGTTGCTTAAGAAGCAATCGACGTGGTGGTGTCCCGGTATCTTAATCGCACTAGCAGTAACCTTTGCTAGTCTGGCACGCGTCAATGCCAAACTCTTCCCCGCTAAAGCTTTGTTCAATGATAATTTTGAAACGGGGCAATTCCTGGTCTTCTTTATTATGGGCACGGCTGCGGCGATGGTGACGATGGAATATCAATATGGCACCATCAAAACGGTCTTGACCCAGTCGTATACGCGGGGGCAGGTCCTGGTCAGTAAATGGCTGACGATGTTAACTTACAGTTTGATTTTATACGTGGGGACGCTAGGGTTGACGTTGCTGCTAAAAGTCAGTCTCCTCAACGATAAGTTCATGATCTTTGCCCATCCCAGCTTTTGGAAGCAGTGGTTAGCCGCTACGGCCGGGGACTTCATGAATACTTGGCTGTTACTTAGTCTTGTGTTACTCGTTGCGACGGGCTTTAAACGGTCAGGGACGGCGGTGGCTGTCGGCATCGTCGGGTACTTTTTACTTTCACTCGTCAACGTGCCGATGATTGAGCTGATTAAAAAGTACGCGTGGCTCAGATGGAATCCAATCAACATGTTCAACTATGCGTCACAGCTGCGGGTTGCGTCACTCAGCCATGTGACCAAGTTATCCAACATGCAATTTTTCTGGGGTAACTTAGTCTATATTGGTCTTTTCTTGGCGTTAGGTTGGCTGTTGTTCCGGCGGCGCGAAGTGTGACGCTTATTCGCTAGGGACTGATGTAAGCTAACGATGATCTGAGTATCATCCAGAAAACTAGCTCGCTGGTGCACCGTTCCAGCGGCAAGTCAGATGCTTAAATTGCTGGCACAGATTGGTGGCACCAGTCGAAGATCAACTAAAAAAACGAGCCATTGGACAATCCGGTTGGGTTGCCAGTGGCTCGTTTTGGTGGTGATTATACTGATTTTAGTTCGGTGTCATTAAATGTCAATCAACGGGTGCTGGTTTTGATTGATCTAGTCCTGTTGCGATCAGGATAAGCCGCGTGCGGGCCAAACGAGCCGCTACCCGTTTAGACACTAATCTTTCGGTGTGAGCTGTTCGACAAGTTGGGCATCCGGTGAGACGTATAAGGTCTTTTGCCCTTCATAAATCACGAATCCAGGCTTGGCGCCGTTTGGTTTGCGGATTCGCCGTACTTGGACGTAATCAACGGGGACTGTCGCAGAATCACGAGCCTTTGAGAAGTAGGCAGCCAAGTTGGCCGCTTCCATCAAGGTCGTTTCACTCGGGTGGTCAGAATGCACGATGACGTGAGATCCCGGAATTTTCTGCGTATGCAACCAATAATCACTCTTATGAGCAGTTTTGAGCGTCAACTGGTCATTTTGTCGATTGTTCTTACCGACTGAGATGGGGGTGCCATCCGTCGCGACAAACGCCTGTGGCTGACTAGGCCGTCGTGAACTACGCTGCTTCTTCTTGGTATGATGTTGCTTCAGATAGCCCTGTTGCGTCAATTCTTCGCGAATTTCGGCGATGTCGGCTGGGCTGGCTAATTCGATCTGGGTCTGAATATTATCCAGGTAGTCGATTTCAGCCTGCGTCAAGCCGATCTGTTCACCGACATAGCCGACCGCGTTCTTTTGTTTCTGATACCGCGAGAAGTATTTTTGGGCGTTGCGTGAAGGTGACAACTGGTTAGATAACTGAATTTTTAATGGTGCATTATCATGATAATAATCAGGTAATGTAATTTCAGTCATTCCGCGTTTGACTTCGTGTAAATAAGTCGTCAGAATTTCACCTTTAAGCCGAAGCTCGTCGGCCTGCTTAGTATTGGCTAAAGTCTGTTCCAGCTTTTTGAGCTTATTACGGTTCTTCTTCAGGTTATTTTTGACGACCCGAATCAAATTACCGGCTTGTTGCTGGACGCGTTCGCGTTGGGCTGCATCCGCATAGTAAAAATCGAGCAACTGACTGAGCGTGTCAAACTGGCGGGTAGCCGGACCAAAGTGCTCGAACTTGCCGGCCGCAAACATCGTTTTACGATTTGGCAAGGTGATTAGCGTTGGTTCTGGATGATCGAATTGTGCCAAGAAGGCCTGGTAGTGTGCGGCTAAATCACCTGGTTGGTGCAAGTCAGCAGCCAACTGTTGGGCACTGTCGCGACCTAAACCTTGATAGTGCTGCTGCAACTGCTTAGCGAGGACATCTTCGTTTGGATAATCGCGCACCAATGTTTGATAATCAGTATTGGGCGTGAACGGATCGATTTTGTCTTGCTTGGGTGGCTGGATATAGGTGGCACCGGGTAGTAACAACCGGTAGCGGTTTTGGTCGGCGCCCACGTGCTTGATGACATCGATGATTTTGCTCGTTTGATCATCAACTAAAATGACGTTACTGTGCCGCGCCATGATTTCGATAATCAACGTCAGTGTCTCAGCATCACCTAACTCGTTGCGGGTTGCGACAGTCAGGTGAACGACCCGGTCATTAGCCATCTGGGTGACGGCAGTGACGACTGCGCCTTGCAAGTACTTCCGCATCATCATCGCGAAGCTCGTTGGTACGGCTGGATTGACGTATGGAATTTGGGTGGTCTGAATCCGTGGATAGGTCGGGTCAGCCGATAGCAAGACTGGATAATTCTGCCGATTAGCACGAATCGTGAGGATTAACTCGTTTTGGTAGGGCTGATTAATTTTGGAAATACGACCGCCAACTAAGGTTTGGCGTAATTCGGTGACCATCGCATGGGTGAATAAACCATCAAAGGACATGTGATCACTCGCTTTCTTAAAGTTTCGTTTATAAACTGTCCGCGGACAGTTAACCGGCTACTAGTATACCGTTATTCAGGGCTTAAAGACAAGTTACCGACCCGCGGATGCCAGGTGTTTTGGTAAGCCCAGCAATTTGGACGTCGATTTGTTTCCAATAAACAGATCCATTTGAAAATTCCCCAGATTTTTGCCGGGGTGCGGGCACGAACGGATAGTGGTGGGCGTTACAGTTCGCCTGCCAAAGCTGAAATTCGGTTGAATTAGCGTCTAAATGTTATATGCAAAAACGATTTTACCGGCTTTAATTTCAAAAAAGCATCGTAATTGTCGGTTCAATATTGTATAATACAAATGTGAATTATTGTTGAGAGGAATGAAGGACATGAAATCAAGCTTAACGGCACTAGCAGAGACGGCTAAACTCCAAACGGCCAACTTAAAACAATTGACCAAGGCACAAGGGGTGACGGTTGCGGAATGGCAATTACTGATCCAATTGAACACGGGTGCGAACACGCAAGAAAAATTAGCCACGGCGATGCAATTGGATACCTCAACACTTAGCCGGCAACTTGCCAGCCTCGTTAAAAAGGAGAAACTCAGTAAGGAAGCGGTCGGCCGCGACCGGCGCCAACTCGTTTATACGATTACGCCTGCTGGCCTGACTGCACTCAATGCGATCAACGCCGCTTATGAACAGTTTGAAGCCGACGTTTTTGACAAGTGGCCCCAAGATGAGCAAAACTTATTGCGGATCTTGTTGAATCGCCTCAACAAATCAGTCAGTCGGATTTTAGAACCCTAACTTTCCGAGCGGTCGAAGGTAGAGTCTCGCTTAATTTTATGCTATGATGTTTGATATTACTTAAGATGAGAAGTAGGTGTAAGTCATGAAGATTGCTGTTGTTACTGACAGCACGAGCTATTTGACACCGCAAGAGGTCGCGGACAACGATATTCATGTCGTGCCGATTCCGGTTATTATAGATGGAAAAGTGTATCAAGAAGGGGTCGATATCAAGACTGACGACTTCTATGCCAATATGAAATCTTTCAAGTCATTCCCTAGTACGTCGCAGCCACCCGTGGGGGAAATGGTGGCGTTTTACAATCGACTTGGTGATCAAGGTTACGATGCCGTCATTAGTATTCATTTAGCTAGTACGATCTCCGGCTTTTACAATAGTCTAATGAATATGCGCGACATGGTCGATAACATTCAACTTTACCCGTACGATTCACAAATCACGGTGCGGTTGATGGGCTATTTGGCGCTTGAAGCGGCGCGGATGGCGAAAGCTGGTCGCTCAGTCGACGAAATTCTAGCACGATTGGATGACTTACGAGCTTCCATGGGCGAGTATTTTATTGTCGATGATTTACAAAATTTAGTGCGGGGCGGCCGGCTATCTAACGCTTCCGCTTTTATCGGTAGTGTGCTACGAATCAAGCCACTACTGACCTTTGATGATGACAGTCATGAAATCGTGGCCTTTGAAAAGGTCCGCTCGACCAAGAAAGCACTGGCGCGTGTCGAACAGCTCTTCGCACAAGCACAAGCGAAGGTCGATTACCCATTGCGAGCCATCATCGTTCAAGGCAATAATTTAGCGGCAGCTGAGGATTGGAAACAAAAATTGCAGCAGCAGTATCCTGACATGCCAATTGATATCACGTATTTTGGCCCGGTCATTGGGGCGCATTTAGGTGATAAGTCGCTCGCGCTCGCTTGGTTGAAAGATATTGACAAGGCTTATCCAGATGCAGATTAAATTTGAAGCGACGCCCGCCAATCGGGCAGCGGCGTACGCCCTGCGTCAGGCAGTCTTCGTTGAAGAACGGGGCATCGCAGCGACGGTTGAGTTTGATGAAAAGGACACCGACGAGCGGCTGTATGGGGTGGCCTACCTGCGTCCGGACTTGCCGGTGGCGACCCTACGCCTGGAACCACAAGCGGACGGGGTCATGCGTTTTGGCCGCGTTTGCACACGTCAAGCGTATCGTGGTCAGGGCCTTGGCCAGCAGCTATTGACCGCCGCCGAAGAATGGGCCGTGACGCATGGCTATCAATTAGGTACGATTCACGGCGAGCTTACGGCGCAGTCATTTTATGAGCGCTGTGGCTATCAGGTCACCGCTGGCCCCTATGATGAGGACGGCGCGCCCGTGGTCGTCATGCACAAGCAATTATTCGGATAACAACCAAACGGCGCTGGCAGATTTGTCAGCGCCGTTTTGCACTAGTAACATTGATTATATAGCGTGCCGTCATCTAAATAGGTGGCACATACCAACAACGCAACTGTGACAAACGACGGCTGGTCGTCAAAGTCGAACCAGCCTCGTGATGATGAAAGTGAGGAGAACAGATGGAACAAAAAACACGGGCTGATTTAAAGGCCGAAATTAAACAATTATTCAAAGGACGTTGGAAAGATGCCATTTTACTGTGCATCATTGTCAGTTTGCTATCGATTTATAGCATAATGTCCAATTATTCTGATCAAATTCGCGGGACCAGTCCAACTTCCAGCTGGCATTCAGCGAGTCGCTTGGGCGCGGTGAGTGGTCAACAAGTCACGTTGGTCTTAGCCTCCTTAGCTGGCGTCCTGCTGGTGCAAATCGTAATCGCCTTGGTCATTCAGCTTTTCCGGATTGGCACTAGTTATGCGATGCTCGACTGGGTCCGCAATCCGGAACGCCAGATTCACCCGGTCAGTGATTCGACCGTGGGCTTTACCAAGAAATATGGCTGGTCATTAGTCGGACTGACGATTTATCGCGTCGTCTTGATTTTTTTGTGGACGCTATTATTGATCGTCCCCGGGATCATCAAGGCATACGCGTACTCACAAACTTATTTCGTATACAAAGATATGCTCGCTCAGGCGTTAGCTGACGGCCAACCTCGGCCCCGTTTTCGGGATGCCGTGACCCGCAGTCGGCAACTGATGGTCGGCCACAAGTGGCAATTTTTCGTGTTACAACTGAGCTTTTTGGGTTGGGCAATTCTGAGCGCTTTGACTGCTGGTATCGGCCAATTATGGCTGACCCCGTACACGTATGGTGTCATGGCTAATTATTATGATAATTTACAATTAAAGGCCTAATATTCTGATATCAGCTTCTGCACATTTTCTTGATTGTTTCTTTTATCATCCGGGGGACAAATCGCCCAAAATATGGTAAAGTGTCGAAAGCAAGAAAGGAAGTGCGATAGTTAATGCCTGAACAAAAACAGACGCGCATGTCACGCTTAAAAGCGCGTGAGGCAAAAAATGGCAAGCGGGGACGGAAGGCGAGTTCTCAAGGGACCCCCACGCCGCCACCAACAACTAATTCTAAGCTATCAGGTGGATCCAAGCGTTCGTCGACTGAACCGACACGTTCAACCGAACCGACGCGGTCCACGACGGATCCTAAGAACCCGCAAACGCCAAAATCGCCACATAAAAAACATCACGTTTCGTTATGGTTATTGGCTTTAATCGTGATTGCGCTCGGGGGGACGATTGTCTACTTCGTCAAAGCTGCTAGCAGCCAAGACCTCGTCGAGACGACCAGTAGCTCAAGCAGCAGTAGTCGAAAAGCGCATAAGAAATCATCTTCAAAGGCGTCGAGTTCCTCGAAGAAGAAAAAGAAGAAGTCGAGTTCTAGTGACAGCGATACGAGTAGTACTGCTGATACGACTGATACTAGCAGTGATTCAGATGGAACTGATTATTCAGCACCAACCGATAACACGACCGCTGCCAGCTCAACGACTACGGCAACTTCGTCATCAGCGACAACTAGTCATGCGGCTGCATCGTCGAGCCACCATTCGTCCACCGCATCGTCCGCTTCAAGTTCAACAAGTGCTGCATCACATTCATCTTCAACTTCGAATTCGTCAAGTTCGGCTAGCTCGAGTTCTAAGAGCTCTGGTAGTTCGACGAGTTCCGGTAAGACGTTTAGCACCTTGGATGAAGCGACAGACTACGGGGAAAATACCGTTAGTGGTAATTACAAAGTCACCACGGATAGTAATGGCTCATATCACGTCACCCACTAGTGCCCAATGCGCTTGATTTCTCACTAGGCTTTTGCGCTGAGATTGGGTATAATAGCCTTAAAATGATTGTAGGAATTGAGTGATGGAATTGAATCGCAATGTGGAAGTTAAATATCCCGCCATTTTTCGTGATGAAGGGACTTATTGGGACGTTCGGTTTCCGGATGTACCCGCCGCACAAACTTTTGGCTCAAGTGTCCAAGTTGCTGCGGACAATGCAGCCAACGCGTTAGCAATTGCGCTCTTTGAACGATCACTACCGGCGGCCTCGGACCCGCAATACTGGCGACTCGCATCGACGGAATTCGTTGTGTGGATCACCATGGCGGATGTCCAGTTTGGCCCTGGTGCCGATACTCCAGAACCAATGAACTAAATCGCGAAAAGTTGAAACGGGTGGAGACTGTATTTGCAGTTCTCGACCCGTTTTCTTATGGCCGAAAGAAGGCGTTCAACCTTGCATCATTTACCGTTAATCTTCGATACTGAAATTGCAAAGGGCAAACCGGAGAATATTCGTCATCCGCAACACGCTTGCCCGTTTTGTGACCGCCAACAGTTGACGGACATTCTGGCGACAGAAAATGACCGGATCTGGCTGTTGAATAAATTTCCAACGTTACAAGCGACCTGGCAGACCATCGTCATCGAATCCAGTGACCATACTGGTGATATCTCAACCTATTCATCCAGACAGAATCGCGCCGTCTTCGCGTTTGCAATCAAGCACTGGCAAGCCACGATCGCGAGCGGGCGTTTCAAATCGGTTTTACTATACAAAAATTTTGGTCCGCATTCTGGCGGCAGTTTACGGCACCCGCACATGCAAATCGTGGGCTTGACGGCGGTCGACGGCTATGCCAAGATCACTGCCGCTAATTTGACCGGTTATCCAGTCATGACAATCGGGCCTGTCGCAGTCACGATTTCTGACCAACCAGTGATGGGGTTTGTCGAGTTCAACGTCACAGCACCACTGACGGCGATTGCGACGTTGGCGGATGCGGTTCAAGTCGTTGTCCGTTATCTCCTGCACACTTACTTTCAGGGACGCTGCGACAGTTATAATCTGTTCGTTTATCCGCAAGATTCGCAAATTACCGTAAAAGTGGTGCCACTCTTCAATGTGTCACCTTACTACATCGGCTATCAGCTTACTCAGGCTGATACCCCGAAGCGGATGCGCGCGATTGCGGACGAGTTACGGCAGAAATTTGCTACCGCTACAGATTAAGAAGCGCAAAAAAACGCACGTTAGACCTATGAAAATGAGGCCTGACGTGCGTTTTAGTTATTGGTCGTGGTTGTCAGCTGGTGCAGCATTAAGTTAGCTAATTAAGTCCAACCAGTCAAGCTTCGGTTTAACTTGTACAACCAAGCGACGGCTTGTCAGCAATGTGCGCAATAAGTAGGCAGTGGCACAAAGTTGGTGGTGAACAGTTAGGCGCCGTCCAATTCGACAAATTTAGACTGAATTAGTCCTCGGTCACGGCGTGCAGTTTTACGTTTAACAGCCAGCCTAAGCCCACCAGCAGGATGAGTAGGCCGCTAGTCCCAAACGTCAAAGTAAAGCCCCAGTGTTGTATCAACCAGCCGATGCCGGGAAAGCTCCCGACCATCGCGAGGCTGAAGCCCATACTTGCGACACTCAGTAGCGTTGCGCGTTGCCTATTTGGAATCAGCTGATTATAGTAATTGGACAGTAGCGGCTCTAATAGCGCTTGTAGCCCGTTGATCACCAGATAGGCGCTGATTAGCCAGTTGGGTGCTGAATTGAATGGACCCGAGCAAGGCGATTGTTAAGCCGCCACATAGGCCTATCAGTAGTCGTCGTTGGGCGAAATGGGCTTGTAGCCACGGCGTCAGCTGGATGGCAGCAACGTTGACTGCGAGACCAATCACGAGAATCGTCGTGATTTTTGGAATAGTGAAGTGGCGCGCTGTCATTACGGTTTAAAAGTAATAGTAGTACGTGGTGCTGACTGCCGAGAAGACGGCATCAAACAAAATCAAGGCGCGTAAACGTGGTTGGGTTTGAAGGACGTGCCAAGCTGCCACGGTGATTTGTTGAAGGCCAGGACGGCTTTCAGTCGGTGCTATGACGGCCGGAATCTTCAGACCGGCAGTGAGCAGTACGGCCATTAGGGCCGCAACCAGGTAGATCCAGTACGTCCAGATGAGGTGGTGGCCCAATAACCAGCCCGCTAAGACGACGCCCACGGTATCCGCAATTTCAATCGTGGTATTTAAAACGGTCGTCACGTGCGGATAGCTGCGCGTCGCATCTGCGGCGACTAAAATGTCGTATTGTGCCGCGGCCAATGTGCCGGATTGTAAATTGTACGCCCACGCTTGTAGCACGAAGGCTAGTAGGAACCAACCAAGACTGTGCGCGGTCAACATGATAATGGCGTGACCAATAGCCATCAGGCGGCTACTGATCAACACACTGCGGTAACCAAAGCGGTCCGCAATTACGCCTGAAGGGACTTCTGAGAGAAAGCTGGTCAGGTGAAAGACACTCTCACATAAGCCAATCGCAACTAATGAGAGGCCCCGCTGCTGGAGAAAGATCACCCAGAGCGTGGTGATGCCTAAAAACGAACAGGCGGCATAGCCGTAACTCAGTTGGAGGTTACGGCGGGTCAGTGGTGATAACATTGAGATAAACTCCTTTAAGTGTCACGGGACAAAAAAAGACGACCCAATCGTCGTCTTTTGAGTCCGTGACGGTCCGATGGTAGTAAGTGCTCATTTAGCTTGGAAAAAGGGCAGACTGCGCCCCTTGGCCGTTCAAAGTTGCGATTGTCATCCGTTTAAGGTTCAGCCAAGCTAAAATCTTCACCATCAATATTCACCACTTTCTAATTTTCTTAGTTATCTGTTAGAATTTTAGCATAGGGGACGCCGATTAGCAATCCCTGCTGCTTGCGAGTTTGAGGGCCGGTCATTAAGTCTGAATGTGGTATCATATTAAGTAAATGAACAAAGGGACCGGGCTAACACGACAACTTAGCCTGGGGCCCACTATTGGAGGAATAGGCATGCAAAACTTGATTCCAGGCGATATGCTTGAAGTTGGTCAAAAATTAAAATGGGAATTAGATGCGGGCATGACCGCGGATGAAAGCAGTGTGATCAATGACGCGGTCTTAGCAGGCACACAGTACTTTGTCGACGAAGCGCTGGAAGGCAGCTATTGGACAGTCAAGTGGGCGGATGACCACCAAGCCATCGACATTTACGGGACGACTGGCAGTGTCGTCGGCCAAATCAAACCATTGAGTGACAGTCTTGAGGCCGATTTTCGCCAGGATTCGCAAGGCTTATTTATTCGAATCGAAAAAGAAGTTGCGGTGATCGTCCGCGATAACTAAACCGCGTTAACGAGGTGATTAAATGTTTGAACCAGATGAGGAACGTTTTGCAACCGTCGGACTTGCGGATCAGCTTCCAGGAGCCGTCATCGACAGTATTTGGGAAATCATTGACCAGGATTTGAAGGGTGTGGTCCACTTACCACAAGTCCTTCAATTTGCGCTACTTGCGCGCAACGGCCAGGTCACGGTGATTTTTGAAGCCCGCCACGTCGCTATCATGGAATTTGATTTACCGATTGCCTTTCAGCATGGTTTCCCGGAAACGGTCGCGGTGTTAGACGATGGGCGAACTCAAACGATGATGTTGATGGACGAATTAGCTGACTGATCAAAAAAATTAAAACGATTATCGACGCGTATTTCGTGGGTGCTACCACGGGATATCTAGGTGGATAATCGTTTTTTAGTTTAGAATAATGGATACTCGTCCTTGCAATGCGTTGTTGAATCGCACTGTTTGTTAAGGGCGCTTTTTGCGGTCGTGTTTGACTAGGCAGTTATCTGCTTAACTTGTATAATGAGGATAGCAGCGGTATGGAACGGGTATTGAAAATGGGATGGCGGTTTGAATGGTCGCAACGTGAACGGATCAGACGCCAATGCGAGGACTAAGTGTTATTGACGCACGACTGACTGGTCAAACGGCGACGCGTCTCCTGGGTATCAGAGTTGGGGCAAGCCCGCTTGTTCCGCGGCCGCTGGAATTGTAGAAAGGTGTGGATTTGATGGCAAAGACAGCAATTTGCATTGTCGATCAACAGCGATACCAGGTCGTTGACGGCATGCGATTAGAAGAATTGGAATCGGGACTACGGCAGATGATCATGGCCGATTTCCCACAGGCGCATAACAGCAGTTTTATTTGTAGCGAGCACCTCGTCCATTATCGGCTCGCCAAGATGGATGCCATGATCGAAAATGATTATCGACAAAACGATAAGGTCAATGCGCAGCTTTCGAAAATTTTAGCGAACCATACGTACCGAGTCGTCGATGTTAACAGTGAACTGGAACAATCGCTGACATTCGGCCAACGGGTGGCGGATGCCGTCGCACGGTTTGGTGGGAGCTGGGCGTTCATCATTTCATTCGTGCTGGTGATGCTCGTGTGGATGCTACTGAACGTCTTACCGATTTTTAGCCATCATTTCGATCCGTATCCCTTTATCTTACTGAACTTGTTCCTAAGTATGGTGGCAGCGATTCAAGCCCCGCTGATTATGATGAGCCAAAATCGGGCAGCCGAGTATGATCGATTGCAAGCGACCAACGATTTTAAGGTCAATTCAATGTCCGAAGAAGAAATTCGCGTCCTGCATTCGAAAGTCGACCATTTGATTCAACAAGACGAACCCAACATGCTGGAGATTCAAAAAATGCAGACGCAGATGTTGGGTGAGATTCAAGCCCAGGTTAACGAACTGCGGCGACTGCAACCCAGACGGCGACGGAATCAAAGCTAGAGATTCTCTAGCCCAGCAATCGAATTGTAGTGACGCGTGAATCATGCTGATGTGGCATGGTCAGAGAGACGCAATCACGGCCGGCTCACAAACTGGACGCGTCATGTCACTTTAGCTAACCATAATCACGGCCGCGGCTGAGTCACGAGACCAGACTTAATTTAAATATTGTGAAACCAAAAACGACGACGCTAGCTTCAAGTTAGCGTCGTCGTTTGTTATTCTGAATGGCCGTCCAATGAACGGTGCTGGCGGATGCAGACCATTAACTCATTTTCAGTGGTTATTTATATTTCGTTTCTAAGGCACTCATCCAGTAACCGAGTCCAATGCCGATTAGCAGCGCCACTGCACTAAATAAATACGTGCTCAAGGTCGCGTTGGCGTATGAGATGCTTTCGGCAGCGTATGGATTTGGAATCAAAATCAGCAGGGTGCTAGCCAGCACGATGCCTAGAATAAAGTGATAGACTCGTGAATGGAACTTGATGAGCAGGTAATCCATTAACTTTGAGAACAAGGCCATCGCTAAGATCCCACCGATCGCAATTGGTAAATAGACGCCGACGATATCGAATTTTTTAAAGCCGGTCAACATTGGCGTAAAGAGGCCTAAGATCAGGAGTAAGTTAGATGGGCTCAACCCAGGCACTAACACGCCCAAAGCAATCAAGGCTCCGGCAACGATAAAGCCCCCAAAATTAGCTGGTAGCGTGCCAAATAGTTCGCTCATAAAGTACAGCAGGCCCGCGCTAATGAAGAAGGTCCCAAAGAACCAGACCAGATCTAACCAATCGCGCTTGGACTGGCTTACTGCCGTTTTCGTTAAGGCCGGTAGCGTTCCAATGATTGCCCCAGCAAAGCCCCATAAAACGATGACTTGGGCATGTGCTAATAAATATTCTAATGGGGCGGATAAGGCTGCAATCCCGACGATGCCCCCGAGACCGACCGGGACAAAGTACCAGAAGTCCCGTTTGAAGTTTTGGCGAAAATGGGCCATGAAGCCGAGCAAGCGTTCATAAATGCCCAAGATTGCGGCCAGTACGCCACCAGAGACCCCCGGTAGGATGAAGCCGAGGGCAATCACGATGCCCTTGAAGAAACGTTTCCAGAAAGTATCAGTGGTTTTAGTTGACATAAGTAAGCTCCTTTTGTGCTAATGACTGGTATTTCAGAATGAATCAAAGTACCTAAATATACCAGATATCACGGTTGCTGGCAATCGAAACCCACAAATGTCCGGTTAAAATTAACCAAAAGTTGCGAAGTCCAAACATTTATCATAAAATGAATGGACATGAAAAAATCTGTAATTTTATGAAAATTATTATTAAATTGGATTAAAGGAAAGTTGAGGTCATATGGAAAATCAGCAGCTTGCCCGTAAATTGAAGCGGCGGCATGTTCAAATGATTGCACTGGGTGGTGCCATTGGGACGGGGCTATTTCTCGGTTCCGGCTCGGCCATCAAGCAGGCCGGACCGTCAATTTTGTTGGCCTACGCAATTGGTGGGTTCTTCTGTTACTTGATGATGCGTGCGTTGGGTGAATTATTGCTCTCGGATACGCGATTGCATTCATTTTTGGAATTCATCAACCGCTATTTAGGAAAACGATTCGAATTCGCGATTGGTTGGACTTACTGGCTGTGCTGGATCAGTCTCGCGATGGCCGATTTGACTGCCAGTGGAATCTACATTCGATATTGGTTCCCGTGGATTCCACAGTGGGTCACACCGTTAATTATTATTTTAATCTTGCTGGTATTTAATATGTTATCCGTCAGTGCCTTTGGCGAACTCGAATACTGGTTCTCGATGATCAAAGTTGTCGCCATTATCGCGTTGATCGTGACGGGTGCAATTTTGATTGGGTCATCCGCACACGTCGGCGGTCAAACGGTGTCCGTTACGAATCTGGTCAGCCACGGCGGCTTTTTCCCTAAGGGTGTCCAGGGCTTCTTGATGTCTTTCTCACTGGTCATCTTTGCCTTCACTGGTATTGAAATGGTCGGTATCACCGCTGGGGAAGCGGAAAATCCTGAAACGGAGCTGCCCCGCGCCATCAATAGTCTACCGATTCGAATCTCGTTTTTCTACGTCGGTGCGTTATTCGTGATTATGTCGATCTACCCTTGGGACCAGATTACGACTAGTCAGTCACCATTCGTGCAAGTCTTCAGTGATATCGGCATCAAGGCGGCCGCTAGCATCATTAACTTCGTCGTTTTGACCGCCGCATTATCAGCCTGCAACAGTGCAATTTTCAGTACGAGTCGGACGCTATTTACATTAGCGCACGGTCAAAATGCCCCGAGGTGGATGGGTAAGGTCAACCGTTACAACGTGCCTGCGCAGTCGCTCTTGTTCTCATCACTGATTTTATTGATCATTGTGGCGCTAAACTACGTGATTCCAAGTACGGTTTTCACGTTGATCTCAAACGTCGCAACCACCAACTTTATCATTGTCTGGTGTGCGTTACTTGTGTGTCACTTGGTCTACAAACGGACCGCGGACAGTGCAAACAATCCGTTCAAATTACCATTGTTCCCGCTGTCTAACGTGGCGACACTAGTCTTTTTTATCGCCGTCACCGTTATCTTGTGTTTTGATACCGTCAACCGCTGGGCAGTCATCGGGTCAGTCGTTTGGTTCGTGGCGCTACTCGTGATTGAACGGGGGATGCACCGGGTGCAATCAGAAAATTAATTTAAATCAGAAGACACCGCTAATCAGGACAATCACGTTCATTTACGTTAATTGGACTGCTTAGCGGTGTTTTTTGGAGTGCAAACGGCGCGCATTAAGTGGCTAGTTATTCTATAATTAAGTCAATCAACTTGGACACCGTTGCCAACTGCGGCGAGTGGGCCAGTTGTGAATCATTATTGGGGAGGGATTCACATGCGTTTTAAATCATTATTCATCCTACCACTTGCACTCCTATTAGTCGGCTGTAGTACGAATCAGTCCACCACTAAAAGTGATGCCTCGTCATCATCAGCGCGCAAGACCACGACCGTTTCTAAGAAGGCCAGTGTCAAGCAGTCCAAAAAAGCGGCTACAAAATCTAAGTCCAAGGCGGCTGCCACTTCAACGAGTCAAGCGTCGAAGCAAACGATGAGCAGTTCAAAGCAGTCTAGCACGGCAAAAGCATCCTCGTCTGCCAGCACCCAGTCGTCAACCAAGGCCACAACGACGACGAATGGCACGACCCGGTTAACCACGCTTAATCAGCAACTCACCAAAGCATTGGGGAACGTTCTGTTGCCACAGACTGACGGCCTGACCAGTGGCAGTCAGCAGCTAAACGTCCGCTACCAAGGCAGCCAAGCGAACTACACGGTCAGCTACAGCGTTGGTCAAACCGCGCAAGCGTTTAATAGCAAAGCCGTTGCTAAAGAAACGCCGTATGCGACGGTGAATAAGAAGACCTACGCCTCTAATCAGGCGGCGGCCCAAGCCATTGGTCACCGCAATGCTTCAGATGACAAGGGGCTACCAACCGTTGATTTAGGCCATCAAATTACTGGCTACCTGGATTCAGGTGCCGGTCAGCGTTATATTTTGTGGAACGAGGGCCAGTGGTCATTACAAGTCCACACCTATACCACGCAAAATGACTTAGGGGTCGCTTTAGCCAAACAAACGGTCAATACCCTCGAAAGCTACTATTTGCCTGCCCCTAAGTCGGTCGGGTCAATTCAGCTAGAGGCAATCTCCACGGATGGCTTACGACAAGTGATTCAGTGGCAAGCTGGACGAGTGGTTTACAAAGTCAGTGCACATGACGCCACTACGGCGATCAAACTCGCTGCTAGCATGCAATAGTGCCATTTAGATCTGAACAAGTTACTGGCGGATGACTTCTTGCTGGTGAGGCATCTAAAAAGGCTGTGTCACGGATAGTTAATCCGGGGACACAGCCTTTTTATGGGGTTTTAGTGGCGATGATCAGTCAACAAATAGGGACGTGCTCACGGAAAGTCACTAGTTTGAGCGGTGGCAGTAATGGTGCTTCTAAATAACGGCTACCGAGACGCTTGCTTGCGTTCAGTAGCTGCTCATTTTAAGACTGCGGCATCCGTAACTGCCGCTCTAGGTCCACCGTGTTTTTCAAGATCAAGTCCTGGTCGGCGAGCGCGATGATTCGGTGATGCGTCAACACCTCAGAATCGACTAACGATTGGTAAATGCTGGCCGCCACGACCCAACTGGTATCGGTATCATAATCGCGGGCATGCAATAAGTCATAGCCGTCGCTAGTATCGAGATAGACTTGAAAGCCAATACCTAGGCGTGCTTGGAGCCGTTTGGCATAGCGCTGATACAGGGCCCGATTAGCAGCCGTATCAGGTGTCGGCCCGACGATGCGGTCACCTAACTGTAAGGTTGAAACTAAGCGTACTTGCATGTTCCGGACCTCCTTTACGTTGAAAATGCTAATCTTATTTTAGGCTAAACGTCGGTAAAAATAAAGACACGCGGATGACTGACGGTCAACGCATGTCTAACAAGTGAGCAATGGATCAAACTAGAAGGTTAATGAGAACAAGACCAGCCATGCCGATTAACAGCGCATACCCGAGTCCTGGTAACAACGTTTTACGAAGAATCGCACCTTCCTGGCCACTGAGGCCGACGACTGAACTTACGGCAACAATATTGTGGACGCAGATCATGTTACCGGCAGCCGCACCGACCAATTGCGCGGCTAAGATCACGGTCGTACTTAAGTTGGCATTGGCTGCGATGTCGGCTTGAATCTGGGCAAACGTCAACGTGGAGACCGTGGTACTCCCAGTAACGAACGCGCCCAGTTGGCCGAGAAATGGCGCCATGATAATCCAGACACCTGCGAGGTATTTGGCCACAAACTTGGCAATGTACATCGGCATGCTGGGTAGCGCTGCCTGATTCAGGCCTGAATTAGTAAAGACCTGGACCATGATCAAGGTGACGCCCAATGCAATCGCGGTGTTGCCCATTGACCGAACGACGGTACTGGCAGTTGGCAGCAAGGGCTTTAGTGAGCGGGCTTGTACTAGTAAGCCAATGATGGCGGCAATTGCCAAAATCGTTCCGGGTGAATATAACAGTTCCCAATCCGAATTGATTTGACTGTAGCCTAAGATATTCGTCCAAGACAGGTTGAAATAGTGGGTCATCGCCGTCTTTAACGGCGCCAAGACCCGACTAGCGAGTAGTAACAGCACCACTAGTAAATACGGAAACCAAGCCGTGACCAGGCTCATCTGATGTTTTGCAGCTGGCTGTGGAGCGTTGCCATCCGTGCGCCACGGGGCAGTTTGAACCGTTTTTGGTAACAACCACCTGAACCGAATCGTGACGATGGCGACCACTAAAGTGCCCAGTGGTGCGATGATCGAAACAAATTCATAACCAATCAGCCAAACGGTCAGTAGTGCCAAACAACTATATACAAAGCCGATGACTAACGCCCATGGTAAGGTAGCCAGCCACTGCTTGAAACGGTGCTCCTTAGGGCCGAACCAGAGAATCAAAATTAAAATCAGCACTGCCGGCATTAAGGCTCCCACGAATAAATCGAGTTGTGTGATTCGTAAGCCAATTGCGTTGAGCAGGCTCGTTTTTTCAGTCACGTTGCTGAGCCCAACGGTCAAAGGCGTGCCGACCGCACCGAACGCAGCCGGAGTCGAGTCTGCAACCAATGCTAAAATCACCGCTGCCATTGGTGAAAAGCCCAAAGCAATTAGTAGCGGCGCGGTGACCATGGCCGGTGTCCCAAAGCCGGAAACCCCTTCAATCAACCCGCCAAACAGGAAGGCGACCAAGACCGTTTGAAGCCGCATATCCGCTGACAAGGCTTGAAAGCCCTGATTAATACGATCAATAGCCCCAGTGGCCCGTAGACAATTTAGCATTAACAATGCACCGAATAAAATCCATAAAATCGGTAACGCTTTATGAATCGCTTGTAAAATCGAAGCGGTGATCACCATTGGACTGAGATGCCAGAAGAAATAGCCAGTCACGATCACAACCAACGCACTGAGACTCATCCCACGCGTTGCAGATAAATTGAGTCCACCGAGTAAAATCAGTGGCAGAATAATGGCTGCACTAGCAACAAGAATCATGGACGGAAAACCTCCTTTTTACGATAATCACGCTTACTCACGCTTGAAGTAGCGTTGTCCGTAGAGCGTAATCAGGGAGACAACCAGTGAAATTACAGCAAGTGGCCAGACCATGCCGACCAAGTAAGTTGTTTTCAACGCAACCGAACTGGGATTGAAAAAGCGCATCAGGTTTAAATGTTTGAGACTACTAGTAATAACCAATAGACCGAAGAAGCACAACTGACATAGCAAGCCGCCATAGGTTGAGAACCGGTATTTATGAATGATAGCCAAATCGGGGTCATCAACCTCGGCGGCATAGACACTGGTGTTGATGGCTGGGTTTTCAAACCCGACATACAGTGGAATCAAGAGTAGGCCGAGCACATACAACACGGGTTGTGCCGTGACGACTAACACATGGCCCAGAATCAGGCCGATGCGTGCCAACCGGGTGGCCTGCTGCGAATCGTGGTGAGCTAGAGCTTGGTAGAGCGGGTGTCCCGTTTCGAAGCCTAATAAATAAATGGCAAACACTAAATACATTCCCCAGCTTACCGAAGACAAATACGCCGAAGAAACTATTGAATAGTAAAACGAAGCTCAACAGAAAACCGCGATTCACGATCCGTAGCTTGTTTGCGGGCATCGCTTGCCAGTCAGCAGCCAATTCTAGGTTGAGTAAAATAATGGCGAAAACAATAATCGCGAGTACGGCCGGTAACGCGATCTGAATCGTCGCTTTCCGGAGCAGCGTCAAGAGACCAATTACGGCAAAGAAGATGATGAAGACTGCCACGCGCCACGGTTTAATCGGTCGAGCGTCGGCAGCCTGATGGTCGTTGTAAAAGGCTAATGAGAAACGGCTGAGTAGCCGACCAGCGGGTAACGCAATAATGAATAACAATGCGAGAATCGCAAAAGCTAGGCGATAGCCCCAACCGAGCGCAAAATCTAGACCAAATAATACACCGAGTGCCGCAAAAATCAACCAGTAGAACCGTTTGAGCTTAAAATCTGTTTGTTGTGACAAGTGGAGCTTGATAGTTAGAAAGTAGGGCCAAATGTTGGCGGATGTGTAGCCTAAAAATAGGGCGCCAATCAGAACAATCACTAAATTAGCGGTCAAACAAAACAGTAGGCTACCGATCGCACCGAGCCAAAGACAAATCAGCAGGTAACTGCTAGCTTTAAGATTCAAATGCTTGGTGCCAAAAACACTAGCAGCCCGTGCCACATAAAAGACGACGATGGCCGCCAAGTAATTGGCATTGTGGGTCTGCTGATACTTAAACAGAATCAAAACATAGGGCAGGACAATGCCGACGTTTGCCAGGAAATTCAGGGTGGCGACGGAGAAGTCCAGTCCAGAGTGTCGTATACGAGTCAAAAATAATCACAACCATTTCGTTAGTTTTCTAGGGCTAGTATACCAATTAATAACAGTTAATGCTGATATTAAGGCATGCTTGTGAATTTTAATAAATTGATATAAGTATAGCCGTTGAGATTGTATCAATATAATTATGTAAAGTGTTACTTTAACTAATCGCTTGAACAAAAAACGTCTCTAAGCACAGACCTAAGTGTACGCATTCCATTGCATATCTGAGCTCAACCGTTCATAATAATGATAACAGAAAGTCAATTAACTAACAGTGCAACTCAAGCATACCACTAATGACAAAGTGAGGAAACATTACTAATTCTTTATGAATTGCCCCTTGTCTGTGTGGTCTGAATTGTACTAGATTAGAGATGTTATGGAATTAGACGTATCGATTTTCAAAATTGTTAATAACCATTTTATTTCAACTTGCTAAAGGTTCCGACATGCGCATTCCGAACGTTGGAAATCGATGGTTATTACAATTATGTTCATAGAAAATCCATAATTTATGTTTATAATTGCCAAATAATACGTACCATGAATGGAGTAATGTTGATATGATTTATGCACAGATTTTAGCTGGTGGTAAGGGAACCCGAATGGGAAATGTTCCAATGCCAAAACAATTTTTGACCTTGGCAGACAAGCCAATTCTAATTCATACCATCGAAAAGTTCGTCTTAGAATCGCGATTTGATGCAATCTTGGTCGTTTGTCCAGCTGACTGGTTAAGTCACACGCAGGACTTGATTAAAAAGTACATCTCAGACGAGCGGGTGCACGTCGTCACTGGTGGTTCTGAACGCAATGAAACGCTGATGAAGGGCATTGAATATATTCAGAAAAATTATGGCTCACACGATGATGATATTGTGGTTACTCACGATGCCGTGCGCCCATTTATCACCCAACGAATCATTAATGACAATATTGAAGCCGCACTGAAGCATGCTGCAGTGGATACCGTCGTACCCGCAATCGATACGATCGTTCAAGGAACGGAAGGTAAAATTGACGATATTCCAGTTCGCTCGACGATGTATCAGGGTCAGACGCCACAAAGTTTTAACATTAAGACCTTAGTTAACTCATATAACGCCTTGACTGATGCTCAAAAGGCAACACTATCAGATTCGTGCAAGATTTGTTTGTTGGCCGGCGAAGAAGTAACGATGGTGCGCGGCGAAAACTATAACTTTAAGATCACCACGCCTTATGATTTGCGGGTTGCATCCGCTTTAGTAGAAACGAGGGACTAGTATGTTAAATCAAGTTTATCGATTAGTAGATCCTCGCCAGATTGAAGTTCAGACCGTCGCGGAAGAAATTACTGATAATGATATTGTGGTACGGCCAAAGTATTTATCCGTTTGTCATGCGGACACGCGCTATTTTACTGGGCAGCGGCCACAAGCGACGTTACGACAAAAACTACCGATGGCTTTGATTCATGAAGGCGTTGGCGAAGTGGTCAAGGATCCCCAAAATAAATTCAAGCCGGGGACGCTAGTGGCGATGGTGCCTAATACGCCTTTTGAAACGGACCCAATTATCAAAGAAAACTACTTACCAACGTCGAAGTTCCGTTCCAGTGGCTATGATGGCTTTATGCAAGAGTATGTGAGTCTCCATCGCGACCGGGCAATCGTCGTACCAGACAACTTTGATCACCAAATGTCAGCTTTCATTGAAATGGTTTCAGTTGGCGTGCACGCGTTGACCCAGCTTGAAGCTGTCATGGATGCGGACCGCAAGATCATTGGCATCTGGGGTGACGGTAACCTCGGCTTTATCACGGCCACGTTAGTCAAACAGATCTTTCCAGACAGTCAGTTGATGATTTTTGGCCGTCACCGTTCCAAGCTGGATTACTTCTCATTTGCGGACAAGACCTACTTAGTCGACGATATTCCAAGCGACTTACAAGTTAGTCAGGCCCTGGAATGTACTGGTGGTCGCGGTAGTGAATCAGCAATTGCCCAAATCATTCAGCACATTCGTCCAATGGGAACAGCCATTTTAATGGGTGTTTCCGAAGATCCAGTTGGCATCGATACGCGCTCCGTTTTAGCAGAAGGCTTGACGCTACGTGGCGTAAGTCGGAGCGGTCGCGCTGATTTCCAGCGGGCCATCGATATTTTGACTAAGAGCCCAGTTACCCGTGAACGGCTGCAGAACTTGGTCGGCTTCACGCGCAAGGTCAGCACGATTCAGGATATAACCGATTTCTTTGAAGGCGCCCTAACCAACTATTGGGGCAAGGCGGTGATGGAGTGGGACGTTTAAATTTAAAAACGTTAAAGCTATTATTGCTACGAGCTGGTTTCAATGGCTTATATCAACTATTCTATTGGTTGGGCGGCCCCAAGCAACATCGGGTCACATTTGCCACGATGCGGAGTCCTGAACTCACAGATAATCTTAAAGTCCTACATGCTAAGTTCGTGGAAGACAGTGACATGGATTTGAAAGTTTTCTGCTATCACTATGATCGGACGCTAAAAAGCAAAATTGGCTTTTTATTGGCGTCAGTTCAAGCCTTACGACTGTTGGCCCGCTCTGAAATGTTTATCATCGATGATTATTTTTTCCCACTGTATGCGATTAATAAACATCCCAATAATCAGGTCGTTCAACTGTGGCACGCCATCGGCTCATTAAAACACTTCGGACTCAGCTTGCCGACCGCTGATGATAGCGTCATCAAGCCGCATACCAATTATGATTGGGTGTTTATCAACTCAGAAGTGGATAAACCGGCTTACGTGGCGGCTTTTGATATTCAGCCGGACCATGTGCTTGCGACGGGTGAGCCAATGATGGATGCGTTGATGGCGCAACGTCCAGAACCACATGCTGGGGCCAAACGCTTGCTGTACTCACCGACTTATCGGCCAGATGCAAATGGTGAGGCACAAGTGTTACACTATATACATGAGTTGATTACGGCTAGTGAACAGCTTAAACAACCATGGGAAATTTACGTCTCTTTGCATCCATACCTCAGCTTGCCTGAGTGGCAGTTGCCCAAGAATGTGCATATTTTCCAAGATGCCACACGGGTTAAGCAGTTGATGCCGACGATTGATGTGTTTGTGACCGACTATTCGTCATTGTCGCTTAATTTTAGTTATTTTGAGCGGCCAATTTTTCTATTTACGCCTGATTATGAGCAGTATATGGCCAAAAATGGCTTTTACGTCGATTATTATCACTATCTCGGGGCACCACACTTTGATGAGGCCGGTGCGCTCATAAGCTTCATTGCGCATGATTTGGACCAACTCGACTTGAGCTATGTTCACGAGTTAAAGCAAAAGACATTTCCACATCAGGACGGACACAACGCCCAACGAGTGTTTCAATTCTTAATGAAACAACTCTAATTATCTAGTAGGGAGCGCATAATTTATGTTACAACGATTAAAACGAATCGCGCGGCGTGTCGTTTATGGCCGGCGGGGACCGGTTCAACCTCAGGAACAACCAACGACCGAATCAACGGAGCTATCACGTGATGCGCTTGAATTCATGAACTCGCAACGAATCGCAAAAGATGCGGAATCGTTAATCAAACGGCAGGTGACCAAGCTGGACTTTAATAGTTCCTTCTTGGTCATCGAAGGTGCCGCTTGGTTTGAGAAGTATCCAGAAAAAGATGCAGAACGAATCGTCAAGAGCTTGATTTTAATTAATGATCAAGGCGATGAGATTGCCGTGCCATTAGTCAATACCACCGTCGACCGGCCGGATTTTCCGGCATCGGGTTATCACGGTGAAATCAATTTCTCAACGATTTCAGATGGCAAACCATTAGTTCCTGGGACGTATGAAATGAAGCTACAGTTGGAACAATACCTTGGTAACGGTTGGCTCATTCGACGGACCACGATCGGGCAAATCGTCGATATTCATCAAGATTTAAACTACACCACTAAGATGACGAGTTATTCTGCCAAGAGTAACAAGTCATACAGCTTGATTTTCCGGTATAGTTTGGCCTCACAAGCGTTAAAGGTCACCTCATACAAACTGAGTGACGTTAATCCGCTTGAAAATGAATTTGATGATACGGTTGGGCTTGAGAGTGCGGCGATGCGGGCAATCAAACGTCGGGCGTTAAAAGCCTGGTATCGCTGGTATAGTTTACAACCGATCCATAAGAAGCAAATCTCATTTGTGTCGGATAGTCGGGTCACGATTTCTGGAAACTTTGAGTTCATTTACCAGGAACTCAAACGCCGCAATACCGACTTCAAGATTTCCTTTTACTTAAAGCCAAGCATCAAGACTAAGAAGACTTGGAAGGAAGTTCGGACGTTAGCCAAAGCGCTCGCGACCAGTCGCTATGTGATTCTCGATGATTTTTATCCGCTCGTTTATCCGTTGCGAATCCGCGAAAATGCCGACTTAATTCAAGTTTGGCATGCCGTTGGGGCGTTTAAGACCTTTGGCTATAGTCGTCTAGGTATGCCAGGTGGTCCCAAGATTCAGTCACTTAATCATCGTAACTACACTGAAGCGCTGGTCTCATCGCACAATATCGCGGATAAGTATGCTGAAGGATTCGGGATTTCGATTGATAAAATCGCACCGTTGGGGATTCCGCGGACCGATATTTTCTTCGACGAGCCTAAGAAACAGGCGATTCGCGAACGCTTAGAAGACGACTTGCCATTCATTAAGGGTAAGAAAGTGATCCTTTTTGCACCAACGTTCCGTGGTAACGGTCAACAATCGGCTTACTATCCATTTGAAATGTTGAATTTCAAAGAAATATACGAAGCCCTGCATGAGGATTATGTCTTCCTATTGAAGATTCATCCGTTCGTGCAAAACAAACCGACACTTCCATACGAGTATTCAGACTTTTACTACGATGTCTCAGATTACCGCGAAATCAATGACTTGTTATTAGTCGCTGACCAGTTGATCACGGACTATTCATCCGTTTGTTTCGAATATGCCTTACTCAAACGACCGATGATTTTCTTTGCGCCTGATTTAGCCGACTACATGCAGTCCCGGAGTTTCTACTTCAACTACTTTGACTTCATTCCAGGTAGTTTAGCCGAAAACACCGGTGATTTGATCCAGCAGTTGAAGCATCCGAAAATTGATCAGGCCAAGCTCGATGGTTTCGTCGACTTCTTCTTTGATGATTTAGATGGTCGTTCAACGGCGCGCTTTGTCGATGCACTTGAGAACAACTTTGAAGATCCAAATGCAGCTGAACTTGAAAATGCTGATGGTTTGGCTATCAGTGAAGATGGTAAGATTATTCCAGAATGGGGTAAGAAAGCCAAGTAACTTAACAACAACCCAGATGTGCGGTATGATAATTGTCATGCGCAACTTCTGGGTTGCTTTTTTATGACCAATTGAGAGAGAGGACTAATCACATGAGCCAAGTTACAATTACACCAATAACCGTCGCTGACGCACCAACGTTACAGCAAATTAGTATCGAGACCTTCCAAGATACCTTTGGCGCACAGAACACTGCTGCTAACATGCAGGCCTACCTGCAGCAAGCCTACCAATTAAACACACTTGAGACGGAACTAGCCAATCCTCATTCCAGTTTCTTCTTCATTGGCCAGGATAATGAAATCATGGGCTATCTGAAGCTAAATACTGATGATGCCCAGTCGGAAGCGATGGGAGAGGATACACTCGAAGTGGAGCGGATCTACATTCGTCCGGGTTATCAGCATCGGGGACTCGGTCGCCAATTGATGCAGTTTGCACTGACAACGGCCAAGCAGGCAGGTAAGCAACGAATTTGGCTGGGTGTTTGGGAACACAATGAACCCGCCAAACGTTTTTATGCCAAATGGGGCTTCCGCCAATTCAGCGCACACGATTTTGTGATGGGCACTGATTGGCAAACGGATTTATTGATGATCAGACCTGTGGACGAAGTATAATTGGGTCTAGCAATTAATTAAGTTGTTATGGCCAATCAACCGTCACAACAGCTATCGTTAACTTAATTAGATTTAAAGTGTCCTAAGCATAAAAGCGCCTTGCTTTTTGCCGTTAGGGCGCTTATACTAATAATCAATCGCACACGATTGAAAGGAGCACCGACAATGACACCTGAGATTGAGCTAGCTAACCAATTATGTTTTAGTATTTACAATGCTAATCGTTTATTCAACAAGTTTTACGTTGAAGCGTTGGCGCCATTCAAACTGACCTATGCACAGTATCTCGTGTTAATGGCTTTGTGGGAGCATGACGACCAGTCGCTGCATGAGCTTGGGACGGTATTGCGGCTAAGCAGTAATACATTGACACCACTGCTGCGACGCATGGACGATGCCGGTTGGTTATGGCGCGAGCGTCCAGCCAATGACCACCGCCAACTCATTATCCATTTGACTGAGCAGGGCAAGACCCAGCGCCAGGCAATCGAGACCGCCATCGCAACTTGTATTGGACGTTATCACTTAACCAGTGACGAGTATCAGCAAGCATTAGCGCTAAATCAAAAGATCGTTGATACCTTGTCGCAAGATTTGGCCTAAGGGGCCATTTTTATTGGTCGTTTCAATCGTGCACGACCGTTTATTTAACTGTTTATTCTAATTAATGCTTCACTAATTCAAGGAGGAACCGGATATGGCAAATTTTGACACAATTTTTATTGGTAGTGGTCACGCAACATGGCATGCAGCAGTCACGTTGGCACAGGCAAAGCGAAAGGTAGCCATCATTGAAGCGGACACAATTGCCGGGACGTGTACGAATTTTGGCTGTGATGCCAAGATTCTGTTAGATGGGCCATTCGAACTAACTGAACAACTCAAACAATACCAAGGCATCGGGGTCAACGAGACACCTAAAATTGACTGGTCACAATTAATGGCCTATAAACAAAGTGTGATCAAGCCATTGTCGACTCAGATGACGGCAATTTTCAAGCAACTCGGTATTACTGTCATTACTGGTCGTGGTGAACTGACTGATGCTCACACGGTACAAGTCGCTGGAACTGACTATACTGCGGATACGATTGTACTCGGAACAGGGCAACGTCCCGCACAGCTAGCGATTCCTGGTGCTGGGTTAATGCTAGATAGTCGCGACTTTTTAGATTTAGAAACGATGCCTAAACGCCTGACTTTCATTGGTGCTGGTATTATCTCGTTGGAATTTGCTGATATGGCGGTCTTACTCGGCTCAGAGGTCCACATCATCGAATTTGCACCGAGCGCCTTGCACGCATTTTATCAAGATCACGTTCAAAAGCTGATTACGCACCTTGAACAAGCGGGCGTCCAATTCCACTTCGATGAAGCCTTACAGTCGGTATCAAAATCCGCTACTGGGCTGACCGCAACTACTGCTAACGGCTTAACGATTGAAAGTGACGCCATTGTTGGCGCGACCGGAAGAATCCCGAATGTTGAACACCTTGGGCTTGAGAAAGTTGGTATTCAAACTGACCGTCACGGTATTATTGTCGACGACCATCTGCGGACAAATGTACCGAACATCTATGCTAGTGGTGATGTGATTAGTAAGATGCTACCAAAATTAACACCAACAGCAACTTTTGAATCTAACTACATTGCCGGCCAATTGCTAGGGGCCACCGCTGCGATTGATTATCCAGTCATCCCATCGGTCGTCTTCACGATGCCGCGGTTGGCACAAGTCGGGGTTTCAGTCGCCACGGCACAGGCCGATCCGGATACTTACCATGTCCAAGCCTTACCATACGGCCAAGTACTCGCCTTTCAATATCAAAATGAGACTGAAGCTAATCTTGAATTAGTCTTTGACCAAGAAAACTACTTGGTCGGGGCCGCTATTTACGGTAACGGCGCACCAGATTTAATTAACCTGTTGACGATGCTGATTACCGACCGTGTGACGGCTGAAACGCTAAGTCAAAAAGTGTTCGCCTTTCCGAGTGCATCAGTTGGCATTATTGATATGTTGACACCATTACTGCATCGCGAGCACTAAATCGCTTTAGACCGTTTTGCACTAAGCGGAGCAACTGGTATGACACGAAAAGCTTAGTGATAACTTCATGTTAATGACAAAAGCAGCGCCTTCCATGATGGAGCGCTGCTTTTTTGGCCGTTAGAATAATCAAGAATGGACATTTTTATGCCCAGGATAATCAAATGCAAGTTGGACTAAGAGCTGCAATCCAGCGGCCGCAACCCAGATGACCAACCAAATGAAGCTGATCCAATTGATCCAAGCCGCATGAGTAAAGAGGTTAATGAGGAGTAGCCAGTTCATACCAAACAGCCAACCACAAAGACTCGTTTGGATTGGCCGCACCCAGTTTAGTGGTGGCTGTGGTCGGAGTGGTGCAATGATAATTAGTGTTGCAGGTATCAGCGCACTCTCGATGAGCGCCCCGTAATGTTGGGGGTCGGCTTGCCAGGCACTGATGCCGAAAATACCGTAATGAATGGGAATCACATTCAATAGTTGTGCGCGCCACAAGTAGAGTCCAAGTGGTTGGAGCACCAGCAAGATAAATAAACCGGCAATTAGCTTACGCATCTAATCACTGCTTTCTTATTAGTTAATAACGTCATTTTATCAGGCTATCAACTAACTGACTACCGTATTATTGTAAACTTCACGTAAAAACGCTGTAAAATCCGACTATGATTTGTTCACTATGTTTTCATAACGAGAATAATGGGAAAATATGAAAATAGTGCGTATAATACCGATTTAATAAAGGTATTTGGGGGGATTGCAATGATTTTAATCACGCTTGCCATGACGATTTCGGTCATGTTCTATCTTTATTTTTTAATCAATCTGGGGTTGATCAACCATTATCGGGAGCCGACCCGCGTCTATCTCAAAGGCCCAACCCCGTATCAGCTCTTTTTGATTATCCCGGTTCTGAATGAAGAGCGCGTCATTGGCAAAACCGTGGCCCAGCTCTCTAATGCACTCGATCAATTACCGGCATCCATCCATGCCCAGTTAATCGCAGTGGATGATGATTCTAGCGACCACAGTTTATTGATGCTGACTCAATCGCAGTCACCGTATTTGCAAGTTTTACACCGTGCCGCCAACGAACAGGCGGGGAAGGGGGCGGTCTTAAATACGGCCGTGCAGTACATTCACCGGACGTTGGCAACAGATGTTGACCCGCGCAAAACCGTCATTGGTGTACTGGATGCCGACGCATTTATGAACGCTTCGGATTTGACCCGGGTGGTTGCTCGTTTTGAATAAGACGCTCGGTTAGCAATGCTCCAAACGAGTGTTAGTATCTATAACCAGCCCAATTGGCTCACCAAGATGCAAAATTTTGAATTCATGGGCGTTAATAATGCGACGCAACAACTTCGGAATCGCCTCGGACAAGGCATCGCATCGGGAAATGGCCAATTTGTACGCTTTGATTTGGCTTTAAAAAACCCGTGGGGCGATCGGTTGCTTGAAGATTTGGAGTATACCCTGCGAACCTGGCTGTTAGGCGGGACGCGAACTGAATTTGACCACACACTAGTCGTCCAACAAGAGGCCGTCGAACAGCTCAAACCATTTTTCCGGCAACGGGTTCGCTGGTGTCAGGGCGCCGTGCAGTGTATGCACTACTTACCAGCGCTCTGGCGGTCACCATACTTGAATGGCTTTCAAAAAGTCGATACGAGCATCTGGATTTTAATGCCTATCACTGGTTGTATCGTCCCAGTGACCAGTTTAGTGACACTGACCATTTTGATTCAGCGTAGTCTGGTCCATTGGCAAGCTGGGTGGCACCATCTCGCCATCAGCACACTGGTCATGATTGCGTTAGCCGCTTGTTGCGTGCTAGCCGCGCTTTATCAGCGTAACTGTACGACCGTTCATCAGCCAATGTCCTTAGCGCTCGCCATTCGTGAAGCGTTAAGCTTTCAAGCATTCTTATTAATTATTAGCCTCACGCCATACGTTGCGATTTATCGGCAACTGCGCGGACAGACCGCTTGGGCCAAAACTCATCACGGGACGGTGATTCGACCACGCAAATACGCTGGACTTAAACGGTCGTATTAACGATAGGAAGGAATCGACTCATGAAATGGCTAAAACATTTATTTCAAACGATTGTTTTACTAGTTGCCGCGGGACTAATGAGCTGGTTATTGGTTGCAAATTTGGAGATTGGCTTGCCACGACACACGACTCC
The DNA here is from genome assembly GCF_018991255.1 of Lactiplantibacillus sp. 30.2.29. Lineage (NCBI taxonomy): Bacteria > Bacillati > Bacillota > Bacilli > Lactobacillales > Lactobacillaceae > Lactiplantibacillus > Lactiplantibacillus sp. 30.2.29. Next base: position 203,850 of record NZ_JAGYGU010000001.1, on the reverse strand, counting down.
GAGCACGCTGTTCACTAGTGGTCTAATCTTCTTGATCCTGATTAGTGCAATTAGTTTCGGGAGTTGGTGGCTCAGTCAGCACGGTACGGCCTGGTTGCTGAGTATTTTTGTGGGACTAACTTTACTCAAATTACCGTTAATTGCCGGGCTAAAGATTCAGCCAACCTCGGATTTTTGGAACTATCACACGCTGGCAGCCTTCAGTGCCCAAGGGTTAACTTGGAAACAGCTCTGGCAACAAGGGGTCATTGGAAACTACGTGCTATTTCCACACGCGCTCAACATTGCAAATGGGTTCAGCTTAGCTGTGGCTTTTGGCGGCGATAATTATTTTGTTAGTCAACTAATTAATATCAGTTGTAGCTGGTTTGATATGCTGCTCATTTACTGGTTAGTCGCGCGCTGGCTATCCCGTCAATTAGGCATTGCAGCAGCGCTCATCTTCTATTGTATTCCCGCATACTGGTTGTATGGAAGCTTGTTAAATGGCGGTGAACCGTTCTTCTTAACCAGTGTGTTGCTCAGCATGTACGCCCTGACACGCGCGTTAGTCCCCACTCGGACTGACCAACGCTTGTTCCTCGGACTAGCTGTCATCGCAACGGTGGTGGCCAATATGCTACGTCCAATCATGGCGGTATGGGTGATTGCTGTGGCGCTTATGGCCGCATTTGTCTACAGTCGTTCGAACTGGCAGCGATGGCGGTCGCAATATCGACAGCTTCTGCTATATAGTGGCGTTGTGCTAGCTTTATTTGTCGCGGCAACCAATCTCGACAGCTGGCTATACGGCATTCGAATCGCACCATCCCGCGTTGAAACGTTGTACAGTTTGGCGACCGGTACTGATCCAAATACTCACGGGACCTACAGTGCCCATTTACAAGCAAGTGTTGATCATGAACTGCGAGTCGCACCAACGTTGAATCAGGCGTACCCACAAATCACGCGGCACTTGGAAACGACGCTACAAACTAATTTGACGCATATCAAACCACAGTTGGGCAACTTTGCAAATCAGAAGATGCAAAACTTCGCCCGCGAAGATTATGGTTACGACTGGTCGCTATATAATCTTAGTCCCCATGGTGGTGCGCTCAATCACAACTGGTTTCACTGGGCACCCATAATCGTGTCTCTAGCTGTCATTTATTGGCAAGGCATGTTGGTGTTAGCGTTACTCAGCATCATGATGGGGCTCTGGCTTCAGTGGCGGCACCATTATTTGAATACCTACTTGATGATGGCTGCTTTATTATTCGACGGGTTCACGCTAACCGCCTTACCACTGGAAGTGCAGGGGCGTTATCACGTGATTTTGTACTTACCAATTATCATGTTGCTGATTTGTGGGGTGGCCGGGGTCAAATTATGGTGGCGTCAACGACAGCATAATTTGACGATCATTAACGCCAGCAACAGTATCTCGGGGGCCTAGTCAGTTTGGGTCCGGTTTGTCGTCGACGTTCACTGGCACTATAAGATTCATGGAAAATATCGATTGTGGTCTTCGAAAAGCTTGTCGGGGATACGATCGATATTTTTATTCGCCATTAATTAAAACTTTTTTGATCAAACGCTTGCCTTGAAGTTACTTCAAGGTTCTATACTAGTAATTGTATTGAAGTCATTGGAAGGAGGAAACCGAGCCTTGTTAAAACATATTATTGTGGTTTACTATTCATGGTCAGGCAATACTGCGAAAGCAGCACGGGAGATTGCGGCACAGGCACATGTTAGTCCAGATGACATTGTACTGGTCGGTGGCCCAGTCTGGCACCACTCAGTTGCAACCCCAGTTCGGCAATTCTTGCGTCAAATAGCGGGTTTTAAAGGCATTGTCGCACCATTTTATACGCATACGGGAACTCCGGGGACATATGAGGCCGAGATTGCCCAACTAATTCCAACTGCGCAGGTTAAGTCAGGCCTCGCAGTTGACCGTCAGACGACCACGCCACAGATTCTGCAATGGCTGAAAACCGTTGCAGCATAGCGTCTGACGACTAGGGACAACGCCATATATCAAGAATCAGGGTCATGATGTGCTGATCAGACTAAATTTTGAGCCACGATAATTGAATCAATTAAATCACTAACAATTTCAAACAGCTTTAGGAGGCTATTAACTATGAAAACAGCAGTATTTGTTGAACCAGGAAAAGTTGAAGCACGCGAATTGCCAAAGGCGACCATTAAACAACCCACAGACGCCGTTTTACGGATCGTTCGGGCTTGTGTCTGTGGATCAGACCTGTGGTGGTTCCGCGGAATTTCAGATCGTAAGCACCCGTCTGCGGTCGGCCATGAAGCCATCGGGGTGGTTGAATCTGTCGGCGATGAAGTGACCCATGTCAAACCAGGTGATTTTGTTATTGCACCGTTTACGCATGGTTGTGGGCATTGTGCCGCTTGTTTGGCCGGTTTTGAAGGTAACTGTCTCAACAATCATCCCGATGAAATGGTTGGCTATCAGGGTGAATATTTACGTTTCACCAATGCGGACTGGTCACTGGTTAAAGTACCTGGCCAACCAAGTGATTACACCGACGCGCAGTTAAATGATCTACTGACGCTATCAGATGTCATGGCGACTGGTTACCACGCAGCTGCAACGGCTGAAGTTAAACAAGGTGATACGGTCGTTGTCATGGGTGATGGGGCAGTCGGCCTTTGCGGTGTCATTTCTGCCAAGTTACGTGGTGCGAGTCGCATTATTGCCATGAGTCGCCACGCGGATCGACAAGCCCTCGCTAAAGAATTTGGTGCGACTGACATTATTGCTGAACGGGGCGATGAAGCGGTTAAAAAAGTCTTCGAATTGACTGATGGCAAGGGGGCTGACGCAGTGTTGGAATGTGTCGGTACTGAACAATCGGTCGATACTGCAGTGAAGGTTGGCCGTCCGGGTGCCGTTGTTGGTCGGGTCGGCGTCCCACAGAAGGCAGAAATGAACACCAATAACTTATTCTGGCGCAATATTGGTCTACGTGGCGGGATTGCCTCAGTCACCACCTATGATCGTGAAGTCCTATTAGATGCTGTTTTAAATGGTCAGATTCATCCCGGAAAGGTCTTTACGAAACGCTTTGACCTCGACCATGTTCAAGCAGCCTATGAAGCCATGGACAAACGTGAAGCCATCAAATCGTTATTAATTATCGCAGATTAACGCAGTTTGACGGTCGCACACAGGCCAACTGAGTAACCAGATTGGAGGAAATCTATTTGAAAAACGTCTTAATCTTAGGTGCCAACGGACAAATCGCCCGAATCGTTGAACAACGTCTTTTAGCGGAGCAATCCGATGTCCATTTGACATTGTTTCTGCGTCAAAAATCACGACTTGCAAACCTAGCTGACAATTCGCGGGTAACCCTAATCGATGGTAATATGACCGATTATCAGACCGTCAAAGCCGCTATGCACGGGCAAGATATCGTTTACATTGCGGCGGTGGATCACACACCTGATAACGTCATCACGCGTAATGTCATCAAAGCCAGTCGAGAACAAGGGGGTCAACGGATCATTGAATCGAGTCTATTAGGACTTTACAATGAAGTTCCTGGTGAATATGGCCGTTGGAATTATCAAATGGTCAAAAGTGGCCTACCAGCTGCTATTCACGCTGATGAATTACTAGCGCAGTCCGGAATTGCCTATACAACATTGCGCTTTCCATGGTTAAACGACCGTGACGAAATCAAGTATCAGCTGACTCACCGCAATGAACCGTATGTCGGCGTCTCTGGCTCGCGTCAAAGTATGGCCGACGTGATTGTCAAAATCATCGCAGATCCGACATTTTTAGCAAATGACAGCGTCGGGATTGCAGACGCTGCCACGCAGGGTGAGACTCGCCTAGTTTACTAATTTGTTTTAAGCACAAGCAGCCAAAAAATCGTCTTCAAGATTGCGATCATTTGACTGCTTGTCGCTGTTTTTAAACTTAAAAATGGCAGGGGCTAAAAAGCAGGGGCACGGCCGCGTTTTTTACAAGCCGAGTCCCTGCTTTAATCTCACTTAGGAAGGGTGGTTATCGATATGCAACAGCACTCATTAGGTCCGATTTTGGGTCATATTGCCGGTAAACCTGTGCAAGCCAATCAAGTCACACGCAAGGGCGCACGCTGGGATAGTGGGCGCATGACCCCATCTGATGGTCAAGATACGACTAGTCAGGGTGTCGCTCGCCGAATCACTGAGAAAGCACATCAAATCGTCATTTATTGGTCGCGTTCAGGTGCAACCGAATTGCTAGCCAGTAAAATTGCTAATTTGACCAACAGCGATGTCTGCCAAATTACGCTCACAAATCCGTATCCAGCTGATTATCTAGAAACCAGAACCCGCGCTAATCGTGAACGTGATACGGGTTTGACACCAGATTTAAATATGCAATTACCAGACCTGACGCAATATGAGACGGTTTATTTGGGCTTTCAAACCTGGGCCATGACACTGAGCGAACCACTTAAAGCATTCTTGCAAGCTTACGGAAACGAACTATCAGGCAAACGTATCATGCCATTTGAAACGAATGGCGGCTACGGTATTGGTAACTGCCTTGATGTGATGTCTCAGTTGCTACAAATCAGTGGCGCGACCAATTATACGATTGAACGACCACTAACGATTGCCGGTAATCAAGTTGATGTTGCTGACACAGCTGTTCGTGAATGGTGCGATTGATGGCTATAAAACGCGCTGTTTCCGCATTTATCAGCCACCGTCAATCTTAGTGACGCCTTCAAACAACCACATGAAGTCTCTAAGTGACTGAAACAGTTGGTGGCTAATTACAGATTGCTACGCCTTAAATGAAAACCAGTAGAATTTGTAATATGGCCCGATTTGCTGAGCGAATGCCATACAGCGGCATAGTTGTACTTTAAACACAGCAATGCGTTGTCCAAGAGCTCAAATATGAGTTGATTAGCGCGAATACCATTGACGGAGCCGTTGAATCAGATAACTTGAGCATTTGAACTAGCTAACTGTATTTACACAAACCAACGCCTGAATCCGAGTCTCATTTAACGGATTCAGGCGTTTTTAGTTGAATTTATTGAAGTTATTTTAAACAGCTCTGTTAAAATTCATTCTGATTTGTCAGTCAATCTAGAAAAAGTTATTTCAAAAAGTTAAAAAACTGCGCAAAAAAGACCAGTTAACGGTCAAACCAATGAGTCAGGCTTGATCCAGGCTAATTTAGCTAGGGGACTTTTTTGATATATTCTAGTTTACATAATATATATTATACAAAGTAGAATCAAAAGTAAAAATACTCCCCCACGACCTAAAATGGTCCCCTGAACAACTTTTACCAAACTTGATCACGACTTTTTCGTTTGTAATTTTCACCGCTGACATTTTTAAAATGATAAATTGAATCTGAATTTTAAATTCGGCATGTTAAATTCAATCGTCAACCGAAATGTTTTATTTACTCAGATTCAATGACGAGCTTTTAAGTGTCATTTGAACTTGAATTAAATTTGACCGCTTGAATTGAATCATTCGTCAGTTATCAAGTTGGCTTGAATCTGACTCATGCTGAATTTGATTTTAGTATGTCGTAAATTCTGCTAATCATGTTACCAAGCAATTTTCTATCCTAATTACGATTTGTTCATCTGACTACTTAATCCATCTCAAATCCTTGATTTGTATTCGTTGATTTTAAGCACAATTAACGACCAACTTGTCCGTCTATCATCTGAACTAGATCTCAGAATGCGTCTCTCAGCACGCGATATATTGCTTGTTTTTTCGGTTATTTTATGTTTTAGTTAAAGTAAGATTTCATCTATTGAAAGGACGGCCTGCTGCCAATGACTGCTAAATTTCCGTATGCCCGTAGTTTTATTGCTTCCTTACAAACTGCTGGCAAACAAGCTAGTACGATTGAACAATATGAATTGACGCTCGCAGACTTTTTTAATTATGAACAACATTTCAACGAGACTTTCGCTAAAGATCAGTTACTCGCTGACTTAACTGAAAATGATATTCGCGCCTATTTGGAAATGCTACGTGAGCAACGCCAATTCAAACCGTCAACCTTGAACAAAGCGCTTTCAAATCTAAATGGTTACTTTAGCTACTTATTTGCCCATCGAATTATTACAACGTTACCGACGTTTGCAATCAAAGGACAACCCTTACTAAACCAACCGACAACCACCACGTGGCCAGAGTTACTCCCACAATGGTTGGCAAACGAAGACCTGCACCCGTATACGCGCTTATTTTTATTGCTAACTTACAAGGGTTATACCGCCACCGAAATGCTGACGCCTGGGTTCTATCAGGATTTTAAACAGCTACAGTTTACCGTTGACGAACACCGCTTTATCATGACGTTACAAACCTATTTACAACCTTTACAAGCACAAAGTGGCAGCCCAGATTTGTTCTTAAAGAAGCGTCAACGTGGCAATGATCCACACATCACTTTGGCGGCGTTGCACAAGTATTTAGCCGGCGACGGCCAGCGCTTAGGCGTGCCACTGAAGCCCGTGACGCTCCGTCAAGACTTTATCCTGTGGTATTTAAACCAGCATCGGACGACTGAACCCACCCAAATTATGACACGCTTACGCTTAGACGCAACCAGCCTCGAATATTACCAAAATTTGCTCAGACAACGTGATTTGCGGACCTTACAAGCTAAGCGAACCACCTGAGCCACGTTAAGCCACCTACAATTACCGTTGCGGGTGGCTTTTGATTGTGTGTTATATCAGTCTTTAACTGCTTTACAGGTAGGTTTTTAACTAGACTGGGCACCAGGTAATCAGCAACTGACAGGTGAGTTTGATCATTAACTTTACTAGTTAAAGTAACATTACGTTATTACGACACCTTTACAATACTTTACAAACGTAGGACAAGCATTACACTGCATTTGCTAGTTAGTTAAGAAGCCTTAAAACGCCTGTACAGCGGCAATCTTTGCGGTACACTGGTTATATTGATTAACCAAAGTACTTGAAAGGATGATTTGATGACATTTTACCGTTGGCTGGAACCGTTCATTGAACAAAACGGACCGTTCGCTCCAGCTGCTTCTTACGCCCATTCTGATTTTGATTTTCCAATGACGAGTAATGTTCACGAATTATCTGATTATATTACTTATTTGAATATTCGCGACTCTGTCAAACAATCCTTTTATTCAGCGCTCGATGCTTATCAAGCTAAATAATGGGACTTAATCAATCATTATAACTGATAATAAAACCCGGCTTATGACGTCCCCAAAATTCGTCATAAGCCGGGTTATTTTTTTGTGTCCTTGTACTAACTAGTCTTGCCAGTGTTCCTTAATAAAGGCTTCACGGCCGCCCATTTCTTCAATCTGATAACGAAATGGATTGCGACGATAGAAGTCTTGATGTTCTTCCTCTGCTGGATAAAATGGCTTGGCGTCTTCAATCGTCGTTACGATTGGCTCAGCGAATTTACCGCTGGCTGCCAATGCGTCACGTGAAGCCGTGGCGACCTTCCGTTGTTCCTCACTATTCACAAAAATGACGGGCCGATAGCTATCACCGCGGTCTTGGAATTGACCAGAGGCGTCAGTCGGATCTGTTTGGCGCCAATAAATTTCAACCAATTGCGCATAGCTAATAATTTCAGGATCAAAGGTGATTTCGACCGCCTCAGTATGACCAGTCGTATGGCTGGCAACTTGTTCATAGGTCGGATTAGCAACGTGACCACCCGTATATCCAGAAATCACGGACTTGATTCCAGGCTGTTGATCAAATGGTTTGACCATGCACCAGAAACAACCGCCAGCAAAAATTGCAGTATCTGTCATATTAATCCTCCATTTGGTTTGAATGTCTTATTTAAATAACTGCCGGTATTGACCGTAACCCGCGGCTTCTAATTCATCAACTGGAATGAATTTTAGTGCGGCTGAATTAATGCAGTAGCGCAATCCACCCTGGTCACGCGGACCATCTGGGAAGACGTGCCCTAAATGCGATTTCGCCTGCGCACTAGTCACTTCGGTCCGATGCATGCCGAACGAATCATCGTAATGTTCGTTGAGATTAGCCGGTTCAATTGGCTTCGTGAAGGACGGCCAACCACAGCCAGCATCATATTTATCGCGCGAACTGAATAATGCCTGACCGCTTACAACATCAACATAGATGCCGTCTTGATAAAAATCATCATATTCACCACTAAAAGGTCGTTCAGTTGCTGCCTCTTGAGTGACTGCATATTGTTCAGGTGTTAGGCGTTGCCGTAACTCATCTTGCTGCTTAGTCATTAAAATCAGTCCTTTCAGCTATTAAGTTGTGTACAACTTAATTACCTTATTATCATACCCCATTTACCCCAAAATGCAAAAAAGAAGCTCCCAAAACTGGCAGCTTCTTTAATCACTATTCAGATTTTATCCCGATTAGCTTAGGCGTTGAATGCGTCCGTTAATTGTGGGACGACTTGCTTCTTCCGTGAAACGACACCTGGTAAGCTTAAACGATTGTTGGCAATCGTCTTACCAAAGGCCTTTTCAACGGGTTCTGTTGGGCCCCCAACGACTAACAATTCAGAATTGCTATCTAGAATGTTAGTGGCAAGGATCAAGAACAAGTCATAGCCGTCACTGGCATTTTCAGCTTTAGCAGCATCTTCTAAGGCTGCTTGACGCTTGAAAACATCATCTAAATCAACCGTGTTGATTTGAGCGACACGTACCGTTGAACCAGCCATTTCAAATAACTTAGCATCGGCATCGATTAATTCTTTTTCTGACTTGCTATCAAGGTTAGTCCCAGCCTTAAGCATTGCTAAACCGTAAGTTTCATAATCGATATCAGCAATCTTAGCTAAGTCCTTAACCACGGCGACATCGGTTTCAGTCGTCGTTGGTGACTTCAATAATAAGGTGTCGGAGATGATGGCAGAAAGCATCAAACCGGCCAACTTAGCAGGAATTTCAATGTCGTTTTCTTGGAACAACTTGTAGATAACCGTGCTGCAGCAGCCAAGTGGTTCGGCACGATAGAACAATGGTTGTGCGGTTTCAAAACCGGCGATCCGGTGATGATCAACCACGTGACTCACCGTAACGTCGGCAATATCACTGACACTTTGTTGTGGTTCGTTGTGGTCAACAAGCATGACACTGTCAACTTCGTCACTAGCTTTAGTGATGACCCGCAGTGCTGGTTCGTCAAAGTGATCCAAAACAAATTGGGTTTCTTCATTGGGTTCGCCCAATGCAACGGCTTCAGTATCCGCACCCATTTTATTTTCGAAATATGAGAATGCCTTTGCCGCCACGATTGCGTCGGTATCAGGATTTTGGTGTCCAAAAATTAATTCCTTACTCATTAGCACAAAACTCCCTTAAAACTTATTTTTGATTAATTTTTTGTAACCGTGAAATATAATCTTCAGCCCGTAAGTAAGCATCAAATTCGTCCAAGAAGTTCTTGATCCGTGGAATTTGGTCCTTATCTTTACGGAAGACGAAGTTCAAATCAAACTTAATTGCTGGTTCAAATGACAGCGTGTGTAACTTGTCTGTCGCTGGGTTAGCAACCATGAATGAATTTGGTAATGCCGTATTCGTGTTGGTCGTTGCCGCAACGAACCGGTAGATCTGTTGTGGTGTCGTGAACCGAGCCGCTGCAGTTGGTAAATCAGCGAGCTGGTTCTTGTAAGATTCCTTCACCACTTGATCTAAATAATAGTTCTCTGGATAAGTGACCCATGGACTGAGCGTCGTATCCTTAAACTTGATCCGCTTCTTCTTAGCTAACTTGGGGTCACCCGAAATGAAGAGCAATTCGTCTTGAATAATCTTCTTCGATTGGTATGGCTTCCAGTTTTTAATGCTTTCGTCAGGCAAATACATGACGGCCAAATCAATGCGGTTATTTTCTAGTCGTTCCCAAATTTCTTTGCGGGTCAACATGTGTAGCGAAATAATGACATTTGGATTGGCTTCATAATACTTGATTGCAAAGTCTTCAAACACGTGATCTTCAATTGAAGCCAGCACCCCAATATTAATCGTTCCTTGGGTGGCACTGGTCGTTTGTTGAATCTCGTCGGTCGCTTTGTTCAGGACATCGTAAATACTGTGTGTGGCATTTAACATGGTGTAACCCGCATCAGAGAGTCGTAACTTCTTACCCACTGAATAGAATAATGGGGCCCCAACCGTGCGTTCCAACTTTTTAATTTGTTGCGTCAACGCTGGTTGCGTAATACCCAAAATTTGAGCAGCCTGTGTGTAATTCATTGTTTCGGCTAATTGCAAGAAATACGTTAACGTTTTCGAGGAGAAAATACTTTCTTGAGTTGTCTTCATGAATTTTACCTGATCCTTTCTTCTTATCGCCATCTTATGATACCTATAATTTTATACAAGATTCATGGTGAAAGCAAGCGGTTGTTATCGGTAAATAAAGCTTAACTAATTCATAATCTTTTACATTGCCATAACTTTATCTTAATCGAATACGGATTAACGTGCAAGCATTCGCATTGGCAACTAAACAGTTAACGGAATTGGGTGAACTTGCATTGCAACGGGTTCCCCTTCTGTATCGGTATCGACCACGAAGGACCCGTTTGAATACCGTGCGCTGACCGGATGATCATCGCTTAAAATCGAATGGTGCTTACCCCGGTCTGTCAAGACATCGAGGGCCACGCCACTCGCATCGGCAGCCACTAAGACGTAATCAGCGACCCGGTGCGGATGACTCTTCAATTCACGTAAGACTTGAACCCCACGACGAGCCCGACTGGTGACCGGAATATCTGCGACCTTCATTTTCTTAAATGAACCGCGCTGCGTAATCATGTCTAACAAGTCGGTCTCATTGGCAATTGTCGCACGTACGATGGCATCGTCGCGAAGATCCATTGACTTAACGCCGACTGCTTTGGCACCAATCGTTGGCACTTCACTTAAATCGTAACGTAAGCCATAGCCGTGTTGCGTGACTAGCACTAAAGTTCCAGTTGGTGCAGCTGGCAGATAATCGACCGTGACGACACTCGCATCGTCTGATTTCAGTTTGATAAATTGACTGGCGCGGGTCTTATACGTCCGACCAGGGGTGTAGTCCGCAAACGCCGTCTGTTTAATGTAACCGTCACTAGTGGCAACTAAGAACTTACCGGTGGCTTTCAGATTTTCAAAACTGTAGACCCAGGTAATGCGTTCGTTGTCCGCAAGCCCAATCGTCTGCGAAATATGCTCGCCAGTATCTTTCCACTTGGCATCTGAAATCTCATAGACTGGCCGATAGATTAGATGACCCATATTCGTGAACATCATCAAATGGTCTAACGTACTATTCTTAGCCAAATAGATTGGATAATCTTCGTCTTTTAGCCCATTATCATCAGGTTCAGAAGCCGAATAGGAGCGTAAACTAGTCCGTTTGATATAGCCATCATGACTAATCATCACAACGACATCTTCTTGCGGAATGACCACTTCGGTTTTAACCTTCAACTCTTGAATCTCATTTTGAATTTCGGTCAAACGACTGGTTGGATAGGCTTTTTGAACGGTCTTTAGTTCCCGCCGCAATACCTTATCGAGTTCTTTGGGTTCAGCCAGAATCAATTGATAAGTTTCAATCGACTTAGCTAAGTCCGCAGCTTCCTTTTCCAACTGGGTCACGTCGGTATTCGTCAAGCGGTATAGTTGCATCGTGACGATGGCTTCAGCTTGAATTTCAGTGAAATCAAATTGACTGACCAAGTTCTGCTTGGCGTCTTTTTTATCCTTGCTGCCCCGGATCGTCTTGATAACTTGATCCAGAATCGACATCGCTTTGATCAGCCCTTGAACGATATGCTGACGATCAGCTGCCTTTTGCAAGTTAAACTTGGTCCGACGAGTGATGACGTCGCGCTGATGTTCTAAGTAGGCCGATAAAATCGTCTTCAGTCCAACGTGTTCAGGACGTTGATGATAGATAGCCACCATGTTGAAGTTATACGTGATTTGCAAGTCGGTGTTTTTGAGCAAGTAAGTCAAAATACCTTCCGCGTTAACATCGCGCTTCAATTCAATCACGACTGAGAGGCCTTTACGGTCACTTTCATCGCGAACTTCAGCAATTCCTTCGATCTTCTTTAAGATGCGAATCTCGTCAATTTTCTTAACGAGTTGCGCTTTGTTGACTTCATAAGGAATCTCAGAAACTTCGATTTGGGACTTATTACCCTTGAGTGGCACGATTTTCGTCCGCGACCGGACAACGATGCGACCACGACCAGTTTCGTAAGCTTGCTTGATACCAGCCAAGCCTTGGATAATCCCGCCAGTCGGGAAATCAGGCCCCTTCACAAAGTCCATCAAGTCTTCCAGACTCGCCTTGGGATGATTCATCAAGAACAAAATCGCGTCGATGACTTCACTCAGATTGTGCGGTGGAATTTCAGTGGCATAACCGGCTGAAATCCCAGTTGCACCGTTCACCAATAAGTTCGGGAACCGCGCTGGTAGCACGGTTGGCTCATACTCGGTATCATCGAAATTCAGGACCATATCAACGGTCTTTTTATCGATGTCTTGGAGCATTTCACCCGAAATTTTACTCAAACGAGCCTCGGTATACCGCATGGCAGCGGCCGGGTCACCGTCCATCGACCCATTGTTCCCGTGCATCTCGATGAGTGGTTCTCGTAGCTTCCAATCCTGACTCAGACGCACCATTGCTTCGTAAATTGATGAGTCACCATGGGGGTGAAAGTTACCCATGACGTTCCCAACTGACTTAGCAGACTTACGGAAGGCCTTATCAAAGGTATTGCCATCCTGATTCATCGCGTATAGAATCCGGCGTTGAACCGGTTTTAAGCCATCACGAATGTCAGGAAGTGCCCGTTCTTGAATAATATATTTAGAATAACGGCCGAAGCGGTCGCCCATGACGTCTTCAAGCGTTAATTCTTGAATTTTTGGCTGTTCTGTTGCCATTATACGACCTCCTCTAATGCTTTAATTGTTGTGCTAACTCTTCGTCAGCTTGCTGATGGGCGGATGAAACGGCTTCGTTATCAAGTAATGAGCCATCCTCATCTAACGTAAATTGAACGTTACTTTCGATCCATTTACGACGAGGTTCCACTTTATCACCCATCAAGGTCGTGACCCGTTTTTCGGCTAACGCTGCATCGTCAATACGAACCCGTACCAACGTCCGCTTTTCAGGATCCATCGTGGTTTCCCACAGTTGTTCTGCGTTCATTTCACCAAGACCCTTATACCGTTGCAGCGCATAGCCCTTGCCGAACGTCTTGGTCTTAAGTGTCAATTCTTCATCGGTCCAAGCATACTCGGTCCGCATTTGCTTATTCTGCCGCTTCTGTAATCGATACAGTGGCGGTAAGGCGATGTAGATTTTGCCCGCATCGATCATTGGCCGCATGTATTTGTAGAAGAAGGTCAATAACAGAATTTGAATATGGGCACCATCGGTATCCGCATCGGTCATGATGATGACTTTGTCGTAGTTGCTGGCCTTGATATCGAATTCTGGACCAACTCCCGCGCCAATCGTGTAAATCATCGTGTTGATTTCTTCATTTTTAACAATATCTGCCAGTTTGGCCTTTTCTGTATTTAACACTTTACCACGTAACGGTAAAATTGCTTGGAACTTACGGTCACGGCCTTGTTTGGCAGAACCACCGGCTGAATCCCCTTCGACGAGGAACAATTCATTTTTCTTCGCGTTCTTGGATTGTGCAGGCGTTAGCTTTCCGGATAGCAACCGTTCTTGCTTGTGACGGCGTTTACCATTCCGGCTCTCATCGCGGGCTTTGCGTGCGGCTTCGCGAGCTTGCCTTGCTTTGGTCGACTTACGGATCAGCATCTGCGCAAATTCGCCATTTTCCATCAAGAAGAATTGCAACTGCTCGCTCACGATATTGTCAACGATCGTCCGGGCTTCTGGAGTACCTAGTTTTTCCTTGGTTTGGCCTTCAAATTGCAGTAAATTTTCGGGCACACGCAACGAAATAACTGCCGATAACCCTTCACGCACGTCGGAGCCTTCAAGATTTTTATCTTTATCCTTTAACAGGCCGACTTTACGGGCGTATTCGTTAAATGCTTTGGTCCACGCGCTCCGGAACCCAACTTCATGAGTCCCACCATCTGGCGTCCGCACGTTGTTAACGAATGACAACAAGTTTTCGGAGTAGCCGTCGTTGTATTGTGCGGCGACTTCCACTTCCACGCCTTCTTTAGTGCCATCAAAGAACATGATGTCACCCAGCGTATCTTTATCCTCGTTGAGATAACTGACAAACGCTTTGATACCATCTTCGTAGTGGAAAACCAGTTCTTGTTCCTGGTTTTCTCGTTCGTCAGTTAACGTGATCTTAACGCCTTTCAACAAGAAGGCTGATTCACGAAGCCGTTCAGCTAACGTCTGAAAATTATAAACGGTGGTCGTAAAGATGCTGGCATCGGGCTTAAACGTCATCGTCGTCCCAGTTGGTTTGTTCGTCTTGCCCTTCTTTTCAAGGGTCCCAACTGGATGACCACCGTCCTTAAAGTGTTCCACGTATCGATAGCCATCACGGATGATCGTGACAGTTAACTCAGACGAAAGCGCATTAACCACGCTCGCGCCGACGCCGTGAAGGCCCCCAGACGTCTTGTAGCCCCCTTGACCAAACTTACCGCCCGCGTGGAGGACCGTCAAAATAACTTCAGGGGTTGGAATACCGGAAGCATGCATCCCGACTGGCATTCCACGACCATGGTCAACGACGGTAATACTGTTATCTGCGTGAATCGTGACGTTAATCTCTTTCCCATAACCGGCTAACGCCTCATCGACCGCATTATCAACAATTTCATAAACTAGGTGATGGAGTCCGCGGCCGTCCGTGGAACCAATATACATTCCGGGACGCTTCCGAACGGCTTCTAATCCTTCAAGCACCTGGATTGAAGAATCATCATATTTTGGGCTTTTCTTGGCCATTCTCACAACTCCTTTTGAATTTTCTCATCTGTCCCATTCAGTCGAGCAACGGTAACCGTTTTAAAATAGTCCACCGATGCTGAACTTGTCAAGCGACAGTTGTCTTTTTAGATCTTATCTGCTGGCTTGTCATCTGTTAGCATACACTTAATTAATCCGTTTAGCAAACATATGTTCGTGCACGCCATAAAATTAATGCCACTTACTAGCTTACCTCATGTTGATTCTAAGCGCCAGTTCAATGAATAAACTTATTGTGATTCACGACAAGTTCTTAAAATGCGCGGCTAATTTGGCTGTAGGCGCTTTAAAAACCTGAATCACCGGCATTTATCCAATTAAAAATTATCAAAAAATCATTTTATTTTCATAATTCCAGCACATTCTATTATTTTTTTAAATCGATTTAGTCCCACAATCATCAAAAGAATGCTAAAATATTGAGTGATTCTATTGCAGGAGGAACCAATTTTGAAAATATTAATTATGCTGATCGTTGCCTACTTAATCGGCTCGATTCCTTCGGGTGTCATCATTGGCAAGCTATTCTTTCAAACTGATATCCGCTTAGCTGGAAGCGGCAATATTGGCACGACCAATACGTATCGCGTGTTAGGGCCGACTGCTGGGACGATCGTCATGGCAATGGACATCTTGAAAGGCACAATTGCAGCACTTCAACCGACGCTCTTATTTCATATGGCTAATCGCTACACCCTTTTGATCGGATTAGCCGCCATCCTGGGGCACACCTTTTCGATTTACATTGGCTTCAAGGGCGGTAAAGCCGTCGCAACCAGTGCCGGTATTCTGCTTGCCTACAATTGGGAGTTCTTCCTGATTGCGAGTGTCATCATGTTCATCTTAGTCTACACAACCAGTATGGTGAGTGTCGCCAGTATGACGGCATTTCCAATCGTCACCTTAATTGCCATCTTTTATTATCAAGACTGGCTACTTTCCGTGGTGGCACTTGTCCTGACATGCTTCATTTTTTACCGGCATCGCAGCAACATTGCTCGAATTAAAAACGGGACTGAGTCACTGGTCCATTTTGGGATTGGTTGGCGCCGCCAGCAACGCGCTAATCGCAAATAAATGAGGATTTAAAGGTCACACATTTGCGTGTGGCCTTTTTGTTTTGCACGTGGTAAGCTTAGGTGCTGTGGTTTTGAATTGTTTTTAATTTTAGTTAAAGTAAGAAGTTACAGTATACTTGATTGTCACGCCACACCAAAAAGACCAACAAATTGATATTCGTTGGTCTTTTTGGTGCGTTATCTAACTTTGCTAAAAGAAACTAATGTCATATTTCGCATCAAACGTCTTATTCGCACCAAGGCGATTAATGCCCATCTTATGGCTTAATTGGCCATCGCTGTCCACGTTATCCGCGATGCCCCACCATGGCTCTAAGCAGACGAATGGCGCTTCTGCGGGGTATGGTGACCACATGCCGACGTACGGTGCGTCTTCAATCGTCATCGCCACCCCATGATCATCTAAATCCGTTTCCAGCATTAAAGTCGTCTCATGATGATCTAGAGCCAAAATAACGGTATCATCTTTGAACAATTCGCGGTTCAGTTCAAGTGGTTTCGTCAAATCTAACTCATCCGCATTGGCCGCATCATTCAGCGGTGCCTTCAATGGAATATGTGAGTAAACTTGGCGTGGCACCACTCGAATCCGGTAATCCGCCAAGTCCCCATTAGGATCCGCTAGCGGCACATTAAAAGCGGGATGTCCCCCGACTGCAAATAGCAAGTCCTGGTTGGCTGGATTATGCACGTTATAGTTAACGGTCAATTCATGATCCGTCAACGTATAAATCAGACGTAACCGAAATGCATACGGGTACATCGCCCGGGTTGCACTGGTATCAGTCAATTCCAAGGTTGCCGTCGTGTCCGTTTGGTTCACGACGGAGAAATCGTTGTCCCGTGCAAAACCATGTTGACCCATGTGATAAGCTTGACCGGCAACGGTATACTGGTCATCTTTCAAGCGGCCGACGATTGGAAACAGGACGGGTGCATGCCGTCCCCAATATTTCTTATCCGCTTGCCACATATATTCGATGCCATCATTTGACTTTACACTACTTAATTCGGCCCCCGCTTCATTGATTGAAACGGTCAGATATTGATTCTTTAATACGACTGTCATCCGTGTCAACGCCCCCTTTGATTATATTATAAGATATAGCGACTAAGGTCCTTATCCTGTGCAATATTGCCGATACGCTCGTTAACGTAATTTTCCGTGATCGTCACTTCACCCATTTCCATATCTGGGCCTTCGTACAGCAATTCTTCAAGCAATTTTTCAAGAATGGTATGCAAACGCCGCGCACCGATATTTTGCGTCTCATGGTTGACCTTGTAGGCGATCGAGGCAATGGCTTCAATCGCTTCGATCGTGAAGGTCACCTTGATATTGTCTGTACCGATCAAGGCAATATATTGTTTGATCAACGCGTTCTTCGGTTCCGTTAAAATCTTAACGAAGTCTGCTTGGTTCAAGTCGTCAAGTTCGACCCGAATTGGAAAACGACCCTGTAATTCAGCAATCAGATCACTAGGCTTACTTTCGGCAAAGGCACCAGAAGCAATAAACAGGATGTGATCAGTGTTGATTGGTCCGTATTTGGTTGAGATTTGAGAACCTTCAACGATTGGTAAGATATCGCGTTGAACGCCTTCACGTGAAACTTCACCAGAACCCTGTTGGCCGCCCTTGGTAATCTTATCAATTTCATCAATAAAAATAATCCCAGTATTTTCGGCACGGACAATCGCGTCGTGATAAATATCCGCATTATTGACTAATTTTTCAGATTCTTCACGCACTAAGATCTCACGAGCTTCTGCAACTGGCATTGTCCGCTTGATGCGCTTCTTCGGCATTAAGGCACCTAAGCTATCTCCCAAGTCGATGCCCATTTGGCCCAACATGTTATTGCTACCAGCAGCAGCCTGTTGTGGATCGTCCATTTCAATCGTGACTTCGGATTGTTCTAAGCGACCGCTCTTGAGCTGATCAGCCACGGATAAGCGTTGGTTACGAACATCATCCGTCACTTCTTCGTTCGATGATTCGTTCATGTCCGGTGTTTGGCCATTCTGCATCTGGGTAAACATGTTCATCATGTTTTGGAATTCATTGCCGTTTTGCTTGGCCTGTTTCTTTTGTGCGGGCACTAACAGCTTAACGAGGCGCTTATCCGCAGCTTGGACCGCCTTGGCCCGAACGCCGGAATAAGCTTGTTGCTTTTCCATTTCAATTGCGACGTCAACGAGGTCACGCACCATCGATTCCACGTCACGACCAACATAGCCGACTTCAGTAAACTTGGTCGCTTCGACCTTGACGAAAGGCGCGTGCACGATTTTAGCTAACCGCCGCGCAATTTCCGTTTTACCGACCCCGGTTGGTCCAATCATCAGCATGTTCTTAGGTGTGATCTCTTCTTGCATTTCAGCAGACAGTTCCATCCGCCGATAACGGTTGCGCAAAGCGATGGCAACGGCTTTCTTAGCTTGGCCTTGACCAATCACGTAGTTGTCCAGCGCAGCGACGATTTGTTTGGGTGTCTTATTGATTTCTTCCATGAGTTTCCTCCCACCTTACAAAGTTTCTGAAATAACGTTATGGTTCGTAAAGATATCGATGTCACCAGCGATGTGGATCGCTGCTTCAGCAACTTCTTTTGCGCTCATGTCCTTGGCATGCAACTGCATTGCCCGCGCCGCTGCTAAGGCAAAGTTACCACCAGAACCGATGGCCAGCACGTCGTTATCCGGCGTAATGACTTCACCGCTCCCTGAAACCAGTAGCATGTCGTCTTTGTTCATAACAATCAACAAAGCTTCCAATTTTTGGAGGGCTTGGTCGCTACGCCATTCCTGTGCTAATTCAACGGCAGCCCGTTGTAAGTTACCAGAAAATTCGTTGAGTTTCTTTTCAAAACGATCTTCGAGGTTAAAAGCATCCGCGACACTGCCCGCAAAGCCAACGACAACTTGGTCATTGTAAATACGACGGACCTTGTGCGCCGTCCCCTTCATGACGACTTTTTCACCCATCGTCACTTGGCCATCACCAGCCATAGCATTATGGCCGTTTTGACGAACGGCACAGATCGTTGTTGCTTCAAATTTCGTTGTCATGTTCAGTCTCCTTTGTCGATTCCCGCGTGGCTCGTGGGAAAAATTGACGATAATCTTGTTGTAAGTGTTCCTTAGTCACGTGCGCGTATATTTGCGTCGTCGACAAGCTCGTATGCCCCAATAGTTCTTGTACGGTCCGGAGATCCGCCCCATTGTTGAGCATCTGGGTCGCAAACGTATGCCGCAACATATGCGGATGAATATCCGCCGTCAAACTGCTCTTTTTCACGATTTGATTGAGCACGTATTCGATGCCACCGCCCGTGATCGGGCCCCCATGCCGGTTGATAAACACGGTCTGATGGGTCTGACCATACTTTTCCATCACGGGTTGCCGACAAACGGTCTGATAGTGTTGCAGGGCGGCGGCAGCGTAACGGCCAAATGGCACGTAGCGCTCCTTGTCGCCCTTCCCACGAATCAGCATCATTTTGAGGTCATAGTCGATGTCGCTTAATTGCAGATCGACGCATTCACTCAGCCGGATACCAGTCCCGTACAAGACTTCAAGCAAAGCGGCATTACGAGCGCCCATGATACTGTCATCCGCATAGACGGTTTTGAAGAGCACGTCCAATTCTTTTTGATAAAAGAACCGGGGTAAGCGCGCGGCGTGTTTTTTTAGTTGCACGTAGACAAACGGATTCAATTGCGCTAAATCGTTCTTAACTAAAAAGTTATAGAACGACCGTAAGCTTGACACTTTACGAGCAATCGAGTTCCGCGTCAAATGCCGGTCATATAGATGACTCAAATAAACATTGACATCCAACCGGTCAACTTCAGTATACGCTTTCGCGCCGCCGTTTGCCGTTAAGAAATCATTAAAAGCTTGAATATCTTCCCGGTAAGCTGCGGCGGTCTCTTCTGAATATTGCCGTTCGACCCGCACGTATTTCAAAAAAAGGGCCAAATAATCTGTCTCCATACAAAAACCTCCATACGTTGCTACTTTAGCAAAGTATGGAGGAAAACACAATTATGCGCCCTGATAATTAGGTGCAAATATTAATGATTAGTTATTAACGGTCAAGGTTTCGTCTTTGAACGTTGCCAAATCAGCTAACGCGCGTTCTGAAATCGCCGTGTTGCGCTCACGCTTGTCGCGAATCCGTTGACTTAATTTCGGCATGATGCCAAAGTTAGCGTTCATCGGCTGGAAATTATTCGCATTGGTGTGCGTAATGTAATGGGCCATTGCCCCCATCATCGTATCAGTTGGGAAAACTAGGGGTTCCAGTCCGAGGGCTAAACGAGCCGCGTTGGTCCCGGCGATGATCCCACTTGCCGCACTTTCAATGTAACCTTCCACACCAGTCATTTGCCCCGCAAAGAACAGATTAGCCCGTTGTTGTGTCTGGTACGTTGGTAACAACAGTTTCGGTGACTTCATGAAGGTATTGCGATGCATGACACCATAGCGGACAAATTCGACGTTTTCCAGGCCTGGGATCAACGAGAAGACCCGTTTTTGTTCGCCCCATTTTAAATGCGTCTGGAAACCCACGATGTTGTACAGGGCCCCTGTCGCATCGTCTTGGCGTAATTGAACGACAGCGAACGGCTGCTTCCCGGTCTTTGGGTCTTCCAACCCCACCGGCTTAAGCGGTCCGAACAGCATCGTCTGACGACCGCGTTGAGCCATGACTTCGATTGGCATGCAGCCTTCGAAGACATCCGAATTTTCAAAGTCATGGGCTTCTGCCATTTCCGCATGGATCAAAGCGTCGTAGAAGACATTGAATTCTTCTTCCGTCATTGGGCAGTTCAAGTAAGCCGCTTCGCCACGGTCATAACGTGACTTCAGATAAACCTTATCCATATCGATCGAATCTTTAGTCAAAATTGGCGCAGCCGCATCAAAGAAGTGCAGGTCGTCTTCGTCATTGAAGGCTTGGATCGACTTCGCTAGTGAGGCCGCCGTCAATGGCCCGGTCGCCACCACGGTGATGCCATCTGGTAAACTGGTGATTTCTTCATTAATTATTTCGACGTTTGGTAACGCGGTAATCGCTTCAGTAATCTCAGCTGAGAACGTGTCGCGGTCGACGGCCAACGCGCCCCCGGCTGGAACGGCGTGGTGTTCAGCCGCTTGCATGACGATTGAATCCATTTGCCGCATTTCAGCTTTCAAAAGTCCCGCCGCATTAGCGAGTTGGTTCGCACGTAATGAGTTAGTGCAGACTAACTCCGCGAATTGTGCCGTGTGGTGTGCGGGAGTCATTTTGCTTGGGCGCATTTCGTATAAACGAACGTTGACGCCCATATTGGCGATGTGCCAAGCGGCCTCCGAACCTGCTAGTCCGGCGCCGATAACGTTTACTGTTGGTGTTGATGCCATCCAGAATTCCTCTTTTCTTAGTGATCATACCGTTGATAGTATTGAAGTCATCATACCTGAGAAGCTAGCTGAATACAAGCAATCACGCTGGCTGGTCATAAACGTTGCGAGCGATTCAATTCACTAAAAGTCGAACTTTAATTGTTCGTGGCAAGTGTTTTACCGAGAAAACACCTGCTATTTTCGTGATATTGCAAACAATAATCATCATTAAACACAAATCGTTCATATTCAGCTCGCAAAAAAAGATCATCCGCAGATGACCTTTTCAAAATCCTTACTTTTGTACATTTTCTTTGTAATCGCCATTTGGACACAAGACTTGTTTGCCACCCTTGACCTTCTTTTCGACCAAGTAGTGACCATCCTTTGGACAATCGCGACCAACTGGTTTGTCCCACGAGACAAAGTCACAGTCTGGGAAGCGTGAGCAACCGTAGAAAATCCGGTTCTTCTTCGACTTCCGTTCGATGACTTGACCCTGCTTACATTGCGGACAAACGACCCCGATTTCCTTGACGATTGGCTTCGTATTGCGACAATCCGGGAAGCGTGAGCAAGCAAAGAACTTGCCGTAACGGCCCATCTTAACGACCATTGGGGCGCCACAAATATCACAATTGAAGCCGGCCAATTCGTCTTTGATCTGGATCTTTTCCATACTTTCTTCGGCCGTCGCAACTTCTTTAGAGAACGGCTTATAGAAACTATCCACGACTTTGACCCAGTTCTCCTTGCCTTCTTCCGTGGCATCCAACTGTTCTTCTAAACTGGCGGTAAAACCGACGTTAACGACATCTGGGAAGTATTCCTGAATGATGTCATTGACGATTTCACCCAGCTCAGTTGGGACGAATCGCCGGGCTTCTAACTTCACGTAGTAGCGGCGTTGAATCGTATCCAGCGTTGGGGCGTAGGTTGATGGCCGACCAACACCGTTTTCTTCCAACGCTTTGATCAGGTTGGCTTCAGAATAACGTGCCGGTGGCTGAGTAAAGTGTTGTTGGGGGTCAGTCTTGGATAACTTGACCACGTCGCCTTCATTCAAATCAGGTAAGACGTTGTTCTTTTCAGTCTTATCATAGATCTTCGTGAACCCCGCGAACTTAGTCTTGGACCCATTAGCACGGAACTGGACGTCATTTTGGTCGATCGTAACCGCCATCGTGTCGAGCACTTCTGGCGTCATCTGACTAGCCACAAACCGCGACCAAATCAATTGGTATAAGCGGAATTGGTCCTTAGTCAAATAGTCCTTGATGCTAGCCGGGGTCCGGAAGACGGAAGATGGCCGAATCGCTTCATGGGCATCTTGCGCGCCTTCTGGCAACTTGCCTTTGACTGGCTTGGTGGCCGCATATTCAGCGCCGTATTCCTTATGCAGGAACTGGGAAGCTTCGTGTTTGGCAATCGAAGAGATCCGCGTCGAGTCAGTCCGCATGTAAGTGATCAGCCCAACGCTGCCTTCCTTACCACCAACGTTGATACCTTCATACAATTGCTGTGCCGCCATCATTGTCTTTCGGGTTCGGAAGTTCAACTTACGGTTCGCATCTTGTTGCATGGTTGAGGTCGTAAATGGCGGGGCTGGGAACCGTTTGCGTTCCTTCTTAACGACCTTCACGACATTGAAGTCACCTTGACGGTCAAGTTGGCCCAGAATCTTCTGAACAGCGTCGTTATCGTCTAAGGCTTGCTTCTTACCGTGAGTGCCATAAAAACTGGCCATAAACTTGGAACGGCCTTTCTGGAACTCACTGTCGATCGTCCAGTATTCTTGTGGCTTGAATGCTTTGATTTCATTTTCACGTTGAATAATCAAGTCTAAGGCAATCGACTGGACCCGGCCCGCCGATAAGCCCTTTTTGACTTTTTTCCACAACAATGGACTGATTGAATACCCGACTAGCCGGTCTAAAATTCGCCGGGCTTGTTGCGCATCCACCAGGTCCATATCGATCGAACGTGGTTCTTTGAACGCATTTTTGACCGTATCCTTGGTAATTTCATTGAACACGACGCGGTTCTTGTCCTTAGGGTCCAAGCCCAATAAATAGGACAAGTGCCAGGCAATCGCTTCTCCTTCACGGTCCGGGTCAGATGCGAGGTAGACGGCTTTAGCTTTTTTGGCCTCTTTCCGTAAACTCTTGATCACATCGCCCTTACCACGAATCGAAATATAGTGCGGTTCGTATTCATTATCAACGTCGACGCCCATCTTGCTCTTCGGTAAATCCCGAATATGGCCCAGACTAGCAACGACCTTATAAGAACGGCCTAAATACTTTTCAATCGTTTTTGCTTTGGAAGGTGATTCCACAATCACTAATTTTTTAGCGGGAGTTTTGCTTTTCCGCTTAGTAGCGGTCTTAGTTGCGGTTTTCCGCTTTGCCGCCGGTTTGGCTTTCGTTGTACTTGCAGCCACTCGATCAGCTCCTTACAGGTTTCGTTATCATTATTATAAATATCACTTTAAGAAATCCCTGTAATCATATTTCAAAAAAAACAGCTTGTCAAATTTTTGGTAAAAACTCTTCTATTATATGTCGCGAATTTAAGACTGGTTTGGCTCCCGCGACGATCAATTCATTGCAGCCAACCGAGTACGGCGCGTCGATTGGTCCAGGTACTGCGAGCACGTTACGATTGTTCTGTAACGCTAAGTTGGCAGTAATCAGACTACCCGAGTGGGCCTGGGCTTCCACCACAATCAGCGTTTGGCACAAACCGGCGATAATACGGTTACGCGCGACAAAGTGGTATGGTTCCGGACCAACGCCTAAGGGGTACTCGCTGACTACTAAACCGACGTTAGCGATTTGTTGTTGCAATTCCGAGTGTTGACGGGGGTAACTAATATCTAGTCCTGTCCCGATGACTGCAATCGTTGGCAAGTGAAATTGTAAGGCGGCTCGGTGGGCTAACCCATCCGCCCCCTTGGCTAAACCGCTCACGATCGTCACCGGGTCTGTCGCTAATGGTGCTAATAAGCGCTTGACCGCCCGTTCAGCATAGCTCGTTGCTTGCCGGGCCCCGACCACCGCTAACTGGCGACTGGCTAATAACTCCCGGTGACCACGCAAAAATAACACGAGTGGTGGTTGGTAGCCTTCCAGTAAGGCGGATGGATAATCGGCATCCAAAATCGTCAAAATATCGACCTGGGCGTGCCGTTTTAAGCGGTGCTGAAAGTCAGCCGCTTGCCAATCCGCGATAAACCGGGACCGGCGACTAGCCGTTAGCTGGGCAATCTGACTGAGCTGTTGTGGGTCGGTCACCACCGTTTGCCGTCGTCGACAAGCCTGGAGCACTCGCACCATCCCAGCATAACCGATGCCGTGAGCCAGTTGAAGCCGAATTAATAAACTACGTAGTTGCATGTTTGCCACTCCTCTGAGTCAGTCCGAACCGTTAATTGCATGAACGGCGGACTGCTGATACAGAGTAGTTACGTCTTTAATGACGGCTGGCGTTTTGAACGGGCGAAAAAGATTGGCGATGAATCGGCGTCGCCCCGTATGTCGTTAGCCCAGCGAGGTGTTTAGCCGTCCCATAACCCATATTATCCGCGAAATCATAGCCGGGATAGACTTGGTCATACATCACCATCAAATGGTCCCGGACGACCTTGGCCACGATGCTAGCCGCAGAGATGCTGGCACTCTTGGCATCACCCTTGATCAAGCGGGTCTGTTCGATGGGAACTGGCACTTGCATCGCATCCACCAATAGGCGCGTTGGACGGACAGTCAGATTATTGACCGCTTGGGCCATCGCAACCCGGGTAGCTTCATAAATATTGAGCCGGTCGATCGTTGGGGCATCCGCGACACCAATCCCCACCGCCACGGCTTCTTCTAAGATTTTGGGCATCAATTCCGCCCGTTTTTTAGCCGTCAATTGCTTGGAATCATTGACTTCAATTAAATCGAACTGGTTATCCAACACGACTGCCGCAGTCACGACCGGTCCGGCTAATGGCCCCCGACCGACTTCATCGATGCCAGCGACGTATTGCCCACCGCGTGCCCAAAAATCACGTTCGAGTTGCATGTGGTGATTGAACCGGGTCACTAACGCTGCGTGTTTTTCAGCTTGGCGAAGATAGCGTTGATAAGCCTGTTGAACCCCTTTACGACTGTCAGCTTGCGCGGCCGTTAACACGTCTTCATCCGGATGGTCGGCTAGCAAACGCTTAAATTCCGCAATCGTTCGTTCAGGCATCCGGCTGATCCCCCGTTAAGTCCAAGGTAAAACGACCGAGATGCCCCTTGCGAATATCCAGTAGAAAGGCGACGCAGAACCGTTCCCAATCATCACGCATACCGGCATTTTTGGTCATCGCAATCAAGAGCTCTGGATTGGGTAGCGCCAATTGGTCAGCCGTCAAATGATACCGATCGACGAGCCGATCAGCGTAGTGCTGTTTGAAGAAGTCTAAGGCAAACAGGGCGACGTCATCATTAGGATAAATATTTTCTTTGATGGCGCCCGTAACCGCTAGTTTCGTACCGACAACTTGGTCTTCAAATTTTGGCCACAAAATACCGGGCGTATCGAGTAATTCAAGCTTTTTAGAGGCCTTGAGCCACTGTTGACCCTTCGTCACCCCGGGACGGTCCCCGACCTTGGCGATCTTCTTGTTGACGATGTGGTTTAATAAGGTCGACTTACCCACGTTCGGAATCCCGACACAGACTGCACGAATCGGGCGATTAGTGATACCCCGTGCGGCGATCTTGGCTAGTTTATCCGCCAACATGTCGGTGGCGGCCTGCGTCATTTGTTTACCAATCGTGCGACTACGCGAATCAACAGCGATTGCGACTTGGCCTTGCGCTTCATAATACTTGACCCAATCGGCCGTCGCTTGCGGATCCGCCAAGTCCTTCTTGGTCATGATCAATAAGTGTGGTTTTTGTTGAATCGTTTTTTCAATTTCTGGATTACGTGAGGCCACTGGAATACGGGCATCCACCAATTCAAAGACGATGTCTACTAAGTGTAAATTGTCTTGAATTTGGTGAATCGCCTTAGCCATATGACCGGGATACCATTGAATGTTTGCCATTGCGTTCACTCCTATAATTATATTGTGTGATAGTTAGCCTAATTGAAACTAGCTGGCGCGCTGCGTCAAATCCGGTTTGATTTCAGCACTCACCAAGCATCTACTCAGCCTGACCTGACAGCCGACTAGTCTGACTAAACCAGGGGGCATACTCCGAGCCACCAATGGTCATGCAATCAACTCATGCGTTCATCGGTGGCAGCAAGCTTTATTTTACCATGTTTACCGACTGCGTGCTGTGTATTCTGTGTTGGCGTGTCCTAAACGCAAACGAGACATGCACGTTCCTTTTCAGGGCACGTACATGTCTCGTTTGATTACTAACTTAATATTTGGGTTAGTTGAAGATTCAAAACCATCCCGATGATTTAAAGGTCTAATTAATCCCAGAACTTCGCCGCAATCTGTTGTCCCTGGTCGATCTTGGCCCACTGCTGGGCTTCGGTCAATTCGTTACCTGAATCGCAGGAGGCGAAACCACACTGGTGCGATAAGTAGAGCCGGTCTTTATCTAAAATCTGGCTGGCCTGCGTCAAGAGTCGCAAGGCCCGGTCTTCGTCATCTAAAGTGTTGGTCTTACTTGATAGTAGTCCCAAGACAACTTCAACGTTGGGCCGGTCTTCTAGTACCTTCAGCGCCGAAATGTCACCGGCACGGTCGTCATCCCATTCGAGGAAGAAGCGGTCGTAATGTTGATCATGTAAGAATTTCTTGGCAATCGTGTTGTAACTACCTTCCGCAAAATGGCGACTTTCGTAATTACCACGACAATTATGGGTCCAGACCTTTAACCCCAGTTGATGTCCGAAATCAACCAATTCATTATTGGTATTGACCGCCACATCCGCCAATTCCTGGAGGCTACCATTACCGGCGCCGAAGGGATTCTGTTGATTATCACTGGCAAACACTTCCCACAAGCAGTCATCAAATTGAATGATTTGGCCACCCGCAGCCTGATAATCCGTTAGAAATTCCTTGTAGGCCTTGACTAAGCCATCGTGCAACTCATCCACGGTCTTGTAGACTTGGTCCGGACCATACAGCTTGTCGATGTATCCGAATTCCACGAAGGCGTGCGCTGGGCTCCAGATGGTTAGTTTGACATCATTATCATCCGCCTGTGCCTTCAGTTGCTTGTAAATATCAATAAAATGATGATGTTTGCCAGAGAGTGGCGCCGTGATCTCAATGCCGATATCCTTACGCGTTTCAAAATCACTACCGTCATGGTCACGGAAATTGTAACCCTCATCCGCGATAAAACGGCGAATTCCGCTAAAGCCCCAGACAAAGTCCAGATGCCACATTGATTTGGTATATTCCCCGTCAGTCAGCACATCGATCCCATGGGCCTTTTCAGTTGCGATTACTTTTTTGACGGCCGCCGCTTCAGCCGCTTGGTAACCTGGAAAAGCATCATAAAATGGATATTGAATGTCATCCCGATGTTCGATTTGATTCTTGTAACTCAGTAAGCTGGCTGGCCGTAACAGTGAACCGACCAATTGAAAATGTGTTTTTGTCATAAATTGACAGCCTCCGTCTTTGATTTGATGAGTTTATTATAACAATCAGATTAGAAAACAGATAAGACGGATTGCTTAGATGATATAATAGGCATTACCTATAACGTCACGCAAGCGAAACGCTGAAATCAGCACCGCGTTACGCCCACATTTTCGTCATCATCTTCAAGGAGGTTACCCTGACATGCGAATCCAACAATTAAAATACTTAGAAAAGATTGCGGCCACTGGCTCGATCAACGAGGCTGCCAAACAGTTATTTATCAGTCAGCCGTCACTCTCGCAAGCGATGAAGGAACTGGAACGGGAATATCAAGTCCAGTTGTTTTATCGTAGCAAGACCGGAATCACGTTAACGGATGCTGGCCGCGAATTTATCAACTATTCGCGCAGCGTACTCGACCAAGTCAACCTGCTCAATGAGCATTTTGGTCAGGGGACCGTTCGCAAGCGAATCTTCAGTGTGTCTGCCCAGCACTATGCCTTCGTCGTTCACGCCTTTGTCCAACTAGTCAAAGAAATTGGTGGCGATACTTACCAGTTCACCCTGCGCGAAACGGAAACCGAAAACGTGCTCAATGACGTCCAGACGCTGAAGAGCGAACTCGGCGTCATTTACCTCAATCAATTCAACCGGACCGTCCTGAGCCGCCTGATTGCCGAAAAAGACCTACAGTTCGTCCCACTCTTTGAAGCACACCCGCACGTCTTTGTGGGGCGCGACAACCCGCTGACGCGCAAAAAGACGTTGACGCTGGCCGACCTTCAAGATTACCCCTATCTCTCTTATGAGCAGGGCGACACCAGCTCATTTTATTTCTCAGAAGAAATTCTCAGCACCTTGCCGCACAAAAAGCACATCCGCATCAGTGACCGCGCCACGATTTTTAATCTGATGGTCGGCTTAAACGGCTACACCATCAGTTCTGGAATCATTAGTAGCGAACTCAATGACGAAAAAATCGTCGCCATTCCGCTCAAAGTCGACGATGCCATGACGCTGGGCTATCTGCGGCATAAAAAAATCGAATTGAGTGCGACGGCCCAACGCTACTTGGCACTGCTGAAGCAGCATATTCGGGGGTATGGGTTCGACGTTTTTGATGATTAGATGCCAATTTTTAGCCTCGGGGCAACGCAAATGGGGACTTAATGCAGCAGGCTACCGCGAATTTACCACGGATTATAAAAGGACCTCCCACCTGGAAGGTCCTTTTATGGTCTAGCATCGTTTCATCGAAACACACGACTAGTCACGACATAATTCGCTGCGCGTTATTCAGGTATATCACGCTTCTGCCTGCCGCCGTGCTTCTCGCCGTTGCGCCCACAGATTCAGGACTAAGGCGGCAATCATCAGCCCAAACGCTAGAATCATGATATTCTGTAGTCCGGTATGCAGAATCTGGCGCATCATCGGGACGAGGCTAGCGGGCAACCGTCCGGCGCGACTCGCATCACTGAGCTGATTCATCATCGCCATGGTGATTTTGCCATCGGAACGGGCCACACCACTAGCTAAGGCTTGGTTCATGATTAAACCAAAGATGGCCGTCGTAAAGGTCTGGCTCAGCATTCGAATTAAATAGCTAAAAGAGGTCGCAACTGGAATATCGCGCTGATCCGCATCAACTTGCACTTTAACTTGTAGCTCATTAAAGCAAGCCCCGTTGCCCCAACCTTCGAAAAAGCCAGCCAAAAGCAAGACCCAGTATGGTAATTTGACACCACCAAGCATCAATGGGACGAAGGTCAGCGTTAAAATAATAATATTAATCGTCAAGACCTGATGCGGGGTCAAACGCCGCCGCATCCGCGGTACCGACTCACTGCCGCCAAAATTGGCAAAGGCGCTCGGAATCTGCGTGGCACCCCCAATTAATGCCGACGTTCCAAGCAAGCCCTGCGCCCACATAGGACTATAGGTCAAAAAGGCCACGAACGCACCCCAAATGAGCACGAATAAGACGAAGTCGACCACTAAGGGGCTGTTTTTAAACAGTCGGCCAGGAATGACCGGATCGACTGCTCGCCGCTCAACAATTGTTAAACTGCCAAGTATGACCAGCGCCGCCACGATGACGATTGCCACGATCCAGAGTGAGACCATCCCAATCAATTCGATACCACCAAGCAGGCTAATGATGCCGACTGCCATCAACAACGCACCGGCGCGATCCATCGGCTGCAAGTTATGTTGCCGTTTAGGTTCCTGATAGAAGATCTGCAACAGCACGGCCGATAAGATTCCAATCGGCACGTTTAGATAAAAGATCCAGTGCCAAGACCAAACATCGACGATCACCCCGCCGACCATTGGCCCAATGATCGTTGCCATGCTAAAGCAAGCTGAGACCAAGCCCAGTGCCCGCATCCGTTCGCGCGGATCCTTAAAAATATCCGCGTACATAATATATGGTAGTGAGATCATCCCACCGTTACCCAGCCCGGCGATACCACGGGCAATAATCAAGAACCAGATATTAGGTGCGAGACCTTGTAACAACGAGCCAACGATAAACAGGCTAGTCGTCATCTGGTAGGCCCGTTTATTCCCTAACCGCTCGCCCAACTTCGACCAAATCAAAGTGGAGACAGCCGTTCCGAGCAAGAAAACGGCCACGATCCAGGCCATCAGCCGCAACCCGTGTAAGTCCGCGATAATGGCGGGTAACGCCGTATTCACGTTAGTACTATCGATTCCGGCCATCACGTTTGAGAGTAAGAGGGCCCCTTGAACAAAATAAATGGCGCGTCGATTCACAAAAAGACTTCTTTCTATGCCGTCACCACCGTAACCGCTGTGGTGACCTGTAATTTCCCGCAAAAAACAGGCGGTATCCGAAAATACGCGCCTGCAAATTAACGTACGCTTTCTAGTATACCGCTTGACCCCCATCCCCTGGCAAGCCCCAAACGGTCTTTTTACGAACAGAATTTGAATTGCTTGCTGCTCGTAGTCTTAAAAACGATTCACTGCGCTGAGCTTAGCAGTAAATCCGATCATGAAGTCCATTGCTCACCAATAAATGAAGCGCACGTGTCCAAACACACAGCTAAATAAAAACCAAGCCCGGAAAAGCCCAAGCTTGGTTTCTAAATTAATTCGTTTTTTCGATCAACTTCATGGCCGCATCATAGGCGCGGTCGTTGTCGCTGATTTTATTTGCTAATTCAGTTTCAATCTTCGTCAACGTCTGCTTGTCAACTTTACCAGTGGCACTCAACTTTGCGTGCTTCTGATATTGTTTGACAGCTGCCGTGGTGGAATCACCGAAGTAACCGTTGACCGTTCCCTTGAAGTAACCTAACGCTTGCAAGTACTTCTGGAACGTCTTGACGTTACTGTTGACCTTATCTGCTTGCAAGTCACTCACTTTACTGATGACCGTCAAACTAGCGTAACTTGGTTCATCCGCTTTAACATCCGGCGTCAAGCCCTTCTTGTTGATCCACGTGCCATTCGGCGTGAGCCACTTGGCAACGGTAATCTTCATTTCGGTCTTATCGCTAAAGGTCGTGACTGTTTGGACCGTCCCCTTACCGTAGGACTGTGAACCGACTAATTTAACACCCGCAGACTGGTGCAAGGCGGCCGAGAAAATTTCTGCAGCCGAGGCACTCCCACCGTCGATCAAAACGGTCGTTGGTTTGGTCTCCTTAAAGCCACCGTCATACTTCTTAGAAGCGGTGTACTTCTCAGTTGAACCGTCCCGTGCTTCGACTTGCATGATAGTCTTCCCGTTCTTCAGGAAGATCGAGGCCATCTTGAGCGCTGCCGTCATCAAACCACCGGGGTTCCCACGCATATCGATAACTAACTTCTTGGCACCCTTCTTATCGAGAGCCTTCAATGCGGTCTTGAATTCTTTGGCCGTATTGGTCGAGAAGGTCGAGACGGTAATGTAACCGATCTTCTTGCTACCGCCGACGAGTTTATAGTCAACGGTCGTCACCGGAATCTTGGCCCGCTTCAGGCTCACTGTGAAGGTCTGTCCGCTGCGTTCAATCGTCAATTTAACGGTCGTGCCGACTTTACCGCGCATCATATTGACCGCTTGTGTCAATGTCTTGCCAGAAACAGACTTACCATTGACCGCCTTGATGATATCCTTAGGCTTTAAACCGGCCTTCTTGGCAGGGGTACCGGCAATTGGCGAGATAATTTGAACATAATTGCCGGACTTTTGAACCTGAGCCCCAATCCCAGAAAATGAACTATCGATGGTGTCGTTCAGGCTCTCGGTCTCACTCTTATCCATGTACTCGGAGAATTTATCTCCTAAAGAATTGACCATCCCGTTGATGGCACCATTCGCCAACTTGTTGGCATTGACCGGTTTATAATAATTTTGATTGATGGTCTCGTAGACCGATTCAATCTTTTTCATTGCCTTACTAGTCTGTTGCATACTGCTGAGTTGGGCATTAACTTGCCGACCAATCAACCAGTACGTTCCGCCAACCCCGATCCCGAGCGCAACGACGACGGAAATAATGTAAGTCCATAAGCCGACGCGTCGTTTGGGCCGCGGTGTTTTTTTCAAATGCGGATTGGTTTGTTTGGGTTCCTCTGACATAACCGAACGTCCTCTTTCCTACGAATAAATTTATGCTTCACTTGCGAGATAGGCTTGCCACGCATCATCAAATATCGTCATTGAAGGCAGGTAACCCGCGTTCAATTCTAAATATTGAGAGACCTCATGAAAATCCTTGCTCTGCTTCGGAAACGACTGATCCAGAAACGCATTGTTCGCAAATTCAGCAATCGCATCGGTACTATCAGGGTTCCGTTGGGTCATCAAAAACGTATAAAATGTTTTGTGCATGTATTCACCTCATCTTCTTAATCACTAGTTTTTGGAATGTGCATTTCAAACTTGAACTGGTCGTTCTTCAAGTCAAGCTTATCAACACTATAACGAACATCGTGTTTACCGACCAGTTTATTCAAATACAGGTCGATCGTCTTACTCTTGGCATTCAACTTGACCCACTTAGGCGTTTTGTAATTATTATTGATGTAATTGATGACGAAGCTGATTGGCAACGACATCGTACCCACTGACAAGTTCGTGGCCTTCAGTGAAATATTACCATCATCGATCACGCTCGGCTTCATGGTAATCACAAACGAAACATCCTGACCTAATACTTTGGTCGTCCCTAACAAATAGGCACCCGTGGACCGGACGACGAAGCGATACTTCATGTCTTGCCCCTTTTGTAAGTCGGCCAGATAGTAGCTCGCTAAGGCGTTCAATTGCTTGCGATTCATGGTGATTGGTACACTAGCGGCGTCGTTACGACTGGTGGTCAAACTGGTACTTTCACTTGGTGACCGAAACACTTGCGTTCCAACGTAAGCGCCGGTCCCAATAATTAGGGCAATCAACACGATTGCGACCCATTTCCAAATATTGACGGGCCCCGTCGACTTGGGCGGCTTCGGACTCGTCGTTTTGGTGTGTTGTGCTTCCCGCATCTCAATTCCTCCTTTATTTTTTAAGTAACCAGGCATCGTGCGTCATCATCGTCTGGTACAGCTTCGACGTGAAGACCCGATAACCCCGTTTATTCGGATGGAAATTATCACTCGTCGAAATCAGGTCATTGGTCTTATTCTCCGTCGCCAACGCGCCGTTGATGGCCTTCGCACTCGTGAGACTCGTCAGCGTTGTCGCACTGGCTGCTCGCTTCAACTTGCGAATTTGCGCGGCCGTCTTGTACTGACCATGTGACATCGTCCAATTAATATCCATAAAATAAGTATGCTTATATTGACTGACCGTCGTCTGCGTCTGATCGTTCCACTGACTGATATAGTGGGTGATCGACGTCACATTCGGGAAGTTCACATAAATTGGATTATAGATGCTAAAGACAAAAATCGACGCTGATCCATTCAAACTTTGTAATTTATTAAACAGTTTCGTCAGCTTCGTGGCATACAAGGTCTGCGCCTTGGCGACCGTGGCATTGTTCTTGGCCGTATTATTCGACGTGATCGATCCTTCCAACGTCTGCAACAAGTCATTACCACCGACCGTCACTATTAAAACGTCGGCCTTTGCAATTTTTTGTTGTAACGCTTTAGACTTATTGATTCGCGCCAAAATCTGGTCACTGCGGTCACCGGATTTACCGGCATTGGTCGTTTTGACCGTCAAATCTTGTTTCTTGGCTAACGTCTGCTTGATCTGACCGACATAGCCGCCTTCGGATTCATCACCGACCCCTTCTGTCAATGAATCCCCGATTGCCACGAGGTTGATACTGCTCTTGTGCGGGGTCGTTTTTTGCGTGGCCTTTTTAGTCGTCGTGGGCTTGGTCGTAGTGGCCTCGTCGTGCGGATGCATCAAGTAGTTGACGCCGAAAAAGACGGCCACCGCGAGGACTGCAACCACCAGTACGACTTTGATGGTTTCTTTAATTTTGGACATGAACCTCCAACCTTTCTGACACTGGTTATTTGAACGATTGGCTGACAACTTACCCCTAAAACAATAAAATGGTCATCATCCCCAAACTGGGACGATCACCATTTACCGTTAGCACTCGCAGACAGGTCGTCTGTAAGCCTTCGTTAACTTTAAGCTGGTGCCTGGGTATGATATTCCACCGCAAAAGCGCCCGGACCACCATGGGTTGCGATGATCGGTACTGTTGGTTGAACGCTGACCCGTAAGCTTGGTAAAGCGGCTTGCAAGCGCGCCTTATATTCTTCAACGCGTTCCGTCGCACCAACGTGTGAGATTGCGACTTCCACCACGTTCGGTGTCGCAATAATATCTTCAAGAACTTTATCAAAAAACTTATTAATCGCTTTGACGCCACGGCCCTTCATCTTCACATCTAAAGTGCCATCGTCAACTTCGAGCGCAATTTTCACGTTCAGTAACGTACTGATTGCCCCGGTCAAACGACTGATACGGCCACCGGCAACTAAGTTATTGAGCGTCATCACACCCATAAATAACTTGGTGTGGGCCTGAGTGGCGTGGATTTGATCAATCACCGTCTGCTTGTCAGCACCATCCTGGGCCAACTTGGCTGCAGCAATCACTTGAAAGGCCAACGCCCGGTCCGTGGTGCGCGCATCAATCACCGTTACATCGGTCTTGGTAATCGATGCGGCCTGTTCTGCGGTGTGAACCGTTCCTGAAATCGCTTCGAGCATGTTGATGCAAATCACGCTTGAGCCATCCGCACCTAACTTGTCAAAAGTTTCAATAAACGTTCCCAGCGCGGGCTGACTCGTCTTAGGCAAGGACTTGGCCGTTGCCATTTTGCTAATAAATTCCTCACGTGTGATGGTTTCATCTTCCACGTAAATAGTGCCATCGATCATGACAGTTAACGGAATCACGGTAATATCGTATTTTTTTACCTCGGCATCCGTCAAATTTGCCGAAGAATCGGTCACAATCTTGATTTTCGTCATACTTTGCCACGCTTTCTTATACTTGTAACGTTAATAAAATCGTTACAATAAATTAATGCTTTCAGTATAGCAGAAATCTGCTTGACTTTCACGATTCGCGCTGAATTAACGGCGGCGAAAATCGTCAAATTCATACGGATAACGGTTTTTGTCGTCCACCGTCCCAACCTGCTTAGTGACGAGTTGCCACTGCGAATAGTCGATCGCAGGCATCCAAGTGTCACCGTCAAAACGCGCGTTGATACGCGTCCGATAGAGATAGTCCGCAATTGGCAGCACGGCCTGAAAGACCACCGCGCCTCCAATGACGAAAATCAGTTCATCCGGATTTTTGGCGGCCAGGTCCTTTAAGGCCGCCAAATCAGTCAGTTGTTGCACCCCCGCCGGCAATGCGAGATCCGACTGTTGCGACAGGACCCAGTTTGTCCGGTGTGGCAACGGGCGTTTGAATCCCATAAAAGTTTTGCGTCCCATCACCACGTGGTGTCCTGTCGTCAACGTTTTAAAACGGTGCATGTCCGCTGGCAGGTGCCAAGGTAACTGGCCCTGCTTGCCAATCAGGCCATTTTGGTCCTCCGCCCAGATCAAAGCAATCATCGTCAACCAGCCTCCTAAATCGCAACCGGCGCTTTAATGGCCGGTGCGGGGTCATAGCCTTCTAACTTAATATCGCTCATCTGATAATCGAAAATACTGGTATGCGCACCATTTAGAACTAACTGTGGTGCCGGTTTGGGTTGCCGGGCCAACTGCGTCTTGATTTGTTCGATGTGGTTGGTATAAATATGGGCGTCCCCCAACGTATGCACGAACTCGCCGACTTCTAGTCCAGTCTCCTTCGCAATCAGATGGGTCAACAGCGCATAACTCGCAATGTTAAACGGCACCCCTAAGAAGACGTCTCCTGAACGTTGGTAGAGCTGACAAGAGAGTTTGCCATCCGCGACATAAAACTGGAACAGCGTGTGACAAGGTGGTAACGCCATACTTGGCACGTCTTCTGGGTTCCACGCCGAAACGATCAGACGGCGTGAATCAGGATGCGTCTTGATCATGTCGATGACGTTGGCGATTTGGTCGACCGTCGACCCTTGCCGTGTTTGCCAATGACGCCACTGTGCACCGTACACGTCACCTAAGTTACCAAATTTGGCCGCAAAGGCATCGTCGTTCACGATTTGGTCATCAAAAGCTTTCATTTGGGCTTGATAAACCGGTGCAAATGCCGGGTCATCCAACCGTCGATGTTCAAAATTCGTCATGTCCGGGCCATCATAATCGGCACTCGTGACCCAATTCTTAAAGGCCCATTCGTCCCAGATATGATTGTGGTGTTTTAACAAATATTGAATGTTCGTGTCACCGTGTAAGAACCATAACAATTCACTTTTGATCAACCCAAATGGCACCTTTTTAGTCGTCAGTAATGGGAAACCCTGACTCAAATCAAAGCGCATCTGATAACCGAAAATACTGTAAGTCCCAGTTCCGGTACGGTCATCCTTGTACGTGCCATGTTCTAAAATGGTGCGCGCGAGTTGTAAATAACTATCTTCTAACATGCGATCATCCTTTCAGGCTTCTGCGTACTGACTGAGGTAATCCCAACGTTCCATCTTTTCATCAATGGTCTGCTCGGTTTTGGTCAGTTCTTTTTGTAAGTCCGCTAACTTGCCGTAATCACTAGCATTGGCGGCCATCGCTTCTTCAATCTCACTCTTATGGCTGTCGAGTCCTTCAATGACTTCTTCAATCTTGTCATATTCTAACTGTTCAGCATACGTCAATTTTACTTTTTGCCTAGGTGCCGCGGCGGATGCTGGTTCCTTATCAGCAGCGCTAGTTGATTTGGCTGAACTGGACTTCGTGTGCGACTTTGAAGCATCCGCACTGGCCGCTTTTTGGTCCTTCAAATAACTTGAGAAACGCCCCGCGTACCGTTCAATATGGCCTTGACCATCAAAAATCAGGAGCTTCGTGCCGACTTTATCCAGGAAGTACCGGTCATGTGAAACGGTAATGACGGTGCCGGCAAAGTCATCCAGGTAATTTTCAAGGACGGTCAACGTCCCAATATCCAGATCATTGGTCGGTTCATCCAGTAGTAACACGTTTGGTTGTTGCATCAATAATTTCAGCAAATATAACCGCCGCTGTTCACCACCAGAGAGCTTGCGGATCAACGTTCCGTGCATTGACCGTGGAAAGAGGAATTCCTCTAACAATTCGGTCACTGACACGTGTTCACCCTGTTTGTTGAGCACCGTCTCACCGACGTCCTGCAAGTAATTGATGATCCGTTTATCACCTGGAATCGGTTCGGTCTGTTGCGTGTAATAGGCCATTTTGACCGTTTCACCAATCGTCACCGTACCGCTGTCTAGTGGTAAACGCCCAGCAATCACGTTTAACAGGCTGGACTTGCCGGCACCATTGATCCCAGTGATTCCGATTCGGTCATTGGCCTGAATCAACATGGAAAAGTGGTCCAGAATCGTCTGTTGGTCAAATTGGAGACTGGCATCTTTTAACTCGATTACCTTTTTACCGAGCCGTTGCTGGCCCAGTGAAATATCGACGTCACCATCCACTTGTAAGGTGTTCAAATTGTCCTTTAAATCGTTGAACCGATTGATACGCCCCTGTTGTTTGGTACTCCGGGCGGGCGCACCGGCACGCATCCAGGCCAGTTCCTTTTTATACAGCTGTTGCTGCTTATGTTCGGCCAACACATCGCGGGCGACCCGTTCAGCTTTGGCTTGCACGAAGTCTTGGTAGTTTCCAGTGTACTTGTGCAGCTCGCCAAACGAGAGCTCAAACATCTGATTAGCGACCTGATCTAAGAAATACCGGTCATGGGTCACGACGATCAGCGCGCCTTTATAGCTCGCCAAGTAACTTTCTAGCCATTCGATCGAATCAAAATCGAGGTGGTTGGTCGGTTCGTCTAGCAACAGTAAATCTGGCGATTGAATCAAAACCTGTGCCAGGCCGACCCGCTTCTGCTGACCCCCGGACATCTGTTTGATCGTCTTCGTCAAATCCGTAATGTGCAACTGGGTCAAAATCGTTTTGACATCACTTTCCGCCGTCCACGCGTCTTCCTGATTCATCTGGTCTTCAGCGGCCACGTATGCTTTTTGCGCAGCGGGGTCTTCTGGATGATCGGCATAGACCGCGAGCGTTTGCTCGTAGTGCCGAATCGTCCGAAAGACTTGCTGACTACCAGCCAAAACGGCATCGATCACCGTTAAGTTTTCATCCAGTTCTGGTTTTTGTTTTAAATAACCAATCGTATAATTCTTTGGCATGATCAGCTGACCAGCTTCTGGTGCCGTCACGCCCGCTAATACGTCTAATAAATTCGTCTTCCCGGACCCGTTAACGCCAATGACACCAATCCGGTCATGTTCATTCACAATAAACGAAATATCATGAAATAACGTCTTCTCACCATAAGTTCGGGTCAGATTTTCTGCTCTTAAAGTTTGCATTCTCACGATCCACCCTTTTTTACATCATTAAGTTCTATCTTAGCTAGAATTGGCCTAAAACACAACTGACAAACGCGCAAATCCGATTAATATTTTGGAAAGCTGAGTGACATGAATCATGGTTGAAAGGCCCGATTGGTTGGTTTACTGTTCGTCAGCCAATGCGCGTCCGATTCCGACTTCCGGGGCTGGCTGACAATATGCAGTAATGTTAATATTCCATCGAGTAAGATAGCTAGGAAGTTATCAGGAACTAGTCTCACAGTTCAAAGGCAGCGTTATGGTTATCAAGTAATAGTGAGCATTTCATTCATCGTTGGGTCCGCACGTGCTCGTCTTTCAAATACCATCCCGGCTGGAAGGCGTTTCTAACAATGCTCAGCGGCTCATAGCCTGTGAGAATCAGACGTTGGGACTGAGAAATTAGCCTAGCTAGAGCGTTAAGCGGTGCATTTCCGCTTGGCGTTCTGGC
Source organism: Lactiplantibacillus sp. 30.2.29 (assembly GCF_018991255.1). Lineage (NCBI taxonomy): Bacteria > Bacillati > Bacillota > Bacilli > Lactobacillales > Lactobacillaceae > Lactiplantibacillus > Lactiplantibacillus sp. 30.2.29. Next base: position 164,322 of record NZ_JAGYGU010000001.1, on the reverse strand, counting down.
GTAGCTAACCGGGAGTCTCAGTCTGACCCGAACACATTTCGGCAATATTGCATAGAACGTGGAATACCAGTATTTAAGACGTGGGTTGTCGGCTCAAGTCTGTGTCTATCGCGTTCCAGCGTTGTCATAAATGCCTGGAAGCTGGCGTAAGACGAACCAAGCACTGCAAGTTTACGCAAAGTTCTCCTTGTTTCCAGTGGGTCTGAGCTGGTGGCCTTTGAGCTTAAGAACTAACGCCTTTTAATCATGCCTCACAACAAATGATCAGGACAAAAATAGCCGCCCTAGGAAATTGTCTCCTAAGGCAGCTACTTCAACGTTCAATTAATTTATTTGGCACCAGCGCTTACTTGTTCCGGTCACCATAAACATCAAAGACGGTCCGTTCGTCATCGACAACTAAGTGTAACTTGCCGTCGCTGGCTAATGAACTGGTTTGATAAATGTTGTCGATACCGTCTGCATCCCGTGGCTTGAATGGGAGGTAGATTTGTTCACTACCCCGTTCGTCACCAAATAAAATATCGATTTTTTCAATATCTTGGTAATGGGTCACCCGTTCGAACATCCCACTTGTCACAGAAGACAATTGGGTCGTTTCAGGGTCGATTGCGTCGGCATCTGGCTTGAATTCAGCTTTGAAGGACTTGCAAGGATGAATGATCGTCATGTGACCACCCTTGATACGGCCGTAACTCGTCGTTACACGGCCAATCCACAGGTCGGAGATATCTTGATGATGCACCGTCCAAGTGTCACCATTCCGAAAATGAAATTTCAATGCTTCTAATGCTCGTTCCATTTAAATCACCTCATTGAATTAGTTTCACTTTAATCGTAACAGATTCATAGAAAATATCAATGGTTTTTTGAATCCGCTACCATCCGTGCAAAATCAAGCAAAGCGTCTTGCTGATTTTCAACTTTTCCCGTGATGACGGCCTGCAAACAAGCAGCCAAAATCGACCCCATCATCGGTCCCGGTGTCACCAACTTCGCTTTCAACAAATCGCCGCCATTAACTGCTAATTCATGCTTATCATGAATCGGTAGACTGGCATACGATTGGGCTAACTGAGCTTGATACTGACCGAAACCTAATATCGTTGCCACCTGATTGGCCGTTGTTAGCGCGTCTAAGCCAGTGTAGAAGTTTTCCTCAGACGTTAGTCGACCAGACCGTTCTAAGGCGTTGAGCGCGTTGACAGCGGCTGTGACGTGGCTGATCAACTCATTGCTCGTCTTCCAAGTCTTTAATAAGTGGCGAATCGCCGAGGCATCGCGCAGCTGCATTTGCCAACTCAACAAGGTCCAGACGCTCTCAATCGTCGATAAGTGCCAATCTGGTAGCGCTAGTAGTTGTTGTAACATCGGCTTTTGGGCCGCCATCATTGGCATGTACTGGTATAACCCGGTTGTCAGCAAGCTTTTCAACCCAGCATCGGGATGCTGTCCCATTAGTAACTTCTCCCATTCCACACGGGTTCGTTCAACGGCAATCTTCGTGAGTAAGGCCGCATTATCGGTGATTGCTTGTTGCGTTTGGGGCTCGATGGCAAAATCCAGCTGGCTAGCAAAGCGGACCGCCCGCATCATCCGCAACGCGTCTTCATGAAAGCGTTCTTCCGCGACACCCACGGCCCGCAGCACGCCACGTTTTAAGTCAGCCAAGCCATCGAATAAGTCGATCACTTCACCCTTGGCCGTCATCGCCAGCGCGTTGATCGTAAAATCACGGCGCTTCAGGTCTTCTTTTAGTGAACGCACAAACGTCACTTGGTCCGGGCGCCGAAAATCCTGGTAGCCCGACTCAGTTCGAAACGTGGTCGTCTCATAGCCGTTACCATGGTCTAAAATCATGACGGTCCCGTGCTCAATACCGGTATCGACGGTGCGCTTAAACAGTTGTTTGACCTCGGCTGGAAAGGCACTAGTCGCAATATCGACGTCATGCAGTGGCTTGCCGAGAATCGTATCGCGGACACAGCCACCAACGAAGTAAGCTTCAAAACCAGCCGCTTCAATTGTTTCAATGATTGGCTTAGCTTCTTGAAACGCTGCTGGTAATTGCGTCAAAATCATAGTAAGTGCTCCAAGCCAACGAAGAGTTCGTGGTACTGGTTGACCTTTTCAACCGCAACTTTGACCCCGGTCATAAATGAGATCCGGTCAAATGAATCTTGGCGAATCGTCAAGCCTTCACCTGGGCCACCAAACATAACTTCTTCATGCGCAACAAGTCCTGGTAAGCGAACAGCGTGAATCCGCATGCCTTCGTATTCCGCACCACGCGCCCCTGGTAACGTTTCAGTGGCATCAGGATTGCCTTGTTCTTTAGGTTGACGGACTTCCGCAATCTTCTTAGCCGTACTGATGGCCGTTCCACTTGGGGAATCGATTTTGTCATCATGGTGCATTTCAATGATTTCAACATCTGGGAAGTACTTGGCCGCTTGTTGAGCAAATTGCATCAATAAGACGGCACTGATGCCGAAGTTGGGTGCAATCAAACCGCCGACTTGTTTTTCTTTAGCCAATTTTTGCAGGTCTGCGACTTGTTCGTCGGTCATCCCGGTTGTCCCAATCACTGGTGAAATACCATGATTGAGCGCAAACTTGGCATTTTCATAGACCGCCGTTGGAATCGTAAAGTCGATCCACACCGTTGCATCGGTCTTGATTTGGTCTAAGTCATGAAAAGCTGGGACGTCTTGGCTCTTAAAACGGTCATCTTCATTTAAATTCTGGTCCTTACTGCGGGCATCATAGACCCCAACCAATTCAAAATCAGGATTATCGATCACCATTTGTGCAGCAGTACTACCCATCCGACCCTTGTAGCCGGCAACAATTACTTTTACCACAATAAATTCCTCCTCAAGATTAAACTACCTGACACGGTGGCTGGTTGCCCAAGCGCCGCAAATACTAGTTACTCGCCACCTGAGCTATTTTGGCGTGCCAATCAAGTCAAGTGGCACCTTCACCACTCACGCATCCGCCACCGCGTATACCCTTATATTTTAGCAGACTATCACGCAATTAGGCAGTAGAATTGTCTATCACTCGCGAGAACGTCGACTTGCATCCCACTTGCGCATTGAAATCGCCTCACCAGAAATCAAAAAAACAGTGGTGACCTAGTCATCATTTGACCGGATCATTACTGTTAAATAGGATTTATTGGACTAGTATTGCCTTGTTAACCATGTGGACGTCGCACTGAGTCTGCAGTGTGTTGGTTTTGTAAGCCGAAGTCAGTCCTTGACAATTGCACGAGCGCCAAACGACATCGGGGCCAGCTGCATTTCCGGACGCCTTCGAAGCGCAAAATTCAAAACTTATCTGAGTCGGCAACGATTTCGCACGGTTTAGCCGCAATAAAACAAGCATCTAAAAGCCGCATTGTTTAAATCAACGTATCGATCGCCGCTAAGACGCCATCATGATTATTGTCATGGGGCGTCAAATAGGTCGCCGTTCGCTTGACCGGTGCAATCGCGTTCTGCATAGCAAAGCTGTAATCGGCTTCGTGCAACATTTCTAGGTCGTTCCCATTGTCGCCGAAAGCGGCCGTCTGGCTGGCGTTGATGTGCCAGTGTGACTGCAAATACGCGAGTCCGGTCGCTTTATTGACATGTGGTGGGATGACATCTAGCCCGTTACCACCACTGACCGTCGCTCGCAGTCGGCCCGCAAACTGGCGATTAATCAGATCAGCGTGAGCGTTGGCATCCGTGTCTTGCCAGCTAAACGTCGCCTTATAAATATGGTCGTCAATCGTCATCAAGGATGGCACGACCTGTAACCGGCTCAGATAATAGCGCATCAGGGGGCTATCATCCTGTGGTCGAATATAGGCGGCTTGTTTGCCAGAAACTGAGATCTCAGCTCCCGCTAATGCCGGTTCCGTGGCGACAAAGGTCAACAATTCTTGATACAGTGGCAAATCAATCAGACTTTCAGCCAGGACCTTGCCGTGATTGTCGATCACCAGGCCCCCATTTTCGGCAACGTAGGTCAGCTCGCCGTGAATGCCATCAAAAACGTCGATACAATGCTGTAATTGGTTTCCGCTGGCCACAACAAAGTGTTGACCCTGCGCGTTCATCTGGTCTAACTGAGCTTGAAAACGCGGATGGTCAAACTGGTGGTCGTCTCTTAAAAATGTCCCGTCTAAATCCGTGGCAATGATGGCTACTTTCACGATAATTGGCTCCTCACTTAACTTAATCTAAACGAATCAGTCATCGGTCTATTGAACGCAACCGACGAAAGCATTCGCAACTAAGTTCATTCTACCAAAAATGAAAGTGTTTTCAACTAGTAACCCTGGTCTTCGTAATCTTCTAACATCGCGACCATTTCACCATCGTCTGGTTCAATCACCAAGTAATTGCGTAAGGCGGCCACCGCAGAATCCGCCATCCCAGCTTCGCGGAAGAAGTAAATGGCTGGTTTGAGGAAGTCCTTGTTATGTTCGAAGAAGGGATAAGCCGCCTCGTAGTTATCCTTGGCCGCTTGGAAATTGTCCAATCGATCGTTTGAAATCGCTAAGTTCCAGTAAAACTGCGGGTCAAACTCATTGCTTTGTAGATATTGATCCAATAAATCGACGTTATCCTGATACCGTTCGCGTTGAACAAGCAAGTTAGAGAGCTCCAAAACGGTCGTCAAATTGTCAGGGTCAATACTCAAGCCTTCGCGCAGGTACTTTTCAGCCAGCTCCTGATCGTCCAATTTCAAGGCTAAGCGGGCCGTTTGCAAGTACAACTGCTCATTGTACTGGTCGACCGCTAACCCTTCTTGCAGCGTCAATAACGCCTTATCAAGCTGATGCAGCTGTTCTTGAGCTTGCGCTAAGTAAGGATACAGTGACGCATACTGGTCGTCAGATTCCCGTAACTTATCAAAAATATCGATGGCTTTTTGCGGTTCGCCCAGCTGCAGGTAGGTAAAGCCCAGTTCAAACTGACTGTCTGGTGTTAACTTGGCCGGTTTGATCTGTTCAAGGTAGCCGACCGCTTGTTCAAAACGCCCGGACTCCGCGTAGGATACCCCCAGACGTTCAACCAGATTGACTTTGGAGATTTCCAACTCACCCTGCTTGATCAAATCCAAGTAAAAACGGATCGCCTGGCGGTAGTTGCGAATCAAGAAGTAAAATTCGGCTAACGCAAATTCCACGATGGGTTCATCTGGTGCCAATTCGTAGGCTTCCTTCAACTTTTGCTCACTGACTTCGAACAACTCTTGCGTTTGATACAAGTCAGCTTCCACCAGTAGTGCTTGCACATAGGCTGGTGAATCCGGCTTGACTTGGTGCAAATAATCCAGCGCCGTGTCCGTATCATCTTCATCAATCGCAATGTCTGCAAGACTAGTTCGCAAGTCATCTTCATCGGGATACTTAGCAAGCAGCTTTTTGTAAGTGCGTTCAGCTTGCTTCAAAAAGCCCAGTCCGTATAATTCTTCAGCCAAACTGTACAGTGTGTCATCGTCATCTTTGCGCAGTGCCCAAGCAAAATGTTTCTTGGCTGTGTCGATTTGCCCGTTCGATAGTGCTGCGAGCATTTTTTCTGAATAACTCATTACACCCGTCCTTTGTACTAGTGCGACCACATTCAACGGCCCACTAGTCACTCAATTTTATTTAGGCGAACGTCGGTCTCATTGATTTAGGCCACCCGTTCTGTCGATTTACCTGACATATAATCATAACGCAGACGACACCAAAAAAGCCAGTATAACGGTCGCTATACTGACTTTTCCGGTTGCATTTCAATTAATGATCTGCATTATTTAACTGCATCCTTTAAAGCTTTACCTGGCTTAAATGCAGGTACTTTGCTTGCAGGAATTTGGATTTCGTCACCAGTTTGTGGGTTACGGCCCTTACGAGCAGCACGTTCACGTACTTCGAAGTTACCAAATCCGATCAGTTGAACTTTTTCGCCCTTTGCAAGGGTTTCTTGGATTGATGCAAAGACTGCGTCAACTGCAGCAGTTGCGTCTTTCTTCGTTAAGTTAGTTGCCGCAGCAACGTTGTTAACTAATTCAGCTTTGTTTGCCATGTTTGATTCACCTCCCCGTTACAGAGTGAAGGATCACCGCGCTTTTTAACACGGTTGATCCAGATGATCATTTTTGAGTGGTCCAAAAATGAGAGAAACGATAACAAGCATCATTTCTTCATCAAAGATAGCATAGGAATGCCTTAATAGCAAGCTTTTTTAGCGTTTTCAGCGAAAATATCGCAAAAAAGTGATATTTATTTACATCAATCTCAAAATGTGCTAAAATGCCGACCTTATGCGCTTTTGACTACTTACGACGGCGTTCGATCATATGGATTGGCGTTCCGGTAAAATCAAACGCATTTCGAATCTGATTTTCCAAGAAACGTTCATACGAAAAGTGCATCATATCAGGGTCATTGACGAAGACCACGAAGGTTGGTGGTTGAATCGCCACTTGAGTCGCATAGTAGACCCGGAGCCGCTTACCGTTATCACTTGGCGTTGGATTCATCGCAATCGCATCCATGATGACATCATTTAAGACGGATGATTGAATCCGACGCATATGGTTCGTATTGACCTTCTTGATCAGTGCTGGTAGTTGGGCCAAGCGCTGATTCGTCTTGGCGGACACGAAGATGATTGGCGCGTAGCTCAGATAAACGAACTGGTCACGGATGTAAGCTTCAAACTCTTGCATCGTGTGATTGTCTTTTTTGACCGTATCCCACTTGTTGACCATGATCACGATGGCTTTACCCGCTTCATGGGCGTAGCCAGCAACCCGCTTATCTTGCTCACGGATGCCTTCTTCACCATTAATGACGAATAGGGCCACGTCACTATTATCAATCGCCTTCAGCGCCCGCATGACGCTATAACGCTCGGTATTTTCGTAGACCTTACCCTTTTTACGAATTCCGGCCGTATCGACCATCACGAAGCGGTCGCCATCTTCATCCGTGAACGCCGTATCGATGGCATCACGGGTCGTCCCGGCAACATCTGAGACGATTACCCGTTCTTCACCCAACAAGGCGTTCACAATCGAAGACTTACCCACGTTGGGCCGGCCAATCAGACTGAACCGAATCGTGCCAGGTTCATCTTCACCGCTCTTTTCAGGGAAGTTCTTGATGACGGCATCTAACAAGTCACCTAAGCCAAGACCGTGCGCCCCAGAGATTGGGTACGGGTCGCCAAATCCAAGTGAGTAAAAGTCATAGACTTCGCTCCGTAATTCGGGATTATCGACCTTATTGACAGCTAAGACAACCGGTTTGTTAGAGCGATACAGAATCTGGGCCACGTGCTCATCAGCATCCGTGACACCTTCTTTGATGCTGACCAAGTAAATAATGACGTCAGCTTCGTCAATCGCGATTTCCGCTTGTTGTGTGATTTGCTTAATAAACGGAGCATCGTCAATATCGATCCCACCCGTGTCGATCAAACTGAAATCTTGCCCAAGCCATTCACTATTGGCATAAATACGGTCACGAGTAACCCCTGGCGTATCTTCCACGATTGAGATTCGATCACCAGCAATACGGTTAAAAATGGTCGACTTACCCACGTTAGGGCGACCAACAATTGCGACAACTGGTTTTGCCATGGTATTAATTCCTCCTTTGCCCTCGTAGCCGTCGAGGACGGTACGAGTCATTAATTAACTGGAACGTCCCAATTAATCTGTTCCTAAAAAAATATCCTTCAAGGCAAGCTTGAAGGGTATTTTTAACCAATCAATGATTAGTTTTCATCATTGTTGTTTTCAGCGTTCTTCAATTCGTCACCAATCAAATCACCTAAAGTAAATCCAGTTGATTCTTCTGGAGCGTTAGCCGTTGAACGTTCGCTAGCAGTCCGGTTGTCGCGGTTGTTGTTGCGACGACGGTTGTTGTTACGACGTTCTGGTTGGCTTTCGTTATCATCGTCAGCAGTTTGTGGCTTTTCTTCCAAAGCTTTAATTGATAAAGCTAACCGCTTTTCGTCTGGACGAACGTCTAAGACCTTAACTTTGATTTCTTGACCAACTTTAAGCACGTCATTAGGCGTTGCAATGTGTTGGTGTGAAATTTGTGAAATATGAACTAACCCTTCAACACCAGGGAAGACTTCCACAAAGGCACCAAAACTCGTCAAACGCTTAACTTTACCGTCAAGTACGGCACCTTGAGGGGCTTTTTCTTCAATGCCATCCCAAGGTTCTGGTAAAGTGGCTTTGATTGAAAGTGAAACCCGTTCGCGGTCGGCGTCAACAGATAAGATCTTAACCTTAACTTCTTGACCAACCTTCAAGACGTCAGCAGGCTTTTCAACCCGTTCGTATGAAATTTCTGAAACGTGAACTAACCCATCAATGCCACCAAGGTCAACGAAAGCACCGAAGTTCGTCAAACGAGCCACTTTACCTTCGACAACATCGCCAGCTTGTAAGGTCTTCAAAGCTTCTTCACGTTGTGCTTCACGTTGCTTTTCAACAACCGCACGGTGTGATAAGATCAAGCGATTTTCGCTAGGTTCAATTTCAATAATCTTAAGTTCAAGTTCTTGGCCTTTGTAGGCATTTAAATCTTCAACGTAATGATCATCAATCATTGAGGCAGGGATGAAGCCACGAACACCAGCGTCAACGACTAACCCGCCCTTAACAACTTGTGTTACCGGAGCTTTAATCGTATGACCTGCTTCGTATTCTTTTTCAACGTCGTCCCAAACTTTGCGAGCTTCTAACCGACGATGTGACAGTAAGTAACTGCCGTTTTCCTTGTCGCTGCCAATCCGAGAAATGACAACCAAGTCTAAAACATCACCGACTTTAGCGGCTTCGTTGACATCGTCAACCCGTTGTGTTGAGAGTTCCTTCAATGGAACGACCCCTTCAACACCGGTACCTTGGATACCAACAATTACTTGTTTGTCGTCGTCGACTGCTAAGACTTCACCCTTAACAACGTCACCGACGTTTACTTCTTCGACGCTGTTTAAAGCGTCTAAAAGTTCATTTTTCTCTTGGCTATTTTCGTTTTCACTCATGCAAATTTCCTCCTGTCAACAATAACTCTAACCTATATCATAGCTGAAAATGCAATGAAAAGCTAGCTAAAAGCATTAAGTTAATGCAATTAGATTGTTGAACTTTGTTTTTTTGTAATAATTTCAGCAATTGCAGCGACCACTTCGTCAATCGACATCGGGGTCGTATCAACTAATGTGGCATCCACCGCTTGCGTTAATGGTGACACTTTACGCGTTGAATCTTTATGGTCGCGCAATTCGATTTCAGCTTGTAGCTGATCCAAGGGCGTGTCGATTCCCTTTTTGATGTTTTCCGCGTACCGGCGTTTGGCCCGCTCAGCGGCAGAAGCCACCAAGAAGATTTTGACTTCGGCATTCGGTAACACGGTCGTCCCGATATCACGGCCATCCATCACGATGCCACCGGCCGTTGCCATTTCCCGTTGTTGGTCGGTCAAAATGGTCCGAACTTGTGGCAAAGCGGCAATCGTCGACACGTTGTTCGTGACGTCTGGCTGCCGAATCGCTGACGTAATATCTTCCTGGTTGGCAAAGACCAGCTGGTCCGGTTCGCCAGGTTTGAAACTAATCTTGAGCGTCTTCATCGCCGCGATGACCGCAGTCTCGTCGGTCAAATCCACGTCGTGTTGCATGGCCCAATAAGTGACCGCCCGATACATGGCACCAGTATCGACATAAATATAGCCAAACCGCTTCGCAACGAGTTTGGCTACGGTGCTTTTACCAGCTGAAGCTGGACCGTCGATGGCCACTTGTAGTGCTTGCTTAGCCATTAAACTAACTCCTCACAATCTCAAAAAAATCGTGTATTAACGGACACGTAGCCGTTGTCCCGCTGAAAGCGTCGAGTCAGATGACAACCCGTTAAGTTCTAACAGTTTATCCACTGAAATTCCGGCATTCGTCGCGACTCGGTAGACCCCTTGACCAGCCTCTACCGTAACGTACTTAGTGCCTGAAGATGATTCTGAGGAGCTACTACTGCTGCTAGCACTACTTTCGTCAGTACTCGCCGATGATTCGGAGCTGGCGGCTGACTCACTGGCAGCTTTTGAACTGGCCGCCTTCGAACTAGCTAAAGCTAAACTACTGCTTTTAGCAGCGGCTTTTTTAGACGATGCGGCCGCTTTTTTCTTGCTAGCAGCAACTGAAGATTTACTGTCAGCAGCACTGGCCGATGACTTTTTCGAGCTCGAACTAGCAACTTGTTCGGTCTGTTGCGGATTATTAAGCGAATTCTTTTTCACCAAGAAGTATCCAATTGGTGCCAAAGCGAGCAACAGGATCAAAACGACTAATACCGTCGTTAAAGTCGAGTTACTACTGTCTTGTTTTCGTTTTTGAGTTCGCGATAAATTGCCCGAGTCATCCCGATCGTCTTCAAAAGTTTTGTCCCAAGGCTTGTCAGCTTGGGATTTATCATTATCATTTTTTTGACTCATAGGGTGTTCCTCCTCAAAAAACTTTCAACCAATATTGTAACATAACCCAGAATTGATTTCTTTAAGAATTTGGTAAAAACAATTGGGCTAAGCGCTGCTCCCACGTGACAACCGTCGGACTTATACTGGGTTTCACCGCGGTCAGTCCTAGTTCGTCCAGCGGAAGCGGCTCACCTGCTAACTGGCAACAACGGTCAGTATGTGGCGGTTCAGTTTCGTCAAAATAAGCTAACATGACGGCACGGTGACAAGTCGTCGTTTGAACATATCGCATCAAATCGCGTAGCTCGTGTTCCTTGGCCGCCTGACGTGCCGCAAAAATTTCGGCGACCTCGGCCGGCGAAACCGCCTGTTGCCAGTAGGCCTCCAGCACCCGACTGCGATCATCAGTGACCGGTTGGCCAGCCTGATGACGTGCAAAATCTTGTTGGACTTCGTTAGGCGTTGCAGCAGTCAATTCGTTTAAATTCCGAACGAGGTTTTCATCACCAGGTGCATACAGCATCACGGCTAACGCTTGTTGACCATCCCGCCCAGCGCGCCCAATTTCTTGAACATAATCCGCTAAGGTGGTCGGTAAGTGGTAATGAATGACCAACCGAATATCGGCCTTATTGATCCCCATTCCAAAAGCGGATGTCGCACAAATGACATCCAACTGGTCGGCCATAAACTGTTGCTGAATCTTAAAGCGATCCTCTGCCGCTAGCCCCGCATGATAAGCTGCCACGCGCAGTTCGGTCGTTGTCCGCAACCATTCAGCAATCAGATCCGTTTGGCGTTTGGACGTAAAATACACGATTGCTGGCCCCCGACTACTCGTGACGAGGTATTGGAGTGTCGCGCGTTTATCAGCCTCATCATTGACCGCTTCCACGGCCAGATAAATATTAGGTCGATTGACCGAATACAACACTTGTTGCGCATCAGTCGCATTCAGCTGCGTCAAAATATCTTGGCGAACCTGCGGCGTAGCAGTCGCGGTTAACATCAAAGTACGCGGCGTCCCTAACTGTTGGCGAATCGGGCCCAGCCGTCGATAATCCGGGCGAAAATCTGGACCCCAAGTTGAAATGCAGTGGGCTTCATCAATCACTAGTAACGCAATCGTCAATTTCGCCAAGGCTTCTTGAATCACGGTCTGTTGCAACATTTCCGGCGAAATAAAGAGAAACTTTACTTGGTTCAAATTGGCTAACAACTGTTGGCGCGCACTGAAATCCAGCTGTGAGGTTAAGGCGGCCACCTGCTTTTCACCCTGGTAATTTAAGCGGGCGACTTGGTCTTGCATCAGTGAAATCAGGGGCGACACCACCACGACGATGCCTGGCACCACCGTACCGACCAACTGATAAATCAAGGATTTCCCAGTTCCCGTCGGTAAAACAGCCAGGACATCTTGCCCTGCTAGCAAATCCTGAATAACCGCCAATTGTCCCGGGCGAAACTCATCGAAGCCATATTTAGTTTTTAACAGTTGATACAATTCAGCTTCCGACATGGTGACACCTCATAATTTGAAATAACCGAAATTCAAAGAAGTCCAATTCCGGTAACGCAGCCTGCGCATCTTGAAACGACCAACTGGCAATCTCTGGTTGACCTGCAAAGCACCGCGTTAACGTCTCAATGACCTGAGCATCTAGCACCGTCGTAAACGGAAAACTGGGCAACCAAATAGCGACTTCCAACAAGTGTTCACGGACCGTACTCAATTTCAACTTACGAACAGTGGCAATTTTAGTCAAGGCGTGTGTCTGCGTAAACGCTTGATAGGTTTGCTGGGCACTTTTACTGACCGGGCTCGACTGAATGAGCGGCGCTAATAATGGCCACAACGGGTCATCGGGATGGGCTTGTAGCCACCGTACCCACTGACAACTCACATCTGTCCGCATCAAGCCAGTCTCAAGCGGCTGCCGATGCAGCATCATGGCTAACTGGTCATTGGTCCGTCCCGGTGCCTGATACCCCGTCAAACTGTCAACAAACACCGTCGCCAATTCATCGGTCGGGACACTCGTCAAAAAATCGGTCAACGCCGCATGAACGCGGTCACCCAAATCAGTCGTCGACTGTTGTCGCAACCACCGTTTGACCTGCGCCTGAATGCTGGAGTCCGTCGTGGTCGGATAGTAGCGGCGCTCATGATGGACCAACTCGGAAGTCACTTGTAGCGCCAGCTGACTGACTTGCTGAAAACGGCGCACATCGACCGTCTGAAATCGGCTGAATGCTTGTGGCAAGTAGCGATGCTCCTGAATGGCCACCCACCGCGCCTGTCCTGCCGCAGTCAGCTGCCAACTGCCCGCTTCCGGACTAATCAGCAATCCGTTCTCTTCCAGAACCGCAGTCGCCGCCATAAAATCTTCGAGGGGGACCCCGTGCCAGCTATCTAGCAAATCTAAACAGCCCGCGGTCAAACCAGCAAACAACGTCGAGACTGTGCGGCGTCCGCGTAAGACATTGAACATGCCTTTGGCGCGGCGTGGCGTCGTCCCAAATAAGAGCAGCACATAATCCGTAAACACCGTGGCACCTCCTTTCTTAATTAACTGATCGTTGGGTATCTAAATGCAGCGACTTTTATGTAGATTCGAACTGAACTTGCTTTGCTACAACAACACAACAAATTCTTTCAAGCCCAAAGGATTCACTAGATTGTTGATTGCACGCTGTATCAATTACACCTTGTGCTAGTTAATTTGTCCTGAATTATGATTAAATCGTGCGGATTCTAAGTTCAAAGGCTACCAGCTGAGACCCGCTGGAAACAGTGCGAGTTACCGTAATCTTTATGTGGTAGATGCGTCCTTCACCGGCTTCCAGGCATTCTGGGCAATGGCCGGAACGTGGTGGACACAGATTTAAGCCGAAAACCACGTCTTAAATACTGGTCTTTCACTAACCAAGCCAAGAACGCTTGCTAAGTGAAATTTCACCACCGGGCCTTGCCCAGAATACCTTCCAGCCGGGATGGTATTCGAAAGGCAGACATGTGCAAACTCAACCTTTTTTGGATCTGTCGCTGGTTTTGTTACACGTTCATGGTGACATTCAACTGTGAGACTGATTCTAACGATAGCTAAACTGTTTGCCCATGCTTTATGGCTTCGGACAAGCAGCCTTATTAAACTTGTCAGCATTTTCCCTAGTCGTCTGAAATAACCAAGTCTTGAATTCTGAATGAAGGCAATTTGATCGACTAATTTCAAGACTAGTGTCTGGTGAAATTAGTGGGATTGAGAACAATGAACAATATTCCTGTGATTTTCTCAATAATTAAATGCCATAAGTCATGATGATACCAATCAAACCTTTGCATGAAGAACTACCCACCTAATATTTAGTGGTCAATTGCACCAGGATAGGTGGTCGTTCATCTGCCATTCGAACGGTTTCCCGACTGGCCGGACCGCCGGACAATGCTCAGTAGCCAAATTATTCTTAGCTGGAAGTGATTTTCTTCCGGCTTAGAATAAGACTCGTATTTGAAATTGCGCAGTGGTCTTCTGCGTGAGTTCAAATCGATGTCGGCTGCGTTCCAGCAATTGTCAGCCGGCCCCGGAAGTCGGACTAAGGTGCGCACCGGCAGACGAACAGTAAGCCAAACAATTGGCACGATTTAATCATCTTTAAAGCTAAATAACAGCTAGCACAACGCAGGAGCTTTCACAACATAGACTTGAACGCCATACCAACTCAAGTGAAAAAACGCAATGCTTTAAGAATAGCACGCTCAGCGGTCAAAAAAAAGCAGTCACCATGCAATTACGCAATTGATGACTGCTCACGTTTTTCACGCGTTATTTTTTAAACGCGACTTGTCAATTGATTATGCGTTCCCAACCACTTTGCTAAACGGTTGTAGACTAACCAGAAGACGTTGCCGACCAATAAGCCTTTAATCAAGTTGAATGGGACAACGGCCACTAAGACGATCGTATTCAACGACATGCTTAGCTTCATGCCCATCACTTGTAAGTAAAATGGCAGTACGAACGTCAAGTTGGCTAACGATTCAATGACCGTTAGTCCAATCGTCGCGACGCAAATCGCCAGTGGCATCCGCCACTTTGGATTGCCGCGATAATAGCGCAGCACAGCGGCAAAGGCTAAAATCAGAATAGCCGTACCTAAGAAGCTGGCCAACGAACCAATTAAGTTATAAACTGCAAAGCCAACCATGGCTGAATGCAGTAATAACTTGATGATGGTGATGATGAACGCACCGCCGACGCCGAATAGAAATAGACCAATCAAAATCGGAATATCCGAAAAATCAATCTTCATCCATGGCGCAACCGGCAAAATCGGAAACTCCAGTAACATTAAAATATACGCAATGGCACCGAGTAAGGCTATGCCCACTAGTCGGTGTAACGTTGTATGTTGCATAACGCACCCTCCTATGGGTCATCTTCAATGAACCGCATTACCATTTGTTCAACTAAAAAAATCCGCTCCGATCACACTAACTGTCATCCGGGGCGGACTTACTTGCAACGCTTGGCAAATAAGCTCGATCTTCTTTATACCAGACTTTACTGTCGACTTTGGAATTGCACCAAATCACTATGCACACGCATAGGTCGCGGGTTATTACCGCCGGTCGGGAATTACACCCTGCCCTGAAGATGAACCAATATTTATTTTTACAAGTTCATTGTAATGGCTTCCGTTCAAAAATGCAAGCGTTATCGTTCACCTTTTAACTTACTAATTTCAATCGGCTTCAATTTACGATATTCGCCGGGTTGTAAACTTTGTAAATCTAGAACCCCATACCGTTCACGTTTCAGCTTTGTCACTGGATGACCAACTGCCGCCAGCATTTTCTTCACTTGGTGATTATGGCCTTCGTGAATCGTCAACTGGACTAACGCGTTATTTTTCTTGTGATCACTATCTAACAAATTCGACTTAGCCGGCGCAGTCTTGCGACCATCGATTTCGACGCCGAGCCGTAATTGCTTCAAGTCGGCATTAGTCGGGACGCCTTCAACCTTCGCTAAATAAGTCTTTTTGACCTCGTATTTCGGATGGGTCAGCCGATTAGCTAGTGCACCATCATTGGTCATAATGAGTAAGCCGGAAGTGTCATAGTCCAAACGTCCCACCGGATAGATCCGTTCAGGCACGTCCTCAAAGAAGTCCATGACCGTCTTACGGCCCTTTTCATCGTGAACCGTCGTGACGACGCCCCGCGGCTTGTAAAATAAGTAATACACAAGTTTTTCAGCGTTCAACGGCACACCGTCAACTTCGACGTGGTCATGTGGTTCAACCTTAACGCCCAACGTTGTCACGGTCTTGCCGTTGACTTTCACGTGACCAGAAGTAATCAAGACTTCGGACTTCCGTCGCGACGCAATGCCGGCTTCTGCCATCACTTTTTGTAATCGTTCTGCCATTAGTTTTCCTCACGATTTCCTTTTAGTTTATCCTGAAATGCATTCAAAAATAGGTCGGTTTCTGGAGCGGGATGTTCAGCATCACTCAGCGCCGCCAAATCGATGGCAGGTAAATCGTCGAGTGATTTCAAGCCAAAGTAATCCAAAAACAGTTCCGTGGTCCCATATAGAATCGGTCGCCCAGGTTCATTTAACCGCCCCGTCTCAGTCACGAGTTGCCGAAGTACCAATTTTTGAATCGTCGAGCCACTGTGGACGCCTCGAATCTCATCAATTTCGATTCGAGTCAACGGTTGCCGGTACGCGATGATTGCAAGCACTTCTAGCGAGGCCTGTGACAAACTGGTCGTCAGTGGTGCTTCAAAATACCGTTTCAATACTGGGGCAACTGCGGCCTTAGTCGCCAGCCGATACGTGTTCTCCGTCGATAAAATCATCAACGCACTGTCCTCGTCTTGCTCATAGCGAGTCGCAAGTTCCGTTAGCATCGTGGTGATTGCAGGCTTGGCAAACCCCGTTGCGTGTTCGATTTCAGCCACGGTAATGCCTTCATCCCCAGCAACAAATAATAATCCTTCAATCTGTTCAATGTTCGTCATGCTGTTCATCCTGTCGTAAATATAAATGGATCGGGGTCAGCGGTGCCGCTTGCTGGAGCGACACTTGATCCTGCTTGGTTAATTCTAACACAGCCATAAAGGTTGTCACTAACATTTCATCACTTGCACTGACTGTAAACAAGTCTGCAAAATCCATGCCGTGCGGTTGTTGCTGCAGCTGGGTGGTAATTTGTACCATCCGTTCATCGATGTTAACCGTCTCGGCAACGACCGTCTTGGTGAGCGGTCGCACACGACGCCGTTTTGCCACTAATTGACGAAAGGCGGCTTGCAAATCATCTAACGTGATGCCTGCGGTCAACTTGGGCGCACTTAAATCAGCAGGCACTAACATGGCTTCGCGTGTGAAATGTTGATGCCGTTCCTGTTCCTTGGTCCGCAATTCCCCAGCAGCTTCTTGATAGACCTTATAGGCCAACAATTCAGCCACCAACGAATCACGGGGGTCAGTGTCATCTTCTAAATCCTCGTCATCTTCTGGCTCCGGTTGCGGCAGCAGGAAGCGACTTTTAATGGTCATCAAGGTCGCAGCCATCACTAAATAATCACCAGCAATATCGAGTTTCAGCGCTCGCATGGAATGCAGATAATCTAAATATTGTTGGGTGATGGCCGCAATCGGGATATCATAAATATCCATCTTATTTTGCCGAATCAGATGCAATAATAAATCCAGCGGTCCCTCAAATTCCGAAATCTTAATGGTGATTGGTTGTTGTTCGTCTGTCACGATTACGCTCCCACGCACCCACAATTGGTGCCATTTCTAAAGTTCCCATCACGCGCTGATCCGGGTACAATGCGGCCAATTCATCCAACATCTGATATTGATTGGCCGCCGTTCGTTCTTCTGGTGACAAAGAGTCGTGGTGCAATAAAATAAAATCAGTGCCGACTTCAATGCCCATGATGCCGCAGAAGTCACCGTCGCCTTGCCGCCATAATAGTAATTGGTGGTCATCAGTGGACTGGTACCACTGCATTTCCGTCTGCAAGTGGGCGATGTCTTTAAAGTCAGGAATAAACGACAATAAGCCCATCGCGACCTTCTCGTAATCCTTACGGTATTTTACCAGCACGGTTCCTTCCTCCTTTATTCGTCTGACTGACGCACGGGACACTAGGCCCGCGGATGATACTTATTATAAACTTCAACCAGACGTTTTTTCGTAATATGCGTATAAATTTGAGTCGTCGAAATATCGGCATGCCCGAGTAATTCCTGTACGACTCGTAAATCGGCCCCATTCTCCAAAATGTGAGTCGCAAACGAATGCCGCAATGTATGTGGCGTCACGTTTTTCTCAATACCCGCCGCTTTGACTTCGGCTTTTAAATTCTTCCAGACCCCCTGCCGGCTCAATTTACCGCCGTGATTGTTAATAAACAAATATGAGTTACGACGTTTCGGTGAGGCCAGCTTCGGTCGAGCAGTCTTCAAATACCGGTCGATAAAGTCGATGGCAACGTCACCAATCGGAATGATTCGTTCCTTGTCACCCTTACCAATCGTTTGGATCAAGCCCAAATCTAGGTGCAAGTCGTCCATCGTCAAACTGATCGTCTCGCTCACCCGTAAGCCGGTCGCATACATGACTTCCAATAAGGTCCGGTCCCGCAGTCCGAGTGGCGTATCCAGCTTAGGCACTGCCAGCAGTCGTTCGACCTCGTGTGGTGATAAGACTTGCGGCAAATGCTGCGCCCGTTTGGGGGTATCGATTTTGAGCATCGGATCACTGTCGATGACGTGCATCTGGGCTAAATATTGAAAAAACTTCCGCAAACTAGAAACACTGTGAATGATCGTATTACGGGACTTGCCCGCTTCGTCTAAATACTGCAAATAATTCAAGAGCACGTACCGATCAACCGCCCGGTAGTCCGTCATTTTCTGAGTCGCTAAGTATTGGTTGAACGCAGTCAAATCTTGCGAATAACTCTTGATCGTATTCTCGACTAACCCGCGCTCAACACGCAAAAAATGCAGGTAATCAGCAAGCTGGTCCTGCATTTTTTGATCAATCGTCGGCTTGCTCATCCGATGTTTCAACCAACTTGATTTCACCTGGTTGTTGGCTAATCAAGCGTTGCTTCAGTAAATTCCCGACGGCCCGTTTAAATTGCGACTTGCTGATACCAAAATAATTGCGAATGTCGTTCGGGTCACTCTTATCCCAAAATGGTAGCGTGTGATCCGCTTGATGTTGCAATGCAGCCAGCAACATTTGGGCATCGTCACCAATTTCTTCGTAGCCACGGGGCTTCAAAGATAGATTCAATTCACCATCGCGTAAGAAGCCAATGACCCGCACCTTGACGTGCTGACCCATTCGTGGTTCCTGTTCACGTTCAGAAGGATGAATGAATCCGAGATGATTGTCATCGGTAATGACGGAAGTCCCAGCCATCTTCAAGCGAAAGACCGTTGCCATCGTATCCGTGTTCTTCATTTGTGCCCGGTCATACGGCTTTGAAACCGCTTCAAAGTCCGTTAATTCAGCTAAAGTTGCCCATAAGCGTTGTTTATTGTCCCGAGCTAACTTAACGTATAGTCGGTCATCTTTTTTGGGCCATAACCGACTGATGGTTGGTAATTCATCTAGTGAGACAACTAGGTCCTTATTAGGCAAGCCAACATCAACAAACACGCCTAAATCATGGCGTGTCCGTACGACCGTCCCCCAGACAAAGTGGTCAAACGAAATCTCTGGGACCAGCCGGGTCATTTGCAGGTGATGGTCCTCATTCTCATAAACAAAGCCTTCATACAACCCACCGATATGCAGCGGCTTTTCAGGTTCAGTCTTGTCGACCATCAATGTTTGGCCATCGACCTGTACGAAATACGCGTCGTCATTTTCATCCGTTACCTTCGCAGTAACGACCGTTCCAATAATACTCTCCATGTGATAACTCCTCTGAGCGACTGACATGTGTCGCCGCTCGTCTTCTTGATTTTACTGTAAGCTTAAATGTAAGACTTGAATAATACAATAAGTGATGCCGGCAGCGATAATCGGGCCAGCGGCGACCCCTTTAAGTAATACGACACCCATGATGGTCCCAAAGACCAAGGCCACGGTAATTTCTGGCGTAGCTGACAACAGTCCAACACCATGAAATGACAGCACTGAGACTAAGACCCCACAAGCCACGGCAATCCAACCGACTGGTGACTTGAAGGCGTGCCATAAATCACGAAATCCAATCTGTCCGGTCGCAATTGGAATCAGGATGGCAACTGTAATCACCGTCACACCCCAATTGATGCCTTTTTGGCCAATGGTCGTCAATATTTTGTTCGTATTAGGGATCAACTTAATCAGTAGCACAACCACAGTGGCAATCTGCAAGGATTGATTCTTACCAAACCATGCGACCACTAAGATTGCAAGTAAAAATAACCAGCTTTCCATACGACACCTCACGTGTTATTAATTGTAACTGAAAATGGGTTGAATTACGAGTGTTGTTAGCGTTGACAGCCTAAATTTACGCTTAATCTGTGGGCTCTCGCCGATTTTAGCCGACGCTTCAAGTTCATCCTATGGAAGACATGAATCAGCTTCTACGCGTTCTGCTCGTTAATTTTGCCATGAATCATGATTAAATCATGCCGGTTAGTTCGGATTACTGTTCGTCAGCATTGTTCGTCCTAATCCGACTTCCGGGGCCGGCTGACAATTGCTGGAGCGTAGCCGACATCGATTTGAATTCACGCAGAAACCCACTGCGCAATTTCAAATACGAGTCTTATTCTAAGCCGGAAGCAACCCACTTCCGACTAAGAATAATTTGGCTACTGAGCATTGTCAACCAGCCCCTCCAGTCGGGAAGCCGCTCGAATGGCAGATGAACAGCCACCTATCTGGGTACAATTGACCACTGAATATTGGTAACTGGTCCTTCAGGCGAACTTTTAATTTGGAACCGTTTATGCTTGAGGAGATTTGAGTGCTGAGAACATCACTCAAACAGCGTTCACTATTCTCAATGCCACCAATTTCAGCGGACACGGATCTTGAATTTAGTCGTTAAAATGATTTTCGTTAGAATTCCAGATTTTGCTATCTCAGTCGCCTAGAGAAAATTCTGACAAATTTAATGAAGCTACTCGTCAGAAGCCTTAAAGCATGGATAAAAGATATAGCGATTGTTTGAAACCAGTCTGACAGTTAATACCAAAATGACCGTGCGACAAGGAACCAACGACTAATACAACAAAAAGTTGAGTCCGCAAATGTCCGCCTTTCGAACAGCATCCCGGCTGGAAGGTATTCTGGGCAAGGCCCAGTGGTGAAATTTCACTTAGCAAGCGTTTTTGGCTTGGTTAGTGAAAGACCAGTATTTAAGACGTGGGTTGTCGGCTTAAATCTGTGTCCACCACGTTACGGCCATTGCACAGAATGCCTGGAAGCCGGTGTAGGACGACGCCACGACTGCAAGTTTACGCTAACTCGCACTGTTTCCAGCGGTTCCCAGCTGGCCGACTTTGAACTTAGAAAACAGCATGATTCAATCATAATTCCTGACAAATTAACTAGCCTAATGCGTCCCTTATGTATATAAAAAGCCGTCGCATTGCGACGACTTTTCAGTATCAAATTAAATTTGATCTTAAAGCGCGTTGGAAGCACCGCGGTAAACAAGGCCACGACGTGAGTCAACGGTGATCAATTGACCATCGGAGATAACTGACGTTGCATCCTTAACACCAACGATAACTGGAATCCCCATTGAGATACCAACAACGGCAGCGTGTGAAGTTAAACCACCATTTTCAACAACTAAAGCACTTGACTTTTCGATTGCTGGTAAGTAGTCTTTGTCAGTCGTCTTAGTAACTAAGACGCCGCCTTCAACAGCCTTGTCGATAGCTTCTTGAGCAGACGTTGCGATTACGGCTTTACCGATAACCGTTTCGTCACCGACACCTTGACCATCAGCTAACTTAGAACCAATTAATTGGATCTTCATGATGTTAGTCGTCCCGCGTTCGCCAACTGGAACACCGGCAGTGATCAAGATTAAGTCACCTTCCTTGGCAAAGCCAAGTTCAACAGCCTTAGAAGCAGCTAAATCAAACATGTCATCAGTGGTTTCTGGTTTGTCAGCCACGATTGGTTGAACACCCCAGTTAACCATTAAGCCACGTTGAGTCCGTTCGTCAAAAGTGATTGCTAAGATATCAGCATTTGGACGGTACTTCGAAATCATCTTAGCAGTGTAGCCAGATTCAGTCGCAGCAACAATCGTCTTGATGTTCAAGTTCTTAGCAGCACGGGCAATCGCAATACCGATTGTTTCCGTAACACTAGTCTTGTCGAAACGGTTTAATTGTAATGAGCCGTTTTCAGCTAAAGTGTTTTCAGCCTTTTCGTCGATCTTAGCCATCATGGCAACTGATTCAACAGGGTAAAGACCGTTAGCACTTTCACCAGAAAGCATCGTTGCGTCAGTACCGTCAAAGACAGCGTTGGCAACGTCAGAAGCTTCGGCACGAGTAGGACGTGGGTTTTCTTGCATTGAGTCTAACATTTGAGTAGCCGTGATAACAGGCATACCTAAAGCATTGCACTTCTTGATTAAACTCTTTTGTACCAATGGCACATTTTCAGCAGGAATTTCAACACCCATGTCACCACGAGCAACCATCAACCCATCACAAACCTTAAGAATTTCATCGGCGTTGTCGATACCTTCTTGTGATTCGATCTTAGGGAAGATTTGAACGTGTTCCATGTGCTTTTCTTCAAGTAATTCACGGATGTCTAAGACATCTTGTGGCTTACGTACGAATGAAGCAGCAATGTAGTTGATTTCGTGATCCAAACCAAAGCGAATATCGCTTGAGTCCTTTTCAGTAATCCCAGGTAAGTTGATTGAAACGCCAGGAGCGTTAACGCCCTTACGTGAGCCTAAGACACCGGCGTTTTGAACAGTTGTAACCAATTCGCGGTTAGCTTCGTCCTTTTCGTCGATCTTCATGTCTAATAAACCATCATCAAAGAGGACATGGCCACCTACATGAACATCATCATAGAGGTTCTTGTAAGTAACGGCAATCTTATCATGGGTCGTATCTAATGATTCGTCCATGCTGATACGAACCTTGTCACCGATCTTGTATTCAGATTTTCCGTTAGCTTGAACGGTCGTCCGAATTTCAGCACCCTTAGTATCAAGCATGATACCAACGGTCTTACCCGTAATCTTTTCTGCTTCGTGAACTTTGTTTAAGCGATCCAAATGTTCTTCGTGGTCACCATGTGAAAAGTTGAAACGGAAAATATTTGCGCCGGCTTCGATCAATTTAACAATAGTGTCAGTATCGGTGCTGGCAGGACCAAGTGTTGAAACAATCTTGGTTTTTTTCATAAGAAAAATCTCTCCCTTGAAAGTTTTTATAAAAAGACATTAACGTCATTTTTATCAGATTAAAATAAGAATAAGTGTCGCAGAATTACTTGAATGAGATTTCTTCATTCAGCTTATCTAATGACACTTCAACGTCGTGCTTAGATTCAAATAAATCTAAGATGTTGTGGTTAACTAATTGGTTGTTTTGAATCCCAACTGCTAAGCCACCCTTACCGGCAAGTAAGAGTTCCACAGCGTACGCACCCATCTTGCTGGCCATTACACGGTCTTTAGCAGTTGGGTTACCACCACGTTGCATATGCGCAATGGTGTTGCCACGAGCATCAAAGTCACCATATTCAGATAACTTCTCAACAAATTCCTGGGCACCCATAACGCCTTCAGCTAACACGATCAAGTTACTCCGATGACCATTGGCCCGGTTATGCTTGATCTTGTTGGCGATGGCTTCCATGCTCCAGTCAACTTCTGGAACGACAATTGCAGTCGCGCCAATTGAAACACCAGACCATAAGGCAACGTCACCAGCGCCACGGCCCATAACTTCCACAACGAAAGTCCGGTCATGACTGTGCGCCGTATCATAAATCCGGTCAAGAGCTTGCACGTTCGTATTGACAGCCGTGTCAAAACCAATCGTGAAGTCCGTGTAAGGAATATCGTTATCGATCGTTCCTGGAAGACCGATTGTATTGTAGCCATGTTCTGTCAGGCGCAAGGCACCGTGATAAGAACCGTCGCCACCGATAACAACTAAAGCATCAATACCAAACCGCTTTAATTGTTCGATTCCCTTTAATTGACCTTCTTCATGGGCAAATTCTGGGTAACGTGCGGAGTATAACAAGGTTCCGCCGCGTTGAATGACACCATCTAAGTCGGCTGCTTCTATTTTGTGAATGTCACCGGCAACTAATCCAGCAAAGCCGTAATTGATGCCGTATGCTTCCAACCCTTCTGCCATTGCTTTACCAGCAACTGCACGAACGGCCGCATTCATACCAGGAGCGTCGCCGCCACTGGTTAAAATACCAATGCGTTTCATTTTTTCACCTCAGGCAATAAATTGAGTTCGTAACTCCATAAGTGATTCTAACACTTTTCATGTGGATTGTCTGTTATTTTCGCAAATTAAATTCGTTAAAAAACGCTGTCGTATCAAGGGATAGCGTTCTTCATGACGACATTATCGCGACCTAATAACGTTGTAAGCGCTGCAACCAAATCTGGATTTTCAGCCACCCAATACTGTGAATTTAGTTCAACTGTTCGGTGGGCAGCTGCGGAATAGATCAAAACCGGATTAGGCCCATGAAATTGACTTAAGATTGTTAAAATTTCTTTCTGAGTCCCGGCATCCGCCTGGTCTGGTTGCAACCGTAAAAAGAGTTGCCCGGCTGGTTTTGGTACCTGGTCCGCTAATTGCCAAGTGTTGACGATCACTTGCAAATCGCGCTGTTGCTCCACCTTTCCGCCAATCAAAGCAATCGCTTCTGGCTGCAATTCCGACTGGATGCGTTGAAAAGTATTCGGAAAAATCGTCAAATTGATTTCGCCTGACAGGTCACTGCCAGTGGCAAACGCCATCGGTTGACCCCGCTTAGTTCGAATCGTCCGCACCTTGGTAATATAGACCAATATTTGTGCCGGTTGTTCATTTGTGAGCGTGCTGACTAATTGGGTATGACGTTGCCGTGCGAGCCAGTCGTAAGCTTCGACTGGATGGCCAGAAACGTAGACGCCCAGGGTCGCCGCTTCCTTCTCCAAGCGCTCACGTAACGGCAATTCAGGTTGCTTTTTGATTTTTGGTGCTAATGATTCAAATAAGCTCATGCTATCACCGGCCAATTCGGCACTCGACATAAGTTCGGGCACACTCGTCAGTAATTCCGCACGATTAAGGCCGAATCGGTCAAAAGCACCAGCATAGATCAAAGCGTTCATTAAATCGGTTTTAAGCCACTTGTCATCGATCCGCTGCATGAACTGTTGTAGATTTTTGAACGGCCCGTTGGCTTTACGCTCATCCAGCACGCTCGCAATAAAGTCACGACGCAGGCCTTTAATTGAACTCAACCCAAAGACGATGGCTTGCCCGTTCCAATCAAAATACTGACCACTGCGGTTTATATCGGGTGGCACAATGCCCACTTGGTGTTGGCGAGCCTCGGCCAGATACTGTTTCAGCTTAGTACCGTTACCCAAGACTGAGTTCATCAAGGACGTAAAGAAGGCACCTGGATAATGGACTTTCAGGTAGGCCAATTCGAACGCCATTTTGCTATAGGCGACCGCGTGTGACCGGTTAAATCCGTAATTTGCAAACTGTTCGATATACTGATAGACCTGAACGGCCACGTCGATTGAATAGCCATTCTGCGTCGCCCCAGCAATAAACTGTTCTCGCATCTTATCGATGACCGCCCGTTTTTTCTTACTCATTGCACGCCGCAATAAATCGGCTTCGCCTAGGCTAAAGCCCCCCATCACGGCGGCAACCTGCATGACTTGTTCTTGGTAGACTAAAATGCCATAAGTCGGCCCTAGAATGGGTGCCAGCTGCTCAGCTGGATATGTGACCGGCTCTTGCCCCTGCTTGCGAGCGATAAACCGGTCTATGTTTTCCATCGGCCCCGGACGGTACAATGCATTGACCGCTGCCACTAACTCGAAGTTATCGGGATGCAACCGCCGCAGCACGTTGCGGATTCCCGCCGATTCAAATTGGAACACGCCGGTCGTATCGCCCGCTTGAAACAGTTTGAGCGTCGCGGGGTCGTTCAGGTCAATCTTGGTGATTGCGAACGGTTGCCCAGTCTGACGTTGTACATAATGTAGCGCACTCGCCATTAATGACAAATTCCGTAATCCCAAGAAATCCATTTTTAACAGGCCGACTGCTTCAACCGTATCCTTAGTATACTGAGTCATCATCATGGTCTCACCACCGGCCTGTAACGGTACGATCTCAATTAGTGGCTTTTGACTCAGCACGACGCCGGCCGCATGGGTCGAGTAATGCCGTGGGAGTCCTTCGATTCGCCGCGCCGTTTCAAAGAGCAAGCGATTTTTGCTGGAATCAGCCACTAGATTTTGTAACCGCTGAGAGCCCTGGTAGGCTTGCTGCAACGTGATGTGCAACTGGTTCGGAATCGCCGCGCTCCAATCGCTCATTTCAAAGGTCGACAGTCCGAAGACCCGACCGACATCACGCAAGGCTTGTTTGGCCGCTAGCGTTCCGAACGTAATAATTTGTGCGACCCGGTCGTGCCCGTATTTCTGATGCACGTATTCCAATACTTGTTCACGACGATTGTCCGGAATATCCAAGTCAATGTCGGGCATGTTAGCACGTTTGGCATTCAAAAAACGTTCAAATAACAGGTCATATTGCAAGGGATCGACATCCGTGATCTTCAAAACATAGGCCACTAACGACCCTGCCGCCGAACCCCGCCCAGGACCTGTGGTAATATCGGCCTCATGGGCATAATTCATGACGTCCCACACGATCAGAAAGTAGTCATCAAACCCCATCTGATCAATGACTTTCAGTTCTCGTTCTAGGCGCTCTTGATACACTTGCCTGTCCACGTCGGCTGTCATCGCCGCTAACCGTTGCTGTAATCCTGCCGTACATAATTCACGCAAATAAACATTGGCTGCTTGCCCATCTGGCGTTGGAAACGTCGGTAATTGAGGGGCCTGAAACTGTAATTCAACCTGACACTGCGCAGCAATCTGACTGGTAGCTTCCACGGCGGCTGTTAAGCCCAATCGTTCATAGTCGGCTACGACTCTTGCGCCTGGTCGAAGGTAATCCTTACCGTCAAGCCCCTGCAAGGTCTCTGACTTTTCAATCTGTTGGCCACGGTCAATCGCTTGGAGCACTGTCACTGCAAAATAATCAGTTGTTTTTACGTAATTGACGGGGTCCAACGCAACAATCGGCAAGTTTTGCTGCTGGGCAAATTCAGCCATCGTTGTCCGTAAAACTGGCGCCTGATCTAAAGAGACGCCCAAATAAAGACTGCCCGCATCAACTTGTTCGCGCACCGTCGTCACCCAATCAGCCGCCTGCTGTGCCGCATTTTGAAACAGGAGCGTTGCGATTTCGCTGTTCTTAGCCGGCGTTAAAACCATTAAGTGGTGTAAATAAGGCAAAACTGCCGTCAACGCGAGGGCCTCCGTGGTGGCAGTCTGTTTCATGGTCGAGAGTTGCATCAAGTTCTGATAGCCAGCCTGGTCCTTAGCTAGAACCACCAAGCTAAACGGCTGGTCGGTCAATTGTAGGCCGGTTAGATTTAAGGTAATGCCCAAGATGGGGGCAATTTCCGCCTGTCGACAAGCGTTGTAAAAGTCAACGATTCCGTACATCACGTCGATATCGGTCAACGCTAGTGCCGGATAGCCCTGCTGCTTAGCGGTCTGCACTAATTCGGAGATGGTACTGGTACTTTGCAATAAACTGAACGTGCTCAGGACTTGCAACGGAATATATTGTGCCATTTTGCTGCGCCACTCCCTTCTTAATTTTGATTAAATAAAATCATGTGGGTTAAATAAACGATTCAGGTTAAGTATATCAGCTGACTGACGCGTTTCGCACGCATCAATATTACGCGGTTATTAAACTATTGGCTAACACCGTACTTGCCGGTCCTAGCCCACCTGATCGTTGGTCAATTAACATTATACCAAACAGTTGTTCTAAGCGGCAGTCAAAGGATTTAAAACCATGACTTTTGCGTCAGAAGCACTATCAGTTACAAGCCAACATGTCCGCCGTAATTAAGATAAGGCTAACTGTCGTGCGTGATTACAGTATGTCCCAATGGCCGCATTCGTGCTTTTTCACCTCAACGAACCAGTCACAATAACAAGTGCGACCTGTTCCAAATCAATCATTTGAGGGCGTCATTTATCCGCAAGCACCGACCAACCATAATTTGAGGCGAGAACCCGTTAACGTCCAATTGCTTTTTCCCGCCGGTGTGTTAAAATAATTCTCATTGGGAGGTGTCGGAAAATGATGAGACAACTAACGATTATTTTTTGGAGCGTGCTCTTCGGTGAAGTCATCGGTTATATTGGTGGCGCCTTGGAACAATTATCCTATAATCCTGGTGAAATTGGCATCGTTGCCGCAGTCTTTGCGTTAATCGTTGTCAACAGCATCACCTACATTACTAATCATTCCCAACCCGCTAAAGGTTCAGAAAATAAGTAATCAAAAATTCACAAGCGGCCTGGATGATCAATGATCCGTGTCGTATACAAATAGGACGGAAAACCAAATTTGGTTTTCCGTCCTATTTGCTTTGTTTCAAGTTGATTGTTAAAAGCGAGTTGCAAGCAGTCATCCGATTGGCCATTTGCACAATAATCAGATGCAACGCATGACAAGCAGACGCCTATTGAACCGACTTATACCGGTTGCGTTGCCTGATTTTCAAATACCAAATGGTCATCCAACAAATTGATGGCAACAGTTGATTTTGGTGCCACCCGACCGGCGATGATTTCCTTGGCTAGTGGCGTTTCGACGTGATTGGTGATAAAGCGCCGCAACGGCCGTGCACCATAAGCAGGTTCATAACCCTGCTTAGCGATCCACTTCTTAGCTTCATCGGAAATCTTCAGGGTAATCTCCCGGTCTTGTAGTCGAGCTGACAAGCGGTCGATCAGCTTAACGACGATTTCTTCGATTGCGTCTAATTGTAGCGGCGTAAACATGATAATATCATCGATTCGATTCAAGAATTCAGGCTTGAATCGACTTTGAACCAACTGCATGACTTGTGAATGGGTTTCGTCTGACAAATGACCTTGGTCGTCGACGCCCGCTAACAACAATTCGGACCCCAAGTTGGAAGTCATGATCAGAATCGTATTCTTAAAGTCGACTGTCCGACCCTGGCCATCCGTCAACCGGCCATCGTCAAGCACTTGCAGTAAGATATTGAAGACGTCTGGGTGGGCCTTTTCAATTTCGTCGAATAAGACGATTGAATACGGATTGCGGCGAACCGCTTCAGTTAATTGGCCACCTTCTTCGTAGCCGACATAACCGGGGGCTGCCCCGACGAGCCGTGAAACGGATTCTTTCTCCATATATTCACTCATGTCGATTCGAACCATGTGGTCATCGGCATCGAACAAGTTCTCAGCCAAAGCCTTGGCTAATTCAGTCTTCCCGACCCCAGTTGGTCCGAGGAACATAAATGAACCGAGTGGCCGATTGGGATCTTGTAAGCCGGCCCGTGACCGCAAGACGGCATCGGATACCGCGTCAACGGCCGCGTCTTGGCCGACGACCCGTTCGTGCAAGTGGTCTGCCAAATGCAGCAACTTCTCCCGTTCACCAGCAACTAACTTGGCTACCGGAATGCCAATCATCCGCGAAACCACGTTGGCAATCTGGTCAGGGGTGACCGATTCTTCAACTAACCAATCTTCATGATGGTCATTGGCTTCCATCGCCTTTAATTCTTGTTCTAATTCTGGAATCGTACCGTGCTGCAGTTTGGCCGCCTTTTCCAGATCATAATTACTTTCGGCAGTTTCCAGCTCATGTTTAGCCTTATCAAGCGCGGACTTCTTATCGCTCAATGCTTGCAGGCTCTTCTTTTCACTGTCCCACCGTTCTGATAAGGCGCGTTGTTTTTCTTTGGCGCTGGCCAGTTCTTTTTGAACATCACCTAACCGTTTGACAGACGCGTCATCGGTCTCTTTTTTGAGCGCCGCTTCTTCGACTTCTAGCCGCATCAATTGGCGGTTAACTTGGTCCAGTTCAGTCGGATTCGAGTTCATTTCGACCCGAATTTCGGCGGATGCTTCATCGACCAAGTCCAAGGCTTTGTCTGGCAAATACCGGTCAGTAATGTAGCGGTCGGATAACTTAGCCGCCGCAACTAAGGCATTATCGTGAATACGAACGCCATGGTGAATTTCGAAGCGTTCCTTCAAGCCCCGTAAAATACTGATGGTATCGTCGACGCTTGGTTCTGCAACGAGCACTTTTTGGAACCGCCGTTCGAGTGCCTTATCCTTTTCCATGTACTGACGATATTCATCTAAGGTCGTGGCCCCAATCAAATGGAGTTCGCCCCGTGCGAGCATTGGCTTGAGCAAGTTACCGGCGTCCATACTGCCTTCTGTCTTGCCCGCGCCCACGATATTATGAATTTCATCAATGAACATAATGATCTGGCCATCACTCTTCTTGATTTCCTTCAATACCGCCTTCAACCGCTCTTCAAATTCACCACGGTACTTGGCGCCGGCAATCAGGGAACCCATATCTAGTGAGAATAACGTTTTATCTTTCAAATTTTCGGGAACGTCACCGCGAACGATTCGTTGGGCTAGCCCTTCAACGATGGCCGTCTTCCCAACACCTGGTTCCCCAATTAAGACCGGATTGTTCTTGGTCTTACGTGATAAGATTCGAATCACGTCCAAGATTTCTTCGTCCCGGCCAATGACGGGGTCCTGGTTACCTTGCCGGGCTTGTTTGACCAAATCGACCCCGTACTTTTCTAAGACCTGATATTGGTCTTCTTGGTTGCGGGACGTCACCCGTTGACCGCCGCGAATCCGGTCGACCGCATTCTTAACTTGACCCGCAGTAATCCCTTGACTGGTCAAGTATTTGGTCAGCTGATCACCCGTTTGATCCATTAAGGCGAGTGCCAACGTGTCGGTTGCCAGGTAGTCGTCACCTAAAGATTTGCGTTTGGCATCAGCCGTCTGCATCAGCGTTGCCAAACTACTGCTCATGGTGCTGCCATACTGGACGTTGCCGCCACTAACGACCGCGATATCATCTAATTCACGGTCCAATTCTTGTTGTAACTGGTCCAAATCGGCGCCAGCTTCACTGAAGATTTGGCGAACGAGTTCACCTGGTTGCGTCAAAAATTTAAATAAATGGGGCACGCCAATCTCTTGGTGCCGCCGGGTTTGGGCGATATGTTGCGCCTCTTGTAAGGCTTGTTGTAAGCTTTCTGTAAATTGTTCTGGATTCATAATTCAAAGACCTCCTCAAAAACGGTAGCAAAAAGGCAGCCGTCATAGCTGCCAATGTTTGTTTGACCTTTATTGACTATTAAAGTATAACCGAAAAGGTCAAACAAGGTCAAGAAATTAGTCCTGCTCGTAATTGTCTTGAATAATTTGTAAAACAACGTCCACGGCGCGTTCCATCACTTGTTCTGAAACGTACTCGAAACGCCCGTGCATGTTCTCACCACCGGCAAACAAGTTCGGCGTTGGCAAGCCCATGAAGGAAATCTTGGAACCATCCGTCCCACCACGGACCGGGTAAATCTCAGGTTTGATATCTAATTTGAGCATCGCTTGTTTGGCCAGCTCAACAACCCGCATGTCCCTTTCGATCACTTCACGCATGTTGTAATACTGGTCCTTCATGTCCACCTTGACCCGCGCGACCCCGTCAGCCAAGTTCAAACGATCAGCAACCGCCGTAAAGAGCCGTTTGCGTGCTTCGAATTTGTCACGGTCATGGTCCCGAATAATATAAGTCATCTTAGCACTATCGACTGTGCCTTCCAGACTCAATAGGAAGAAGAAGCCTTCGCGCCCTTCCGTATGTTCAGGAACATCGTGGGCTGGCAGTGCGGATTGGAAATCAACGGCTAATTGAAGCGCATTGACCATCTTATCCTTCGCTTCACCGGGATGCACATTGACCCCAGTAATCGTGACCGTTGCCTGGGCCGCGTTGAACGTTTCGTATTCCAATTCACCTAGTGGGCCACCATCCACGGTGTAGGCATAGTCCGCGCCAAATGCAGGCACGTTGAAATGGTCGGCCCCTGTCCCAATTTCTTCATCTGGGCCGAAACCAAGCCGAATCTTGCCGTGCTTGATCTCTGGATGGGCTAATAAGTATTCAGCGGCACTGATGATTTCAGCGACCCCCGACTTATCATCGGCACCCAATAAAGTCGTACCATCAGTGGTGATCAACGTGTGGCCAGCGTAGTTTTTTAAGTTAGGAAAAACAGCGGGGTCCAACACGTAGTCGCCGTTGCCAAGCTTGATCACTGATTCACCGTCATAGTCCTCAACGATTTGTGGATTGACGTTTTCAGCGTTGAAATCAGCCGTATCGATGTGTGAAATAAACCCTAATGTCTTGACAGGTTTGTCGGTATTAGCGGGAATCGTGGCGAAGACATAAGCGCTTTGCTTGTCCTGTTCAACATCGCTCAAGCCGAGGTCGGTCAGCTTGGTCATCAATTGTTTTAAGAACGCGGTTTCACGCGGTGATGATGGCACCGTCGTGGATGCTTCATCGGAACGACTATTGATTTTAACGAAGGTTAAGAAATCTGAAATTAAGTTTGGATATTTTGACATATGATGACTTCCTTTCTATTTTTAAACCAATTGAACGAACTTAGATAAACGTAAATGGATCAGTATTCAGCTGCGAGGCCACCACTTCCACTGACCAGTCGGATTCCTGTTGCCATTGCTGGAATAATTCGGTCAGATGTGACTTGCAAATACTTTCGATGTGATGCCCTGGGTCCACGACCGTCAAACCAGCCGCTAACATGTCATGACCGGTGTGATAATAAACATCACCCGTGACATAAGCCTGCGCACCGGCCTGTAGCGCTTGCGGATAAAACTTACCGCCATCACCACCAAGGACGGCCACTCTACTGATCATTTGGTCCGCATCCGCGCAAACTAACCGTAAGCCATCGACGTGAAAGACCCGTTTGCAGGCCTCGGCAAACGCACGCGCACTCATCGGCTTCGGTAAATCACCGACACGCCCCATATAATACTGGTGACCACCTGATAGCAGGGACACGACTTGATAATCCCACGCATCACCCGCTAACGCATTAACACCGGCAACTGCAGCCGAAAGCGCATCTTCTGACAGGTCAACACTGAACTGTTCACCTGAATTCAAGGCATAACGATCAAGTGTCGCGCCAGCAGTACCGGTGAGATACTCCTGCACGGCTTCGACCTTGTCCGTTGAAACGGTTACCGTCATTTTGACTGCTCGCGCATGGTACCCGGGCACTAGTCCCTGCACATCCTGCAGTTGCAAGGCATCCGCCAGCCAATCGTTCATGCCACCTTCCGCACAATCCAAGTTGGTGTGCGCCGCATATACGAGAATGTGGTGTGCGGCAAGTTCTGCGTGCATCGCTTTTTGTGGATCTTGATAATCCAGATTGTTAGCGGGACGGAACATGACCGGGTGATGAGCAAAAATCATGTCGGCACCGATGGCAATCGCCTCTTGGACGACTTCGGGCCGTACGTCCAACGTCACAAGTACTTTATGCACGGCTTGTTGGGGGTCACCAATTTGCAACCCGGTAGGATCGTGTTCCCACTTCAACTTGAGTGGCGCAAATTGTTCAAAACGTTCAATTAATTCACTTGCCTGCATCCGTTAAGACTCCTTCGATTAACTTGATTTTAGCCGTCGCTGCCGCCAAATGTTCAGTCGGTGCGACCTTAGCTTGTTGCATTTGGGCCACCGCATGTTGGACCCGTTGTAATTCGCGCTGCCACTTAGCAATAAACACTGGCGATTTTTCCGCGAGTAAGAACGGGCCAAACAATTGCTCAGCTGGCGTATACGTCACCGGATGGGTCACCCGGTCAGCGCAAATCACTTCATACGTATGTCCATCTTCGGCCAAGATGCGTTCAGCCGTAATCTCAAACTGATTGTCTGCGAGCCAGTCGCGCACCGTGGCTTCACCAACATTTGGTTCTAGTACCAGCCGTTGGACTCCGGCTAGTTGTGCGGGCCCTTGTTCTAGGATGTGGCGAATCAGTGGACCACCCATGCCGGCAATCGTCACGGTGTCAATCTGATCTTCTGGTTGAATCGCCGCCAAGCCATCTGCCAAACGAGCGACCAGCTGATCTTCTAAGCCCAACTTTTGAATTTCACGTTGGGCGTTTTCGAACGGCCCGCGCACGACTTCACCCGCGACACCGTAACTGATTTGATGATTTAAAGCTAAATTAGCCGGCAAATAGGCGTGGTCCGACCCAATATCGGCCACCCGCGCTCCCGGTTGGACAAATGCGCCAACCGTGGCTAATCGTTGTGACAATTGTTTTGCGTCCACAGGCAACTCCCCTTAGTAAGGGTCACGGGTCACCAACCGGCAGGACTGCCCTGATTGACCGACCACGTCACCCAATTTGATTTATGTTGTATGGCATTGTACGCGTGAAAAGAAATGAAACTGGTCAAAAGCAACATGGTCAACCCCACTGGATATCGCGCAATGGGCAGCAAACCGCTTGGCTAATTTTCATTAAACCGACGTGCAATTGACCGTAACTATCGTGGCTTCAATGGCACGAGGTTGCTACACCAATCAGAAACACGGCAGTCATTGTTCCAACTGCATGCTTCAGGCGCGCGTTTGGTATCATCTCAACATCATTTTTTTAAAAT
This sequence comes from Lactiplantibacillus sp. 30.2.29, assembly GCF_018991255.1. Lineage (NCBI taxonomy): Bacteria > Bacillati > Bacillota > Bacilli > Lactobacillales > Lactobacillaceae > Lactiplantibacillus > Lactiplantibacillus sp. 30.2.29. The sequence continues at coordinate 129,924 of NZ_JAGYGU010000001.1, read as the reverse complement.
CCCACGCACAATGCGACTTCTAATTCACTATTCATATTTTACCATGCTTCATCATGAATACGGCTTCATGACGTTAATTTTTCATGAAAATTACTAAGTTCTGTGCAAAATGACTAAATTTTCGTTAACCGCGGCATCTCATTTAGTCGACCGTGCTATAATAAAGTCACGTCACATCGGTAACTGGCGTACTATTTAATGAGAGAAAGTTTGATCAATCATGCAAAAACGTTTTGCGGTAGCGTCTCCGTTCTTGACTGGTCTTAAATTATTAGCCATCCTGCCGCCCGTCGGTATTGGTTGGCTCGTCTATCTAAGCCGGTGGCAATGGTTAGCGTTGCTCAAACATCCTCGCACCTTTAGCAAGCACGACCCCTTATTAGGCTTCATCCTGCTACTGATGGGAGTGACGGCACTCAACCTTAATCATCGCGATTATCGGGGCGTCCTCTTATCCGGATTGATGTTATTTGTATTAGTCAATTTGTGGCTACTATGCCGTGAATCGAGTGAATTAATTGCCTGGCACGAGCTACGCCGGTTTATCATCCAATTTGGTTTGTATATTACAATTAGTGGGTTTGTCTTTCATTGGCTCAACCAAATCCTTACACTGCCAAATTGGCTCAAATTCTTGTTGGGGGACTTGCTGTGGGGCTATGCTGCGAATCAGAATCGGTTGTTTGGTTCGGCTTACAACCCGAATGACGCCTGTTGCTTATTACTGATTGCGCTTGGCCTGCTGATGACCCAGCTCAGTCGCCCGACCAAACACCCACTGACCCGGTGGCCATTAATTAATTGGGCAGCCGCGGGTTTGCTCTGCATTGGCATCTACCAGACCAAATCTCGGACTGGGCTAGTGCTCATGATTGCTTTATTGATCGTGACCGCCTATCAAATTTTCCATCGCCATCGTATCTTGATTACCGGACTACTGGCAGTCGGCTGCGTCACCCTCTGGGAAGTCTTTCCGCGCAGTGCCTCGACTTGGACGGCACTCCAGAGTCGTATCACGATTTGGCAAAATAGCTTTGATGTCTTCAAGCAGGCCCCAGTCCTTGGGGTGACTTACTTCGGCTTTGCTCGCCGATATTTTCAAATGACCGGCACCTATGTCCCCCACGCCCACGATATTTTCTTAATGTTACTCGCCTCATTCGGCATCCTGGGTGGCGTTGGCTTTATCACGCTCGTTATCAGTAGTGGCTGGCATCTGACCAAGTATTGGCACCAGTATCGCCAACCAAACCTGCGCTACTTTATGATGACCGTGCCCATCATTCTGGCTTACGGCCTAACTGACTTTGTCCTCTCATCGATGCAAGTGTTGATTATTATCCTGCTGATTATCGCTTACTGGCGCCATGAACAACAAGCGACGCCCCGATACGCGCCGACCATCCGTTGAATGAATGCGGTTAAACCAAAAATGCACCCCACTTGTCAGTTGCTGATAAGTTGGATGCATTTTTTGATTTCCTTTGGTTCGGGCTAGTTCGGGTTAATGAAGCTGGCATAAACTGAGCAGATTATCTAGCCGTTAGCTGATAACTCGTCGCTAGCAAGCGTTCCACGACTGCCGGTTCGACCTGTTCCAATTGCACGGTAATCCAGTGGCGCTTGTTCATGTGGTAGGCTGGCAAATATGCCGGCTCCGTTTGCAATAATTCGACGTCTTCGGGATCCAGTTTGACATCCAAGACTTCTACCAACGTCTCATCACCCGGAACTAAGCCTAGATCGGATTTGCTGACGGCCATCACCAAACCATACCACTTCTGATTATCTGCGTGCCGCAAAACCGCATAATCCGGATATCGCTGCCACAAATAGGCCGGCGTCGTCTGATAGCGGTCAGCGACTAGTTTAAAAACTGCTTGCGCGTTCATCTCATCACCTCTGTGTTTAATCATACGTCAAAGATGCGTTAAACGCGAGGGCAACTATGGCACGGATGACATGGTGACCCCTGACTTTTTTCCATGGTAATTAATTCGCGGAAGCATCGACCAGCAGCGTGTTGTTTACTAATTTATCAACGCACTGTCCGGCAGTTATTGTCCTATTTCATTAACCGCGGTGCCGATAAACCAACACCGTTAGCGGCATGAAGATCAAAATCATGATGATGCCGCTCACTCCAACCAGCGTCGTTGTGCTCGTCCATTGACCAGTACGCAACACCGTGCGAATCGCCGTAATCGTCAAGCTAACGGGATTAGCGTTGACGACTGGCTGCAAAAGTTTTGGCAATGTCTTGGTAGGAACAAACGCATTCGACAGAAATGTCAACACTAAGATGATAATCATCGACAGACTGCCAATCAACGCTGCATTTTTCACTAATAACCCGACTAAGGCAAAAATCCACGATGTCGCCCACCCGATGAAGACTGCTAACCCCAGCACGGCTAGGAGTGCCATTGGTCCCACAGTCGGTCGCCAGCCCATCACCACTGCGGTCACCAAGGCCATTGCCCCTGATAACAACAAGCGGAAAATATCACCGACCAATTGGCCAGCGAGCGGCACGATTGGGGCAATCGGTAACGTCTTGAAGCGATCAAAAACCCCCGCGTTAATATCTTCACGCAACTGTTGGCCGGAGCCAGATGCGGCGTTTAAAATACTTTGAACCAGGATACCTGACACCAGCATCGGTAAATAGGCGTGGACACTGCCCGCAATGACGCCGCCAAATAAATAACCGAATAATAAGGTGAATATCACCGGCTGAAAGACGACATCACTCAAGTTATCGGGATTATGAATCGTTTTAAGTAAGTTTCGATGGGCCATCGTCAGGATATCTCCCATCACGTGTTTACGAATTGTAACTTGCATCACTGTCATCTCCTTAATTTTTGCCGACCGTCATGGTCAAAAAGACATCATCGAGCGACGGCGGTTCCAACGCAAACCGGTCGATTTCAATTTGCGCTTGCTGTAATCGTTCAAGAATCTGGGCCGTCACCCGCGTCGCATCGTCCGCAGCTAATTGCACCGAGACGTTCCGGTCACTGACTTGAACGGGTTGGGTCGTCAATTGGGTCATGATCTGCTGTGCGGGCTGCGTCGCCTGTGTTTGCGCCAGTGCCAATTGTAATTTCAACCCGCCTACCTGCTGTTTTAAGGCCGCAACTGGTCCTAACGCTTTCAAGCGGCCGTGGTCCAATAAGGCAATCCGGTCGGCTAATTGGTCGGCTTCTTCCAAATATTGCGTCGTCAGTACCACCGTCGACCCTTGGCGTACTAACTGGCGGATGGCCGTCCACATTTCGCTACGTGTCCGCGGATCCAAGCCGGTCGTCGGTTCGTCTAAAAATAAAATCTTAGGCCGGCTAATCAAGCTCACTGCCAAATCCAAGCGTCGCCGCATCCCACCAGAAAAGGTACTGAGTGGCCGTTGTGCCGAATGTTCGAGACTAAAATCACGCAATAATTCATCTGCCCGAGCTTTAGCGGCATTCCGAGTCAGCCCGTTCAACCGACCAAAGATAATCAGGTTTTCACGTGCACTCAAGTCCTGATCAATCGTCGCCGTCTGACCAGTCAGCCCAAATTGCTGACGGACTGCGCGTGCCTGGGTCAAGGTATCGTAGCCGTTTAAACGAATCGTGCCACTGTCCTGCCGCAACAAGGTGGTCATCATCTTGAGTAACGTGGTCTTGCCCGCCCCATTTGGACCAAGCAAACCGAAAATCTCACCAGCTTGAACATTAAACGAAACATCGGCCACCGCTAATTCATCGCCAAACCTTTTTTAACCTGCTGAACTTCAATGATGTGTTGAATATCCATATTGCGAACCTCCTAGTTCGATTAATCAGGGCCCCTGATTAAATATATACTAAGGGGGGCCTGACTAATTTGTCAACAATTAAATCACGTCGACTGGAAGAATGTTGTATACTTAAGAACAAGTCAGAAAACAACGAATGGGATGAAAAACCGTGCCAGATCAAATCAAGGCGGAACTCGTTTCCGGTAAATTAGCTGAATATGAACAGCTCAGTAAAATCTATGATGACATCGTCAAACAGACCCACCCCCGACTCGCCGTTGAGGGTCAAGGCAAGATTCTGCTCGCACTCGCCGATGAAGACCACTTGTCACAGCGGCAATTGGCCGACCGCCTCGGTATGTCGCCGCAGTCAACAAGTGAATTCGTCTATAAATTGGTCAATCGAAAGTTAGTCACGTTATCTAAATCCACCAAGGATCGGCGCGTGAACCTAGTTAACCTCACCGCGGCTGGCCGTGAAGCGCTTGAGGCTGAGCCACAGGAGGTCCCACCCTTCATCAATGCACTGAACGATGACGAACTCGACCAGCTGATTCCGTTATTGAATAAAATCACGACCGCGATGTATGCAGATATCGATACGGCCAACCCGACCTTGGGCGTTAAGTTTCATAAGTTATTCGCTAGTCGGTATTTGAAAAAATTTCAGAAATAGTGGATGTGTCATATGAATTCAATACAACAAACGAGGCTGCCCGGTAGTTTTACTGGGCAGCCTCGTTTGTGTGATTAATTCAAAAAATTCTATTGTGACCTGACTAGTGAATCCGTCGCTTAGAGGTTACTCGACCAAGTGTTAATCCGCTTAAAAGTAAACTTAATAGTGTCAGCCCCAACACCGCCAAACGGTTTTCCGACGCTTCGCCGGTCTGTGGCAATGTGCCTGCCGTGGTTGAGTGTGCTGGCGTATGGGGAGTGAGACGCGTCAGACTTGGTGCGACGTTTTCAGTCTTCGCAGTGTTGTGTCCTGTTGCTGCCACGTTGGCGGTCGCTGTCGTCACCACGGTTTGGTCAATAGCAGACGGCGTATCTGATACTGAATCAGCTTGGGCTTCATCAACAACAGCTTCAGTCACTGTATCGACTGATTGCTGTGGCTTTTCAGTAACGGTTGGTACTTCCAAACTAACTTGTAGCTCCAACGTCTGCAGAACTTTTTGGGCATGCGTGTAGGCCTGATCAGCATCCGCCGCAACAGTTTGTGCATCCGTTAGCTCTTGTTGGGCGTTTGCTGCATTTTCTTTAGCGGTCTGGTAATCTGTCTGATTAGTTACAAGCTCGGTCTTAGCGGCCTCTAACGCTGCTTTAGTGGCTGCCAATGTTTCGTCAGCATGGTCCAGCTTAGATAAATGAGCTTTAGCCGCGTCGTACTCAGTTTGGCGCTGATTTACGAATTGTGTTGCCTTGTCCAACGCTAATTTTGCCGCATCTAGAGAATGGTTGGTAACGTCGAGCTTTTGTTGCTGCGTGTTTAGAACGTCGTTAGCTTGTTTCCATTGCGTCTTGGCAGTTGATAGCAATTCTTGAGCACTGGTTAATTCATCCAACGAATGTTGTTTTAGACTGGCAAAGTTATTGAGCTTGTCAGTGATTGCTGACAACTGTGCTTTAGCAGCAACGACGTGTTGGTTGGCGTTAGTCAGCGCTTCAACTGCATTTTGTGCTTTGCCAACCGCTTCTTTAACGGTATTTGCAGCTGATTGTGCATTACCTTCAGCGATGGCTTGCACCTGTTTAGCCGCTAATAAAGTCTGGTTAGCTGACTTCAGGGCTGCGGCTTTAGCGTTCGCGTTCGCAGTTGCAGTGGCGAGGGTGGCGCTGGTCGCTTGAACGCGAGCTTTAGCATTATCAAGGACCTTTTGTTGGGCAGCTTGAGCATCCGCTAAATTGGCCAATTCTGACTTGATCTTAGCGAGGCTGGTTGTATCGTTCGCTAACTTAGTCTTTAGATTGGCTAATTTGTTATTAAGTGCCGTCATTTGGCTGGCTAATTGCGTCTGCTTAGTCTTTGCTGCATTTAGTGCAGATTGTGCATTAGTTGCCTCTTGGCGTGCTGTTGCAAGAGTGTCATTGGCAGCAGTTAAACTAGCTTTGGCGTTGTTCAAGTTGATTTGTGCGGTGTTTTGAGCAGTTTGTGCGGTTGACAAACTCTGCTTAAGTTGAGTGACAGTTGGAGCGCTTGCAATTGGAGTTGTATCAGGAGTTACATCACCGAGATTTGCAGTAGACCGTGAAGTTAAATGAAGGTGTCCAAACTTATCAAAGGCAATGCCAATATAGTATTTATCCAAATAGGTTGAACTATTTTTTGCACCACCCATTAATGCATAGAAATGCCCCCAACTATTATTACCACCATCACCAAAAAGCATTAATTCTAAATCATTAAGTAATTGTCCTTTGATTTCAGCCATGGAGATTTTTCCATATACCTTGATTGCATTATTAATGGCTGTTTGACCTAATTGTACACCCATCCACGTATCGGTGCCTGCCCCAACGTGATATTTTGAGGCAGTTGCGATAACTACATCGCTAAGATGTGTCAGCGCATCGCCAATATTAACATTAGCATCAGAATAAGCTTGAGCGATATCTTTAGCGGCCTTTAAATCAACGAGTTGCGTAGACATCTCATTGTCATCGCCACGCCAGATATTCCGTGCTTGATTAATGATGTTTAAGGCATAATTGGCTAAATCTTCGTATTGAGCCTGTGTTAGCTGGTTAATGTTTGTAAATGTGGTATTGATATCCCTATCTGATGCACTGAATTGATTGTTAGCATAAGTTGTTTCGAAAAACTTCTGACAGTAAGCGTTCCACTTTTTCTCGTAAGCAGCGTATTCAGCATCAGTCATAGCGACAAGTTCGTCACTTGATACAAGCCCGTTAACGGCCTTTTCCCAAGCGGCTTTATCAACTTTGAATGTTGGCATAGCAGCAAGCTGACTTTGTAAATCAGCAACAGCCTGTTGGCGTTGGTTTAACGTGGTTTGGGCGTTACTTTGCACTGTGGTTGCTGAGTTGACATTGTTTTGAGCTTGAGAGACTGCGTTATTGGCCGTAGTAACGTTGGTTGTTTTGTTGGCAACGTCTTTATCCGCATTAGCCTTGTTGGTTGTCGTTTGAGATAACGACTGTTGCGTATCTGAAATGTTTTGTTTCCCTTGATCAATTGCAGTTTGTGTTTCGTTAGCTTGTTGAGTTAACTTACCTGCATCCAAGTTGTCCAAGTCTTTTTGAGCTTGGTTCTGTTGCGCAATCGCTGCATCATTGTTTTGTTTAGCCTCATCCTTAGCGGCATTGGCCTTGTCAGCTTCCGCTTGTGCAACAGTTTGTTTGGATTGCGCATCCGCCGTCGTCTGTTGCGCACTAGTTGCTGTTTGGGACGCCTTGTTAGCAGCATCTTGCGTATTAGTCACTTGATTGTTGGCAGCCGTCACGTTAGCTTGGGCAGCACTCTGAGCAGCCTGATCCTGATTGACCAACTGCTGTGCGGTAACTTGTTCCTTCTTGAGACTATCAACGGTCAGACCGTCATAGTCCGCTTGCTTGGCATCAACCTGACTTTGTGCGGTTGCGACTGTCTGCTTGGCGATGTTCGCGTTGTGAGTGGCCTGATTGGTACTAGTCGTTTGGGATTGAACTGTCGTTGTAGCTTGATCAACTACCTGATATGCTTGGTGCATCACATCCTGCGCATTGGTCAAGTGCGTCCCCGCCTGTTGCACAGTAGTTTGGGCTTGGTTGATATTTTCGGGTGTCGCCTGGTTCTTAATTTGTTGAGCAGCATTAACGTTGGTCGTCGCCGTAGCAACCTTGTTAGTAGCAGTAGTCACGCGATTTTTAGCCGCATCTAGCTTGTCTTGCGCATTCTTCGCCGCATTAGTCTTATCAGTCACCAGCTGATGGGCAGTCGCTTGGTTAACTTGTGCTTGCTGGACATGCTGCTGAGCTTGTTCGATTGTTTGCGCACTGGTGGTCACAGTTGCAGACTGATGGTCAGTCGGCTTGGTGGCGGCCTTGGCGTTAGTCGTTGCGGCCATCCCCGCGCCGGTCGCAATTACGCCAACTAAAGTTGTAACGGATAGTGATGTCAATTTACTCATTGTTATGAATACTCCTTTTATTAGTGTCTAAAGTTGATACAGTTTAATACTGGAAAACACTGGATTGGCGACAAAAAAATATCACGAAACGAGTTAACTAGTTTCCTTGTCGCCTACTCACACGCTAACCCACCTCGATACAGTTGGTGTTGAAACTAAACCAAATTGAATGCCGCTTTCACCCCCGACCTTCATCAACAGCCGCTAACTAGCGAAAAAGTTAACAGTAGTAAACAATAAAGCGGACTGAATCCTAGAATAACCACCACACTATACTTCTGATAGTATCAAACGTGCCCAAAAATAACAAGCAAACACGCGTATTGTACATTAGTAATCACGTACGACCTGATTATGTCTGCCTAGTTAATGTTTGTCAGTCATTTTGAAGGCCAGCACACATCGCGCAACAAAAAGGACCGATTCATCTTCGAATCGGTCCTCCAGTTTATTTAGATTGTCGCTCTTTCAGCAACCAGGCTTACCATTCATAATCGGTCGCGTCCTGTAGTCCCCGGCCAGTCGCCTTGTCCAACATGATGCGTTGCTCAAAGTGGGCGACATTCCGCTTCGTCTCCTTGACCATATCAGGGTTGACTGAAACATAATCGATACCGCTTTGAATCAAGAAATTAGTGAATTCTGGGTATTCGGATGGGGCTTGACCACAAATCGAAACGGTCTTACCATCCTTGTGCGCCGTCTTGATCAAGTGCCGAATGGCCCGTTTAACAGCCAAATTCCGTTCATCAAAGAGGTGCGCGACCGTATCATTGTTCCGGTCACAACCAAGAATCAACATTGCCAAATCATTCGAGCCAATCGAGTAACCATCCACGAACTGGTTGAATTGATCAGCCAGAATAATGTTGGTTGGGATTTCAGCCATCATATAAACCTTAAAGTCCGCGCCACGAACTAAACCTTCATTACGCATGATGGTCGTGACTTTTTCAGCTTCGTCAACGGTCCGAACAAATGGGATCATGACGTTCAAGTTCTTCAGGCCAAACTCGTTACGAACCTTCTTGACCGCAGCTAATTCCAGCTTGAAAGCTTCGATATACTTCGGATCGTAATACCGTGAAGCACCACGCCAGCCTAACAAATCAGCTGGTTCGTGCGGTTCGTACTTGTCGCCACCCTTTAAGTTCCGATACTCACTGGACTTAAAGTCTGAGAACCGTAAGACAACCGGCCGTGGTGCCATTGCCCGAACCACTTTGGCAATCCCATCTGCCAACATATTGACCACTTTTTCAGGGTGACCCTGTTCAATCAAGTATAGTGGGTGTTCGTGAATGAAGGTCGTCCAGAGGAATTCTTCACGCATTAACCCGATTCCATCGGCTGGCAAGCTAGAATACTTCTCGGCCAAGTCAGGATCACCTAAGTTCATCATGACACCTGTGGCCGTTGGCGCAAAGCTTTCAGCAGCCACCACTTGACCTGCAGCGGCCGTGGTACCGGACTTCGGTTTGAGCATGCTGGCAACCTTACCTTGGTAAACGACCCCGTTTTTGGCATCAACCGTTACCACGTCACCGGTCTTCAAAACATCCGTTGCGGCAACTTCCTTACTCTTAGTCCCAACGATACATGGAATCTGCATCTCACGTGAAACAATCGCAGCATGGCAGGTCATCCCACCATTATTCGTGACGATTGCGGCCGCTTTCTTCATCGCAGGTACCCAGTCAGGTGAGGTCATCAAGGTAACTAAGACTTCGCCCTTCTTGAATTGGTCAATGTCCTTTGGGTTATCGATGACGTGAACAACACCGCTGGCTAAGCCAGGACTAGCTGGTAACCCCCGGACGACCACTTTTGCATCCGCTTCATCGACCACGTCAGCATCGTCCTCGGCGTCTTTCTGCTTGTTGCGTTGTGACCATACCGTTTCAGGCCGGGCTTGCACGATCCATAAGCGATTGGTATTCGTGTCTAAGGCGTATTCCATGTCCATGTAGCAGCCATAGTGCCGTTCGATTTCCTTCGCGTAGCCGGCTAATTCGATCACTTGGGAATCCGTTAAGACTGGTTGACCTTGCAGTTCTTCGGGAACGGGTTCTTCCTTAGTCCCGCCGCCTGGTAACCGTGTCAACTGAACAGGTTGCTTGATGATGTTCTTTTCAACGATTTTCATCGATTGCTTATCGATAACAAAGTGGTCCGGAGTGACTTTCCCTAACACGATGTATTCACCTAAACCATAAATCGCATCAATGACGATTTTAGAGGCGTCACCATCAGCCACGTTAACGGAGAACATGATTCCTGAGGCCTTTGAGAAGACCATCATCTGAATCGCAGCGGACAGCGCCACTTTTTCATGTGGGAAATGCTGCTTGTGACGATAGTAAGTCGCCCGGTCAGTAAAGAGTGAAGAATAGCACTGTTGCACCCGGTTGACAACGTCCGCAGCCCCTTTAATATTTAAGTATGATTCTTGTTGACCCGCAAATGAGGCATTTGGCAGGTCTTCAGCGGTCGCAGATGACCGAATCGCCACGAAGGGATCCGTTTGACCGACTTTTTCAGCTAACTGGGCATACGCCGCTTCAATATCAGCGGCTAAGTCCGCGGGCATCGTCGCGCCGACGATCAAATTACGAATTTCTTCGCAGACCCGATGCAATTCATCAGAATTTTCATAATCCGAGATACTTTCTAGGAGCGCATTCACCCGATCGTTTAAACCAGTCTGGTGCATGAAATACTGGTATGCGCGTGCGGTGGTCGCAAAACCATATGGTACGGGAACGTCCATCGAGGATGTCATTTCACCCAGTGACGACGATTTCCCGCCCACCAGGTTCACATCTTCGCGGTGCAATTCATCAAACCATAAAACGTTTGCTGTGTCACGACTACTCATAAGATTACCTCCCTGTATTTCTTCGCTTGAATAATAATGATTGACAATCTAAAGTTAACTTCTGCAAGCGTTTACATTAACCAACTATATTGTAGTTCATTTTTGCACAAAGTAAAACCTATTTTCATAAATTTTCGAGATAAATATGATTAGTGTTGTTGATTAATCACTAACAAAAAAATTAATGTAACGCTTGTAAGTTAAGGGATGCCGAACCACCTTATTTTCATAATCATCCCACTTAGAGCAGTTAGCCCCAGTAAAATTAATGAATTAACAAACTTACTTCACAAGTTGGAATTTCGAATCAAACAGTGTGACCAGTCGACACCCTCCCCACGGGGCAATTTTTACCGTGTTGGCACTGATTATGTGCAGATCGAGTCAATGTCAAAAGGCGGTGACGCTTGCCGTTGTGCACGCACCACCATGGGTACTAACTGCAAATCGCTTGCATCGTCGCATGTCAAATTTGGTTGGCCCCGCTGAAAAGTCGCATTGCTAAGCGATGATTCTTGCGACTCATTCAAATTAAGCTTACCTTATAACCATACCTGTTTACAGGACTAAAAACGATAACGAGGAGCTTTGCAATGCCCATTAATGATAGATTTACACTAACGCCGAGTGACCAACAACTCGCCATAGACCAGCATTTCATACCCATCATACACGCGCTATCACGCTTCGAAGATGTTCAGACGACCCGTGAACAGACCAAAGCCATCGTTAACGGTGATCCGACGATGAACGTCTCACCTGAAGACCAAGCCATCGTCCTGCGACTTAAACGGGGCCTGACATACATTATCGAACACGATGGCCCCTATCAGCTTCAAACTTCACTTGCCATTAACGGCATCGTTGCCCAAGACGAAGCGCTCGATTGGGGCACGCTACGAACTGGACAGATTCAAATCGGTGGTGTCGACTTTGTCCCGCCAATTCCGGTTCAAGCAACGGTCGAAGCACAAATCACGCGTATTTTAGCCAGCCACACGAGTCTCACCTATCGCGCCCTGTTACTCATGTTTAACATCATGCGCGCCCAGCTGTTTTGGGACGGCAATAAACGGACTGCGTTTCTAACTGCTAATTATCTCATGTCGCATGCCGGTGTGGGACTGGTCTACGTTACCGAGAACCAACTAACCACTTTCCATCAGTTGCTGAGTGCCTATTATGAAGCTGGTGCAGGGTCGGCACTCACGAAGCTGATTCAGTGGACGGCTGAAAATTGTATTCATGGTCCTTCGACATTAAAATCCTAGGAATATCAGCGTAACCGTTTACTCGGGCACAGCGCGTTAACTTTTGCACGTCGTTTTTGACTTGAACATGACCTTACCACCTCATCAGCCATCACGATTCACCATTCAGCGATGGACCTGTTCATCCAACTCGCCTCGCCCAAAAAACAATGGTCACTACCATTTTCACACACCAAAAGCGCCGTACAGACAACGATTTGTTGACAGTGTACGACGCTTTTAATCAAATTTAGGAATACTCAGTGTCCCGAATTCAGTAATTATCGCTTCATCCGCCTCAATCCCGTTCCTCAGCATGCCAAGGATCCGTGACCAGAATTGGACCGTGGGCCGTCTTCATCATGATTTGTGAGGCCCGTTGATTCGCATATTCTTCCAGTGAAAAGCCCAACTGACCGTGCACGACCTGGATGTCAGCGTGCGTACCAGCAATCACTTTTAATCGCTCAATCAGCTGCAGTGCTTGGGCTGGTGACATCGGTGCTGGGCGCTGCATAATGATGTCGAGGTCCGAATTTGGATTGACCATGGGTAAGCCGGTCGCCAATTCAAACTGGAGACTACCACCGACGCCCCAGTCATAAGCGGACAGTAAGGACTGCACGCGCGCTAATTTTTGAAAGGCTGGTAATTGACGCCGAGCCGCTGTTAACTCTGGCAACCGGTTCAATGCCATCGCGGGGGTCACGGGCGCTTGCCAGTCGGTTGGCATGATTGCCGCCGCAAAGCGTTGCGACTTTTGGTAGCCGCGAATGCCGACTGGAATCGTGGTCGTTTGCGGCCCACGACGGACGATTACGACCGGAGTCGCCGCTAACATGTCTGTGACCCAATCCGGTAATGGGCCACTGGTCAGTAAAACATCAGGTGATTGTAAACTGACCAATGTATGCGGGGCTAGTCGGCCCATTGTTCTGCCATTAGCCGCCGGACTTGGTTGGTCGCCTTGCGTCCGCCCGCTTCACCGTTCACCGCAATCGGGTTCGTATACCGGAAGCTTAAATCAGTTGAGGCATCATCCAAACTAGTTAGCGCTTCGTCTAAAGCTGCCTTGACCTTACTGATCGCTGCTTGGTCGGTATCTGTCCCTTTGACGCCTTCAATCAGTTGATACAGTGCGCCTAATTTTTGATAGTTTTCAATATCATACGCCATGGCAGGCACGTGTTGCGTCGCTGCTTCCAGCTCTGCAATCGTCCGTTGCGTGATACGCGCGGAACTGGCTTTACTCATGGCTTGCACGGTGATGTCCAAATCATCGAACGCCACTAATCGATTCGACTGTAAGCCGTGTGCTAAGAAACCACCAGACATCGCGTCACCCGCAATCAAAGCGACCACTTTATGGCCAGCTTGCCGCGCCCGAGCATACGCACTGGCACTCGCGGCTAACGCCATGTGAATACCAATCAACTCTTCATTATATCCATAGGCTTGGCTAGGCACATCCACGACCATGATGATGGGCGTCTTCGTTGTCTTGTCAGCATCCGCCGCAATCAAATCATTGACGACACTGGCGACCGTATACCCTTCTTGCAACCCAACTTCACCATGCCGGACGCGTGGAAAACGGTTCTGTGCATCCGCCACGATTGCAATGTATTCGCGCTGGTCGACTTGGGCATGCAACACCGTTGAAACCTCACTTTGAGCATTGGTAATGCCGGTCAGGTTTTCAAACCAAGTCCGCCCACGAGAAGGCGTTGACTGATTTTCGCCGCTAGTTGCTGGGGCTAGATGATGGGGTGTCACCGTCACTTGTTTAAATAACTTGTCATAGGCTGGAATCGTCAATTTTTCACTCGGATCCAGTTGGTCGAGCAGTGACAAGTAAAAGTCGCCGCGCTGGTCACGATGACTATCCTGATGGGTCGCAATTGCCGCACTCACCGCATCGCGGAAGGCCGTCACGTCGTCTTCAATGACTTCATCGATGATGCCAGTTGCTTGGCGTTGCGTCGTCCCTAACGTATCCCAAATGAGATTTTTATCACTCGCATCCCACTCACGGACGCCGGCTTCCTGTTCAATGACTTCCGGACCATTCAGTCCGATGCGGGCTTGATTGGTGCCAATCACGTACGACAACAAGGCATTGGTGATCGACATGCCGCCAAACGACCCCACCCGTCCAGGAACAAGGCCAATCACGGGCACGTGTTTTTTGAGCGCCACGACCATGTTATGAATTTCAGAAATCGATAATAAGCCGTAGTTGGCTTCCTGTAACCGCACGCCACCGGTATCCAGAATAATCACGGGATAGATGCGATGACCGGCCTGATTATCTGCCAACGCGTGCTCGAGCGCCGCCACGATTTTAGCCCCACTGACTTCACCGATCCCGCCGCCTTGAAAGGCCCCTTCAATCGCGATGACCACCAAGTCATGGTCCGCTAACCGGCCCTTCATAATGACCACGCCATCGTCACTTTCCGGCACGATCTGTTGTGGTTCCAAGTGCGGTGAGATCATGTTATCAAGCGGTCCAATCAGTTCGCGGGTGGAACCAGCATCTAATAAGGCTTCGGCCCGCTGTCGGGCGTGTAATTCTACAAAACTATTGCTCATCGTTCAACGCCTCCATTGCTTGAGTCAGTCGCAAATTGACAACGCCAGGCGTCGCCCCGAAGTCGTTAATTTCAAACTCGGCCAGGAGTGGGTAGCGGTCAAAATAGCGTTTCAACACATTTTGCCAGACCGTTTTAAAGCCATCACTCCCCGTTACAATCGATAATTGGGCTTCATCGGCCGTTGTGGGGCGCATGATGACCTCTAAATCGCCAGAAGCAACGACCCCGATATGAACCGGGTGGTCGATTGGTTTGGAAGCCGGAAAGTTAAAGTGTAATTTTTCCATAATCGTTATTCCTCATCTTTCAATCTGATTCAACTTTCAATCTAATTCAACGTTACGACCAGCTACGGAACTTAGCCGGCGGATTGTAGAGGCCGTGTGACCACTGGACTAAGTCGGCCATATTTTGCGCGGCCAGTAGCGAACGTGTCGCCTGGGTCCGCCGCACACCTAAATCTTCTGGTAAGGCGACAATGCCGCGTGCCCGCAAATCTTGGACGACTGCGGGATCACTACGAAGGCCAACCGGCGTCACACCGGCAATCGCTTCAATTGCCGCTTGGCGCTCCGCCATACTATCGGTCTTGTAAAGGTAAGCGATTCCTTCTTCAGTCACGATGTGGGTCGTGTCTTCCGAATAAATCATGATTGGGACGTTCTTCAGTTTAGCTTCCTTTTGCACAGCGACCGCGTCTAATGAATCCACAAAGACTGGGCGTTTATTAGCGCCATAGGTCTCAACCATTTGAACGACCAGTTTTTGGCCTTTGCCTAACGGGTCATTGTCCGGACGTAAACTCTGCCAAGCGGGCGTCGAGTGCCGCCGACCACTTGGATTGGACCCCATATTTGGCGCACCGCCAAAACCAGAGAGCCGCCCGTGTGTGACGGTCGATGAATTCCCATACTGGTCGATTTGTAAGGTCGAGCCGACGAACATGTCTAAGGCGTACTGCCCGGCCATTTGCCCGAAGGCCCGGTTAGAACGCATCGTCCCGTCTGGTCCCACAAAGAAGATGTCGGGTCGCGCTGAAATGTAATCGCCCATGCCGACTTCGCCACCGAATGAGTGAATCGATTGGATCCAGCCAGATTCAATCGCAGGAATCAAGGTTGGTGTCGGGTTAACTTCCCAGTTTGGCACGATCTTGCCCTTCAACCCTAACTGTTCCCCATAAGTCGGGAGCAGGAGCTCGATTGCGGCGGTGTTAAAGCCGACCCCGTGATTGACCGACTGAACATGGTGTTTGCCATAGATTCCCTTGATGGCCATCATCGCCATCAAGATTTGCAGTTCAGTGATATTCTGCGGGTCACGCGTAAACAATGGTTCCAACTGGTATGGCTGGTCGGCCGGAATGACCACATCGACCCAGTCTCCCGGAATATCGACTCGTGGCACGCGATCCACGACTTGATTGGCCTGAACGATGACGATGCCGTCATGGAACGCAGCTGCTTCAACGATGACCGGCGTTTCTTCAGTGTTGTTGCCGGTATACAAGTTACCGTCCTTATCGACTTGATCCGCAGCCACTAATACGACGTTTGGAATTAAATCGACGTAGAGGCGCGCATATAATTCTAAGTAGGTGTGAATATCGCCAATCACCAAACTGCCATCCGCAATCATTTGCGAGACCCGCGTACTCTGTGGACCCGCAAACGAGAAGTCGAGCTTGCTGGCGATGCCGTCTTCGAAAATATCGAGGTGTTCTGGTCGAGAAATACTGCTCATAATCATGTGCAAATGATTGACCTTTTCCGAGTCGACTTGGGCTAAGGTTTGAGACAAAAAGCTCGCTTGCTTCTGATTATCACCTTCCAAAACGACGCGGTCACCACTTTGGATCAAACCTTCTAGAATGGTTTTAGCATCTTTCGTTTGTCCAAACTTGCCGTTCAACCAAGATTGCATCGCCGTCAGCTTGGCCTGCTTGGCCGTCCGTCGTGATGCCCAATTATGTTCTTCACTCATTTAATTAGTCCCTCGCTTCCATTTATTCAATAAGTACTGTGCGTCATCTAGCGACGTTTGATTTAAATCGATCTGCCGAAGATCGCCAAAGTCTTGTTGTAAGACGTGGCGAAATGGGCTGCCGGGCGCAAAATTGAGAATCGCATCCGGCTGGTAGTTCAGCGCGACCTGACACATTGCTTCAAAATAGACCGGATGTACCAAGTTACTGACCAAGTCTTGTCTGACCTTGGCCGCTTGCCGGGCTGCATGGCCTGAATAATTCGCCAGATACACGCCAGTCGGTCGCTGAATCGGCGTCGCTTGAGCCGCTGATGCCAATTGCTCGGCAACAGCGGCCATTAACGGCGAATGCGACGGTACCGGCACCTTTAATCGCAGTGCCTTGGCTGCTCCAGCCTGCTTAGCCAGCGTCAACACTTGGTCAATCGCGATGAGTTCACCCGCAATTGCCGTTTGGTCGCTGGCATTTTGATTGGAGACATACACTGGATGTGTCGCCGTATGAACCTGTTCGACCAAGGTCGTCACCGCCGTACGGGTCAAGCCAACAATCACGCCCATCCCGTAACCATGGGGATAAGCCGTCTGCATCAATTCCGCGCGCCGTTTGACCAATCGAAAACAATCATCACGTGTCAGACTGCCAACCGCATAGGCTGCCGCAAACACGCCTAATGAGTGCCCTGCAACAAGACTAGGCCGTTCGCCGGCCGCAATCAGCTGGTCCACTTGACTCACTTGCAGGAGTGTAATGCTGACTTGCAGTTGTACCGAATCTTGATAACCCTGTGCTGTATCCAATAATTTCAGTCCGAGTAATTGTTCAACATGCTGTCGTAACGGACCTGGAACGTGCGTAAGCATCCCAGCACGCTGCCCACCTTGGCCAGGAAAAATCCATAACGCTTTCACCATGCAGCCTCCTTTCAGATACCCATTCAAATCGATCTCACAAGCTTAGTGTATGCCGAATTGATTCTGTTGTATAATGAATTAAAGTTATATTAATAACCGTTAGTTATGAATCGAGGGACGTTTATGAATATCTCACAACTGGAAGGTTTTATGTACACCGCCCAAACCGGCAGTATCACTGCTGGGGCTAAGAAGGCGTTTATCAGTCAGCCAGCAATGACCAAATTAATTCAGGACTTGGAAAAAGAACTAGGAACGCCCTTGTTTGACCGCGTTGGCCGCGGGATTCAGATCAATGCTAAAGGGCGAACTTTTTTGAACTATGTGGAAGCAACCCTCCAGCAGTTAAATCAGGGCATTGACGCAGTCTCATCACCCGTTTCCACACGGCAGCGGCCCATCCGTCTGCTAGTAGAAGTCGCTTCTGCGCTGATTCCAGAAATCATTACACAGATCCACCAGATTTTTCCGGCTGCGCCCGTGCAATTAACGCAACGGATCAGTACCGTCAATGACACTGAGAACTTTGATTTCACGATTTCAACGCGCCAACCCGCGACTAATTTGCGGTCGGTACCACTGCTGACGGAAGAAATTTTAGTTGGCAGCCTCGAGCCAGTCTTCCAAACGTCAGTGATCACCCCTGCCGAACTTGCATCCCACGCCTTAGTCACGCTTGGTCGCCAGACACCGCTACGCCGAACGATGGACGCCTACTTTAAGTAGCAACGGGTGCCTGTCGATTATCAATACGAATCAGACGACCCCGCCAGCATCCGTGCGCTACTGCTACACGGCATTGGAATCGGCTTTATTCCCGCCATCACTTGGCACGCGACCGGCTCACAGTTGCACTTGACGCGCTTAAATCCGAACCCGCCGTTACGAACGATTTATTTGACGGAGGGACAGAGCAAAGAAACGCCGCAAAATCGCCGTTTAGCAAACGCCCTCGTGAAATTATTCGTCGACACTCGCGCGCAATCCTTATAAAATCGAATCTTATAAAATCTGGCTTAGTAAAAACGTGGCTTGTAAAAATGAGCCTTGCAAATCTGAAAAATTCCGCTAAACTGAATCTAAGATTATCCACCATTCGATCTCACACTATTCGAAAGGTGGCGACGAACAATGAACGAACCTTCAACTCAACCTGCCCAGCAAGCTGATATCGGGGATTACCTGAAATTAGGCGCTTGTACGGCAGTCATGGCACAACCAATCTTGGCGGACGCGTTAACAGTACACCCAACTGTGGCCGCGCAAGTTGGCATCGGGGTCCTTTATAATTTGGTCAAGTATACGGCCCCCGCCTTCATCTTTGGCATCCTGTACACGACGACCCGGACGACGTTGGCACGGCGTGAGCTAACTTATGGGACTTATTTACGGCAACAGTGGCACGCCTTGTTTGTCCCAACGATTTGGTGGACATTAATTTACTTGGTTTTGATGCCCCAATTACAACAGGGTTCTCCTTTTCAGAATTGGAAGGGCTTTCTCTGGCGTTTTGTCAATGGTAACGCAGCGCCGCACCTGTGGTATAACACCATGATGCTTCAATTCATCATCTTGATGCCACTCTTCTGGGCGATTGGCCGCTGGTGTCAATATCACCCACACCGCGGTGAACTAGTGCTGACGGTGACCATCCTCATCACCGGTTTATGGCTGTGGTTCTATGACACACAAATTTTCCATGGCCCACAAATGCAACACTGGTACTTATTCGACCGGTTCTTTGTCAGCTTTCTCATCTTCGGGGTCTGCGGTGTGCTGGCGTGGGTCTTTCGGTCCCGTTTTGACCACTTGATCATGCGCTGGTGGCCGAGCTTAGTCGGCTTATTGCTGCTTTGCTTCTGGTGGATCAACCGGGAATTATTCAGCTATGGTTTCCCGGTCAAGCTGGGGAACGCACCGTACTACAAACCCTCGATGACCCTATATGCGTTTGCCGTGATTGGCCTGCTGGCAGCGCTGTGCCTGGCGCAAGTCAAGCGGCACCGCCCATTTACAAGATTTGTCCACCGCTTCGCTGGCATGGCCTACAAGGCGTATCTCTCGAACGTCTGTTGGTCAACGCTGCTCTGGCTGAGTTTTGGCCGCCAACTGACGACTTGGTCACCCTTGCTTGGCATCGTGGTCGTCTATCTGCTGACCTGGCCATTGTCATTCGGCTCGGCCTTTGGGTTACACTGCCTGTGGACGGCCGTCAAACAGCGCAGCCAACGTGTTCGTGAAACGGTTTAAAATGATTACCGATCGACAAAAAGGAACGATTGACGCCACTTGATCACGCGTCAATCGTTCCTTTTATGTTTCACCTAAAATTCTGATGAGCACCAGCGGAATTGAGGCTATGTCCCATTTACGACCTGATACTGAATTCCGCACAATCGCTCACTTACTGATCACACCAATCAACTATCGAGGTGATTGATGACGATGAATTAGTCTTCGGTGCCAGTGCCACCACACTGTGCTGGTTCGTCAAATTCTGTGAGCGATGATCCGTTAGCATCACCAACCAGATACCCGCTAACATCATCGACCCCGCCGCAATTAGTGCTAATCCAAATTGTTTCATTACTTCACGATTCCCTTCTCAATGTTTGCCATAATCTTTTTTATTTCCACTTTCCATTTGTGCTAGTTATTCTTTAGTATTAAAGCTGATTAAATCATGCCAGTTTAGATTCCTGTTCGTCAGCCGAGGCGCGCCATATTCCGACCTCCGGGGCCGGCTGACAACGCTGGAACAGGGCGGACATCGATTTGAACTCACGCAGAAACCCACTGTGCAATTTCAAATACGAGTCTTCTTCTAGTCCGGGAACCCCACCCGGACAAGAAGAATCTCGCCCTTGAGCATTGTCCGCCAGCCCCTACAGTCGGGAACCCGCTCGAATGGCAGATGAACGGCCACCTATCTGGGTGCAACTGACCACTGAATATTAAGTGACTGGTCCTTCAGGTAAACTTTTAATTGGTCTCAATAATGCTTTATCACACTCAATCACTGAAAAAATCAGTTGAATTTTATTTGCAAGATTCAACGGACATTAGTCTTGAATTTAGTCGATACAATTATCTTCGTTTATAATTTGAGACTTTGCTATCTCATACGATTGGAGAAAATTCTGACAAGTTTAGTGAAGCTGCTTATCAGAAGCTTTAAAGCATTAGGTAAAAAAGCTTAGCTGTTTTTAGAATCACTCTGACAGGGATTGTCAAAATGACCCTGTATCAAGGAACCAACGACTAATTCAACAAAAAGTTGAGCTCACACATGTCCGCCTTTCGAATACCATCCCGGCTGGAAGGTATTTTGGGCAAGGCCAAGTGTTTTGCAGAGTGTGAGGTTCAGACGGGTTGGGACTGAGGATTAGCCTAGCTAGAGCGTTAAGCGGTGCATTTCCGCTTGGCGTTCTGGCGTAGCTAACCGGAAGTCCCAGTCTGACCCGAACATGTTTCGTCAATAATGCAGCCAGCGTGAAAGACCAGTATTTAAGACGTGGGTTGTCGGCTTAAATCTGTGTCCACCACGTTACGGCGATTGCCCAGAATGCCTGGAAGCCGGCGTAGGACGATCCAATCACTGCACGTTTCCGGTAACTCGCACTGTTTTCAGCGGGCCTCAGCTGACAGCTTTTGAACTTGGAAATTGGCATGATTTAATCAGGATTCATGACAAATTAACTAGCACAATGCATATTTTCAATGTCTGCCCCGCACTAACCATAAATCGTCTTGAGTGCCGATATATCGGCCTGCGATAAAGTCGTTTGGCCTTGATCAAATGGGTACATCACCGAGTCAAGTTGGCGACTATGGTCTAATCCCAGCGCATGGCCAACTTCATGAACGGCAACTGAGGTGGCGACCGCCTCCGGATAAGCCGTATTCAGTCGTGCCTGGCCATGATTGAGCGTCTTAACGACCGCATACGTGACGGTCGGACCACCCTGACCAAGTTCAATACTGCCGTTTGCATGCGATTGTTGTTGCTGATACGTTCCCAAGGTTAATGAATTACGCGTCAAGCTCGGTTTGCCGGGTCGTAACTGGACTAATCCTGTCTGGTTATAGGTCTGAATTGCCGTATGAAAGACCCGTTTGACCGGCTTAGGTGTTGCTTGTTCAAAATGATAGACATACTTTGATGATAATCGCTGCCGGGCAACCAACGAATTAACCGGGGTGGTTCCCCGACTAATCGTCACGTTTGAGGCCGTTTTGGGGGCCTCAACGAGTGACCGCAATGGCTGGATCATCCGCTGTAACTCATTGATGACGGTCGCTGGCAACTTTCGGACCGACTGCGGTCGTAGTAACGCCGCCCGTTGCGAGCGCACCAAATTGTCATGGTTAAGACTCCAACCGCCGATAACTAGCGCCCCAATGACGACTAGGACTCGCCAGTGCTTCATGAAAAACCTCCTTGTATGCTTGGCATCCGCAATATTGTCGTGACCGCAATTTCTAACTCAATCTCGTCGACAGCATTGCAGACTGTTTCCAATATTAAATGGCTTGTTTCGTTGGTCGAATGACCATTTCGTTAACAGCGACGGATTCTGGTGCATTAATAGCAAAAGCCACTGCTTGTGCGATATTGACTGGGTCAATTCCCAATTGTTTTTCTATATCGATTTCTGCTTGCTGATGTGTTTTGTCAGCGATGGACTGATACAGCTCAGTTGCCACGCTCCCTGGAGAAATCAGTGTCGTTCGAATGTTATTCTGATACTGTTCTTGTCGTAAGCCTTCCATAATGGCGCGCACCGCAAATTTTGACCCACTGTAAACGACGTGGTCTGGAACAGCGATGTGCCCCGCAACGGAATCAGTCGCCAAGATATGACCATGCTGCTGTTTGATCATGGTTGGGAGGACCGCCGCAATCCCATTCAGCACACCAGTAACGTTGACATCTAAGATTTGTTGCCATTCATCACGAGCACCCACACTCATTGCATTTACCGGCATAATCCCGGCGTTATTATAAAATGCGTCGACCCGCCCGAAGCGATCGAGGGCAGTTTGAACTAACGCTTGGACATCCTCATAGTTGGTCACATCCACTTGTTGTGGCACGATCGTGGCATTTGGTAATGCCTGTTTGAGTGCGGTCAATCGTGCTAATCGGCGCGCACCAATGACTAATTTGGCGTGCTGTTGCGCCAAAACTTTAACGGTTGCGGCACCGATACCACTGGAAGCACCAGTAATAATAATCACTTTCTCGCTTATACTCATCACTTTCATCCTCTCTTGTCTGTGAAGCAAACATTGACTGATAAATTGTCCTAAACTTAAACGACGTCTCATGACGCCAGGTTAGTTGTCCGCTCTGATGATTGCTCATCAAAGCCCAATGTTTAACTCACTGATTGCTTATTATCATAACTGCCGGTCTGAATAATGTTAAATACTTATTGAATATGGAATTACCATACTTTTGGCTATACTTAATGCTAGTCGCTGCCACCTTTTTGCATGGTTTAGCGCCAACCGCAGACAATCAAGCGCCCTAATTATGACCAAGACTCATCAGCGTTTTATGAACAACCACCTGTGATTCATTTTTTGCCCGGCATCACGACACCTAAGCCCGAAGATATTGATTATCACGTATTTTCTAATCAAAGACTCACCCAAAACTCATTTTGTAATAACCATCATAACGGTTGTACACAAAAATGTGAAATACCTTTTTAACATGGTCTTACATTACTTTTGGGTATGGTTAACATCGTGTTGAACACCACGGTCAAATAAGGCACAAAGTACTCCGCCACTTATCTGGCCAGACTAAAAGTCCCACGTCAAGCTAAGCTTTGGCGTGGGACTTTTAGCATGATGCACATATCCATCAAGATTATTTTAATTCTACCCGTCTACTTCAGCTGTGCTAATTGACAACCACTGAAACCGATCAACAAATGGGAATTTATTTAGGCCGTCGCCGCATCGTCCATCAACACGATCACCTTACCAAAGCTCTCAGTCGCTTGTAGGTAGGCGTGCGCGGCTGGCACATCCTTGAACGCAAAGACTCGGGCGGGTTGTACATCGACGTGGTAATCGTGAATAAAATCGAACAACGCCTGAAGTTTGGCCTCGGAAACATCACCGGACGAGAAGCCGGTCAAATAGCCATTGTTTGGAATATCACTGATTGGATCAAAGTCCGGGATCGTCCAGACACCACCTAACTCACCCGTGACGTTGACGATTCCGCCATCATTCAGATGTTGCAACGAATCTTTGGCGCTAAGTGGCCCAATCAGATCGATAATCTTGTCAAAATTTCCCGTGGCAGCTGGTAGTTTAGCTGAATCCGGTGCCACGATGACAGCATCAAACCCTGCAGCTAGTAACGCCGACTCTTTGGCAGCCCGTCGCGTCGTGCCAGTCACGGTCAGTTTCGGATTGAATGCCTTGATCAACTTAAGCGCCGCAATTCCGACCCCGCTGGTTGCCGCCCGAATCAAAACGGAATCAGTTGCTTGTAAGCGTAAACTATTGAAAATACCAAAAGCCGTGTAATACGTTTCCGGCGTCGCCACTAATGATGGTAACGGCAAATCCGTTTGAATCGGATAAACCTGACTGTTGGGGAGTAAGACGTATTCGGCGTAACTGCCATCGTACGCACGCCCCATCTCACCCATAATAGAGACGACGCGCTGCCCTGGCGTCAACTGGTCGGGCGCACTGGTCTCATCCACGACACCCACGACTTCGATACCTAAAATCCGCGGCAACTGCACACTGGGTGACTTGCCCTCGCGTGTAAAAATTTCAGAATGATTAATGCCAAAACCTAATACTTTGACCCGGGTCCACCCTGGTTTAACAACTGGCTTCGGAACGGTCGTCAGTTCAAGCGCTTCGGGACCACCCGGATGATTAACAACGTATGCTTGCATGATAAGATTACTCCTTTTCGTTATTCTACTCACTACTATTTTAATAAATGGTGCGCTTTAAGATAGTGTTTGGCAACTGTTGCTGCTTTCTGATGTTGGACCGTTACTTGATAATTCATCGTTTGCATATCAGTTGTCGATATCCTGCCCGCTAATTTTTTCAATGATCGAACGATTTGCGGGTGCTGGGTCATAAAGCGCTTGGTCATCAATGGTGCACCTTGATATGGTGGGAAGAAATGCTTGTTATCCGTCAGTAATACCAGTTGATACTTCTTAATTTGAGGATCAGTCGTATAGGCATCCGTCACGTCAACTTTACCCTTGGCAAGTGCTTCGTAGCGCAAGGCTGGCTCCATTGTTCGAACCGATTTAAAGTTAAGACCGTATGTCTTTTGTAGTCCCGGATACCCATCAGATTGTTGATAGAAATCGGGGTCAAACGCGGCCCTCAATTGTGGGTAGCGCTTTAAGTCCGCATAAGTCCGCAAATGATATTTTCTAGCAGTGGCCTGCGTCACGGTAATCCCGTAGCCATTTTGATAACGCATCGGCTTTAAATAAGCCATTTGATACTGTTTTACTAATGCCTGCTTAGCGGTCTGATAAGTCACACTTGGATCAGCATTCAACTTAGTGTGTCCTTGGACCAAGGACTGGAGCACCGTACCGGTGAATTCTGGATAAATATCGATTTTATGGCTCTGCAATGCCTTAAACAAAAAGCTGGTCCCACCGAAATTTGGTTTGAGCGTCACCTTGACGTTCGGATTATCTTGCTCGATTAAATCCTTGTACATATTGATTAGAATCTCAGGCTCACCACCCATTTTACCAGCAATCACCACATTTTCTACTTTTGGCGTCATCAGCTTTTCAACACCGACACCACCAGCGATGATCATGGCCAACGCCATAATACCAATAATCATATGTTTCACTGGAACTCGGACCAAAATTCGAATCAACGCACTCGCAACCAACGCCAGTACCGCAGATAGGACGGCACCCACAATTAATGCATTATTATTGTTGGTCTGAATACCTAGGATAATGTACGTTCCCAGTCCTCCACCACCAATTAAAGCAGCCAAAGTCGCGGTCCCAATGACCATCACAACTGCAATCCGGATGCCGGAAATAATCATTGGCATGGCCAAGGGAAATTGAACTTTAAATAATTTAAATCGTTTTGAAACCCCAAAAGCATCCGCCGCTTCGATCAATAACGGATCGATATTGGTCAGTCCGGCATAAGTATTCTGGAACACCGGCATAATGGCGTATAACACTAGGGCAATAATCGCTGGTACGGTTCCAATCCCAACAAACGGAATTAGAATACCTAAAATCGCCAGACTGGGAATTGTTTGAATGACACCAGTCACTTGTAACATCAATTCTCCCAGCTTACGATGATTTAGCGAGACTGCAGCCAGCGGAATCGCAATAACAACGGTGATTAATATTGCAATCACTGACAATTCGATATGTTGGCCTAGCGCACTCACAATTGCAGATTGATTTTTGGTCAAATAGCTCATTAAAGCACTCATTTCCTTTGGCCTCCCGACTGGATGGTTGCCATGTATTGCATCAAATCTTGTGGCGCCAAAACTTTGCCGTCAACGCGAATCAAGGCGCGTGGCTTTTTCGCTAAAATTGCCGCCCACGTTGAAAGCGTGTCTGTCCGTTTCAATTCAATCGCCTCATTTGACGTTTCGCTTGAGGAGACTGTCCCAAGGTGGGCAGTTAAAACGGCCTGCAGATAAAGCTTGGTATTCACCTCACCGGCAAAAAAATTAGTCACAAATTTATTTTTCGGCATCGTTAAAATCTCAGCGGGCGTGCCCACTTGCTGCAACTCACCATTATGAATCACGGCCATTCGATCAGCTAGCTTAATGGCTTCCTGCATATCATGGGTCACAAATACAAACGTCGTTTCAAGCCGTTGATGGAGCGTCAATACCAATTCCTGTAACTGGCGCTTAGAAATCGGGTCAAGCGCACTAAACGGTTCATCCATTAATACGATCAATGGGTCAGCTGCCAAGGCCCGAACAATTCCAACCCGCTGTGCTTCACCACCTGATAGCTCACTAGGATGGCGTTCTGCAAACTTTTGTGGGGCCAGTCCAACCAATTGTAATAATGCGTTCACCCGTTCATGTTGTTTTTTGATTGGCCAGCCGAGAACGGCCAACGAGATGGCCGCATTCTCAAAGACTGTCATATTTGGAAAGAGTGCTCCAGATTGTAAAACATAACCAATCGTCCGTCTCAGTGTCTTAACCTCAACATCATTGACTTTTTGATCATCAATACGTACCTCTCCACTTGTTGGCTCGTTTAATCGATTGATCATCTTTAATAAGGTCGTCTTACCTGATCCTGAAGGGCCGACTAACACAAATAGCTCCCGACTATTAATGGTCAAATTAACCCGCTGCAGTGCAACGGATTGTGCATAGGTCTTAGTGACTTGCTTAAACGTAATCATGAATTCTCCCTACCTTCTGTCTTTGCCGACAAGTGCCCTCGCATTCGAGCTCAACGCTTGTTTCCGTGCGTGGTATCAGTTGTCTTTTTGAACAATAATCACTATAATAGCAATACGCACAAAAAGTAAGTAGGCGCTTTTAAGTTCGACACATACTTTTAGTAAGAATTAATCAATGAAAGGGATCACGACCAATGTCTTCAAGAAAATTATTAGAACAAAATGGAATCTGTCCGGTTGCCACAACGATTGATTTACTCAGTAGCAAGTGGAAAGTGCTCATCATGCGAGATTTACTGAAGGGAACTCGGCGCTATTCCGAATTACGGACAAGCGTTGCTGGAATCAGTCAAAAAATGCTCACGCAAAGTTTACGGGAGATGACCGATGACGGCTTGGTCATTCGAAAAGCGTTCCCCGTCATCCCACCCAAAGTCGAGTATCACCTCTCCAAATTAGGTGAAAGCATGCGCCCAATCATTAATTCAATGGCCGATTGGGGCAGCGACTATTTGGACCACCATCCCGAGAAACGACGAGTCACCATGCAACCCACTCCGGCGCAATAAAAATCCGTTGGACGCAAAAAGACGAACGGTGCTAGTTCTAAGCTAGCTGCGTTCGTCTTTTTAAGGGCTCTAGAATAGCTGTTACTTGGCGTGACTTCTGATTTTCGCAATTGTGTCGCAGTCAGTCCGTAGCAATTGAATGACTGCCAAATAACTGGCTGACCCAGTGATTCAGCCTCTAATCACACAGCGCAGGAACCAACTAATTTTGAGCCGTCTGGTGCCGCCGGGCCTTCATCGCTCTGGCAATCACCACTAATTCAATCAGCACGAGTACAAACAAGATGCCCAAAGCCATCGTTGACCCGAGTGCCGTCCGGTGGGCAGTCGTTCCAGTTGCCTGTGCTTGAACTAAGGTAATCACCGCTGAAACTACGGAAGTCCCAATGGCGCCAGCAAACTGTTGCATCGTATTGAACACGGCATTGCCATCCGCCTGCTGTGATAGGTCCAGCTGCTGAAGACCACTAGTCATTGTATTACCCATCGTTAGGCCGATACCGACCATCAGGAGGATATAAATCCCCAAGATCAACCCACCGCTGAGTCGCATGCCTAAGATCGTAAATAGTGCCATCGCAATTACGAGAATGGTCGACCCCGTCAGCACCGGTTTGGCCGCACCAAAGTGGTCGAGAATTTGACCACCTAAAGGCGCAAAAATTGCCCCAATGGCGGCACCTGGTAAGACAAATAACCCCGCCAACAGTGCACTCTGACCATTCACCAATTGGATGTAGTTCGGTAAAATAAAGGCTAAGCCCAACGCACAAATTTGAACTAAGAAATAGGCCAGTAAATGCCCGTCATAAGATGATGACTGAAAAATTTTAAGGCTAATTAATGGTTGGTTAGTGTGCTGGGTGCGCATGATGAAGCCCACTAACCCGACCAGTCCAACGATGAGCCAGGCCACAAACGACCACGGTTGCGTTGTCACCGTTGAAAGTTTGCTAAATCCAATCGTAAACCCGACGAACAGTAGCACGATCATCAACCACCCGAGGACATCAAACCGGGCCTTAGTGGTTGGCTCTGCCTGGCGAATCGCGTAGATTCCTAGGATTAAAGACAGAATGAGGACTGGAATCAAGAAAATAAAAATCCAGTGCCAGTCCATACTGTTGACAATGATGCCACCAAAGGTCGGTCCTAACGCCGGTGCAATCGCCGTAATCAGCGTCCCAATCCCCATCAACGTGCCCTTCTGATTGGCAGGTGCCCAATCGATGATAATATTGAACATCAATGGTAACGCAATCCCTGTGCCACAACCTTGAATGATGCGGCCAATCACTAGTAGTGGAAAATTAGTCGCGACGGCATCCACGACCAGACCGGCAATAAACAATAGATTGGCCGTTACGAACAGCGTTTTTGTCTTGAACCGCCGTTTCAAAAACGCCGAAATCGGCACAATCGTCGCCACAATCAGCAGATACGCCGTCGTCATCCATTGGACGGTGGCAGTATTAATGGCAAACGTCCGCATTAATTTGGGAAACGTGATATTCATCGCCGTTTCGACAATCACCCCGCAAAAGGACAAGAGTCCCGCAGCAATGATTGCCAAAATCAGCTTCAAATCAACTCGCTTTGACATGCATAATTCAACTCCTTAGCTTATAGTTCGGTTTCGAACTATTCACCATTCTAACACACTGAATTGAAGTGTCTAGTGATAAATCAATTGACATCACAGCTGATAGTCCATATAATGCAAATTAGTTCTAATACGAACGATACACACAATAAGGAGCAATCTCGTATGGAAGATTCTTTAGGTGTCATGATCAAAAAAGCCCATAACGCCCTCTCACGCGACTCAGACCACTACGCCAAAACACTCGGGCTGACTGGCATGCAAATCAGCGTCATTAATTTCATCGCCAACAATGAACAACATCACGATCTTTTTCAACGTGATCTGGAATTGGAATTCAACATCCGTAAAGCAACTTGTTCCAGTCTCGTCAGTAAAATGGTCGCCGACGATCTACTCGTCCGGGCGCCCGTGAAAGACGACGGCCGTTACAAGCGACTACTATTAACGCCCAAAGCACGCCAACTTGCGACTCAAATTGAAGCCTTTTTTGAAGCTAGTGAGCAACGGATGGCCACCATTTTAGGCGCAGAGACCCACCTGACTTATGAAGGTTTGCGCCAAATCGCCGTAGCGTTCACAACGCCGACACGGGCACCGGAAAGTTGGTAGTATCTTTTCTGGAATCTGTGCGATATTGTTCGGTGGCTCGATTGAACCGTGAAGCCGGCTCAGCAAAAGCTAAGCTATATACCCGCCAGATCCGTGTGCACAACTAGTCAATTTTAAAAGCGTGGCCAACCGGAAAATGAATCCGATTGGCCACGCTTTTTTAGCACCCCGAATCTTAAAGTTCGAGCGCAATTTGATTGTACTTACTTCAAACTCTTATTGACCCACTTAATGAAGTTCGTTTCATAATTACCAGTCCGCTCAGCTTCAGTGTGTCCCTGTCCCCAAACGGTAGCAAAATTAACATTTTTCACTTGCGGATTTTGTTTCAATGTCAGGGCCAGATTAGTTTCAACCGTCAAAGCCGTATCCGTCTGGTCAATTCCAGTCCGAATCCGCCAATACTTGGCAACTTTACTGGTATTATAGCCATCATAATAACTTGTCAGATAATACAGTGGATTATACAGATTCATCCGTGATTGAATTGACTTGCCCTGAGCATTGGTCTTCTTCAAATCTGACTGGTAGGCTTTCGCATAACTGGCCTTATAATTCTTTAGCTTGGCATACTTGGCGTGATTGGCCGTTAATAACTTACTGATCGTCGAGTCAAAGTGGTTAGCACTGCTGCCACTCGTCGCAAATAGCTTGTTCTCAATCTGTTGCCGGGTCAGTCCATCAAAAGCACCCACATCTTTGGAAGCCGTCTTACAGTGCTTAACAAAGGCTTTCATACTGGTAATCGTGGCCGTGTTCTTTTTGGCATTATAAGTAATCCATTTGCCATTCTTATTGAGCGCCTTGATATAGGCCGTGGCGGTCTTGTAAGTCTTGCCACTCGTCGATGAAGCACTGGTGGTTCCACCTGAAGGCGCACCACCAGAAGGTTGACTTCCTGACTTGGCTGTCCCTGATGGCTTGCTGCCGCTTGGCATTTTTCCAGTTGTCGTGCCGGTTTGGGCTGCGGCACCACTCGGACCTTCATTACTAGTTGCCTTGTATGGGAACGTCGTGTCTTTCAAGAAGTTATTCAGTGACTGTTCGACCTCTTTTTTCAAATAAGTGGCGTAACTACCAGACGTATAAATACCGTTAGTCGATTTTTTAAGCGTTAAGGTCTTGCCATCAGCATCTTTTAACCCCAACTTATTGATATATTGCGCGTAACTGGTAGCCATGTCATTAGATAGCGCCTTGGTCCAAGTGCCTTGCTTACGCGTACCAGAATTTGAGTATTGTCCCATATTCCATTCATACGCTTCATTAGCTGTATCCAGGCTAGTGATCGGACACCAAGCCATTGCACCAGCAACCGCGTCACTCGTCGACTTACCACTCGTTGTCGCCATTGGTGCGCCAATGGTTTTCAGGTAAGTGGTGTATTTCTTGCTGTCACCAGTCGCACCCATCAAGGCACTCTGAGCACCACCACCACTGTGACCAAAGGTGAAGACCCGATTGGTATCGCCTGCAATCCGTTTGCTGTTCAAACGCAGAGTCCGGACCGCTGCTTTCAAGTCGGTCACACCCCAAGGCGACGACCCATTCGACTTATCCGTTTGATTCAGACCCCGACACCCAGCAGCAACGTAAATAAAGCCCGCCTTGGTATATTTGTTTGCATTACTATCATAGCTGGTCGGTGCCGTTTGTGCCGCGTACCCAGGTGTATTAACCGGCATCACGATTGGCGCCGTCTTGGCGGTATACCCTTTAACCTTGGCCTTATTATTAAAAGTGATGGTATACGTCTTCTGACCACTAGCCTTTGCCGTGACATACTTGGCCGGAATAAAGATCCCCATCGATTCATAAGTGCTACTACTTGTTTTGGTGCCATACTTGACGCCAACTTGATAATAGACTTTATTTTTGGCGTTGTAGCGCCACTTCTTTTGATTAATCAATAATTTCTTGGCATTCTTGACATCTGCGGTCGTCACCGTCTGCTTGGTGGCTTTTGCAACCTTAGTGGCCGTGCTGGTCGTCTGCTTAGTCTTGGTCTTCGTTTGACCACAAGCAGCTAAACCAACGCTCATAACGAGCAATCCGCCCATCAAAGGCGCTAATTTTTTGAATTGCATGGTACTATCTCCTCTACAGGTTCTGACTTTATTAGTGGGTGGACCTATTTTCCTCCCTTTCAGCGCTAAAAAATCAGTGCAAAAGAACGACTTTGATTCAGCAATCATGACTGACAATCACCGTGCCAGTGCGAATCTTGCTGGTAAACTCATTTTACCATCAGGCGAATTGCAGCCACAACGGAGCACACCTTTAACTTTCAACTGGACAAACCTCTTGCCATAGCAACCCGAAGCCATTTCAAAATGCTCCTGTACCAGCTCAATTTGCCAATCTATCCGATCAGTATTAATTCTAATCGAGACACTGGATGACATTAGTTTTTCGGTATTGAATATTTTTTTGTTGATTACTCTGCACCCCAAAAACGGCCTCGTCGCAAAAGCGAGAGGCCGGGCTGATATTTTGTTCGCGATTGATTGGTCTTAGATGCACGCAAAACTGCCGTCTGCAATCGCTGTATGTGGGTCTCAGATTGACGCTTTCGGACGGGCGGAAATCATCAGCTCACGTTGTGGATAATCTTGGTTGTGAAGCACCATATCAGCAATCAGTGTTGCCAGTGAGAAGATGCTTAACGGGCCGCCACTAACCGCATTTTCAGCGGATTCCACAATCAGCTTATCAGCTTCATCCGTATATTTGAAGAAGTGGCATTCTAAGAGCGTGTATGCCAAATCACTGGCTTTAATCACCGCCGCACCCGCTTTTTGTCCGACCACATAATTGGTTTCCACTTCCCGACTAAAGCCAAATTCACGGTTAGCCAAGTCGTACATTGCTTCCGAGATCTGATCCGCATTGATTTGGAACTGTGTCGTCCATAACAGCCGCTTGACGCCCACTTCATCCATCGCCTGCACTAGTGCCGTTGCGAACGTTTCCGCTTGCGTAATCCCAACCGTCGAAAAGACGACGTCAATACCGACCAGCGCCCGTTTTAAATCTTCAACACTGGTCGCATCACCAATCAATTGTGTCGCCAGCGAAACATCATGGTCATGCCGATGATGGTCCAACAAAGTCACGTGACACTCAGGCATCACCGCCACGCGTCGATAGACTTCATACCCCAACTTACCCGTACCAATAATTAACACATTCATCATTAACCACATCCCCATCCAATTTAGGCGGCCAACGCTGTTATGAAAGCTAATCATGACACACAATCGTGTTCGGTTACCTTGCGCCTTGATTCCGACCGCCCTTATGCTCCCATTATACGCATTTTCCAGCCTCATATGCCGGAATTTACGAGGATAATCAGCGATCATTGTCTGTAGCCATTGATACCGGTCGGACTTTTTCATATCAGTGATAATAACGACCACTATTATGAGTCGTGAGTTGAAAATAATAATGGCGTCCCATCACGACCATTGAACCATCATGAAAGAACGCCATTTATACTTTTTTTCTAACGACCGACTTACAAATTTTGATTGAAGAAGTCGGCAAATTTATCAAACGGGATCACATTGACATTGTCGTAGAAATCCACATGTTGCCCATGCGGTTCGACAACCAGTTGCTTGGGATCGTTCAGACGCGCATACGTTTCTTCCGAGAATGCCTTTGAATGCGCTTCATCACTGGTCACTAGCATTACTGGACGTGGTGCGATCTCATTGATACGGCGCGTCGCTTCAAAGTTCATGAAACTCAAATTTGAGACTGACGTAATGTTATGCGTTGCATTTGGGTGCCAGCCCCGTTTGAAGCCGTAAAAGCTGAAGAACTCTTGACTAACGGGATCTAGCCCTTCCGGAATCGTGGTTACGGGATGATCTGGAAATGTCCTCTCAGCTGCGTCAAGCGCTGACCAGCGTTGTTCACTCAATGTCGCTAGCTGCTGTTGCCGGGTCTCACCTGTGGCCAGATTAGCTAAATGTGGAATATCATACATCACACTGGTAGCAACGGCCTTGATACGGGCATCCTGAGCTGCCGCAGCTAACGAAAATCCACCAGAAGCACAAATACCCAGGGCACCAATCCGCTGACGATCAACAAATGGTAATGTTCCTAAATAATCAACGCCCGCAGAAAAGTCTTCGACATACGTGTCAGGAGAGCCACTATAACGCGGCTGTCCACCTGAATAACCATGGTAGGCCGGGTCAAAAGCCAGTACGACAAAACCGCGTTGTGCTAATTGGTTCGCGTACACACCTGGTCCTTGTTCCTTAACGCCGCCAAATGGTGGGCCGACAACAATTGCAGGTTGTTGTCCCTGATTACCACCATCCTTGGCATAGTATAAGTCAGCGGCGATTTCCACCCCAAAACGAGTTGGGTAATAGACTTTTTCACGCGTGACATTATCGCTCAACTCAAAAATATACTGATCTTCATCTGCGGTCACCCGCGTTGCGGCCATCGTAGGTTCAATTTTCATAAAAAGCATCTCCTTATGTTGTACTGCCAATTAAGGTCTTTCATTAACTTAATCAATGTCGTCAAATCATCCTGTCAGTGGCTATTTTGTGTTAATGAACTTATCCAGTAACTTTAAAGCTTGACGTTGATTGTGGCCTTCAAAATCGTGCCCCGCGCCAGACAAAACATGCAGTTGTCCATGCTGATAGTTGGCTGCGGCTTGGCGCACATACTTGATTGGGACGATGTCATCCGCATCGCCGTGGACGATCAACACTGGGCCCCGATAAGTCGTCGCCGTTTTGGTGACATCTTGGCGTAGCAGCGCTCGATAATACGCCCGACCGACTGTAAACCCGAAAACGTCCGTCGTCCGTGGTACTGCGCCGATGGTCTGATACTGACTCCGCGCATCGTGCGTCATCGAAAATGCGGGATACATTAAGGCCAACCGGTCAACCAACTTAGGATGACGACTGGCAACTAGTCCGGCAACCACGCCGCCCTGACTACCACCGACGAGCAATGTGCGCCCGGAAGCTGCAGCTGAACGCGCTGTGATGGCTTTAATGACCGCCGTCAAGTCATGGGCCTCGGTCTCAATCGACATCTGTGTCTGCCGAACACCAGTACTTTGACCACCAGAACTGCCGCCTGGAAAATCGAACGCATAGGTCATGTAACCACGGCTGGCTAAATGGCGCGCCGGCCCGCCTAGCTCCTGGTAAGTACCACCTAATCCATGCGCAACGATGGCAACGGGCATCTGCTTGCCATGTTTTTTAGGCGTATACAGATGCCCATAGATGTCCTCACCGCTGAACTTAACGTGTACCACCTGGTCATTGATTGCTAATCGGCGATCGCCAGTCGTCACTTTTCCAGCAGAAGGCCCCTTTGTCTCAGTACTCGTGCGACGCTGGCAACCAGCCAGAATCAGTAACACAGAACTAATACCGATAATCAAACTAACCAACAAATGACGTCTCATGATTGACTCCTCGCAATTCTAATCCGAACATGATTGCCCATGTTTTTAATAACTTGGCGATAATTTTGACTATCAAAGTGACCAATGATATGAATGCCTTCATAATACGACTCAGTTCCCCAATAGAAGACAATGCGTTGGTCAGGAGACCAGTAGCCGATTGCCCCTTGATTACCAGCATGACCACTCGGCATTCCAGTCGTCGGTAACGCATGATGCAAATCCGCAATCTTCTCAGGAAAATCAGCATAGTCGCGAAAACTGAGTGTCGTTGGGAGCTCCCGCGCAAAGGCCTTCGCTGCACTGGAACGATTCAGATGAGCGGACAGTTGGTGGCCGTTGATCGTAACCGTGATCCGTTGACCAACCTGTTGATTGTCTGTACTCGACTGTGTTTTATTTGACTCGGCTTTTTTTGACTTGGTTTTTGTCGATTGTGATTGCGACGAGTGGCGATTGGTTGACGTTGTCCGCTGTGTTTGTTGCTGGCATGCAGACAGTCCAATCATTCCAATCAATAAACTTAAAATAACTAATAACCATTTCATTCGAATCCTCCTTGTCTCGTCTAGCTTGGTTATTAGTATACTGGCCCAGCATTGCTATGTTAAATATCTATTTAGTATGATGTACTATAGCATAAAAGCATTGATTATCAAGTACGCCACGCAGCGCCGTAGCAAACCATTGATAATTCCAGCTTCAACGTCATCTGATAGACTTCATCAAGTCCATTACTAAAAACTGGTCCGACTTCGAAATTTCGAAGCCGGACCAGTTGCCGCTTTTTGATTCTCTGTTAATCACGATTCACTAATTTGCTACATGAACAATTATCTCAGGCAATGCTGCCACCACCACTGACCTATCGCGTAATCCGTACCTGCAAATAAGCCGCCAACTGATTGACAGACCGAAACACGAGCTGATCTGCCTTTGCATCAGTCTGCTGGTCGGGGTCCCAAGCTGCGGTCAAGCACTGAATCCCTGCTTGGGCCGCAGCCTCAAAATCTGAGCGCGTATCACCGACGTAGCAGACCGCTGCCGGACTTAAATCCTGCGAACTTAATAATTGTCGCAAGTTGGCCGCTTTATTTGGCGCAAATTCCGACCCGTACAATTTAATGGGAAAGAAAGTTGTCAAACCAGTCATTGTCAGTGAAATTCGACAACTCTTAGCTGCCTTGCCCGTCACTAACGCTAATACAATCCCTTGCTCACGAAGTCGTGTTAGTAGTTCAACCATCCCCGGATACGGCACAGTCACTTCTCGATGCGCCTGGATATACGCTTCATAAAATGCGGCTAACGCTTCTCGCCAGCGTGGCCCAGCAACTGATTTGACCATCCCAATTTCGTTTAAGCCAAAGGTGTGCACGATTGCTTGAGTCGTCAATTCATGCTCGACGTAAGGTGCGACGCTACTGCGAAAGGCTTTGATCACCATCGGAATCGTCGGCGCTAAGGTGCCATCGAAATCAAACGCCACCATTTTAAGCATGCCGCTCCTCCTGATTGATCTGCCGAATCACTCGACACGGGTTACCGACCGCCACTGTATTCGCAGGAATATCCTTCACCACGACGCTGCCGGCACCAATCACTGAACCTGCACCAATCGTGACGCCGGGAATAATAATGACGCCACCCCCAATCCAGCAACCATCCCCAATCGTCACTGGTTTCGCATATGTCTGACAGAAGTACTGCCCACTATCCGGCTGCCAATCAGCCCGTAACCGATCTCGCAATTCGACCGGATGCGTCGCCGTGTAGATCTGAACGTTCGAGGCAATCAGCACGTTGTTGCCAATCACGATTCGATTACAATCCACAAACGTACAATTCATATTGATTGAAACATTATTGCCAATTGAAATATTGCGGCCATAATCGCAAATAAACGGGCTACCAACCGACACATTCTGGCCGACTGCCGCAAACATCGCCCGTAACAATGTCTTTTTCTCATCCTTTTGATCATAAGCAAGTTGATTGTACTGGCTCAAAAGTTCCCGTGTATGCCGTTTCATCTCCAAAAAAACCGGTGCATGTGCATCATAGTTCTGACCACTCAAGCTCTTTTCAAGTTCATCCATCCCTAAGCGCCCCTTTCACTATCCAGCTTAAAAAACGAACCGTTACGCTTCAAGTCACGGATCGTTCCTTTTCGTTATAACCGTTTGGACAAGGTCTCAATAACATAGACGACTGGCACCTGTGTTGTCAGATTATAGTTTCCATTAATCCGCTGATGCGTCAACTGGTAGGCAAAGTTCCAATCGGAAAGCTTGCCGACCGTGGACTGGGACTGATTGGTGATGCTTAAAATTGGGCACTGTTGCTGCTGAAAGTGTTGAATCAGGGTCACGAGTTCGGGGGTCTCACCACTCTCTGATAGCGCGAAAATCACCGGGTGCTGCTGCTCAAACGCACTGACGGGATACTTACTATCCTTGAGGCCAAACGCCATCTTACCGGCATTGGTAAAACACCGCGCAGCGTAGCGGGCCAAGCTACCTGATGAGCCGATACCGACAAAGATAATCAGCGACGCGTGCCGTAAAGCGACAATCGCTGGCAAGAGTTTTTGTTCATAAGCGGCTGAATTGGTTTTGGCAAAGAAGTTAGCCAATTCGCTGACGTCACTTTGCGGCTCATAGGTCGTCAATTGTTGCTGCTCATTTTTCAATGCCTGCTTAAAATCCCGATAACCGGCAAAGCCATTTTTGACACAGAATCGCAAAATCGTGGAAGTCGATACATGCAATTCATGCGCTAATTCACGGATACTCATGTACGCCACTTTATCCAGATTCTTGACGATATACCGATAAATCGCCACATCCGTTTCATTATACTTTTCAAGCTGTTCGTAACTAAACATGACTTGCCCCATTTCCCATTCATTTTAGTTGCTTCGATAACTACCACCGTGACTGCCATTGCCGACTTAGCAGACCTAGATTATTCATTGCTTAAGGCACGGTCTTACATTGATCAATGCTCACATTGCCGCTTCAGCCAAGGTCAAGCATCCTCATCTATTTAAGCGCTTTCGCAATGTAAATACAAGCCGTTAATGTGGAACTCCCCGATTCCTAGACCACCGCGAACTGGTCGGCCATCGTCACGATGCACAGTCGGCGCTAATTAATACCGTGATGATACGGGCTCACCCGGTACCTAACATCATTGCCACATTTTTTGTGTAAAAACCGCTTAACCATGCAAATACGGTCAAGCGGTTGATCAATTTTTAGTATCAAATTTAACAAGCTGATTCAAGACTAAAAAGATGCATTCAGAATTCGACGTTGAATTCTGAATGCATCTTTTTATAACA
The DNA here is from genome assembly GCF_018991255.1 of Lactiplantibacillus sp. 30.2.29. Classification (NCBI taxonomy): domain Bacteria; kingdom Bacillati; phylum Bacillota; class Bacilli; order Lactobacillales; family Lactobacillaceae; genus Lactiplantibacillus; species Lactiplantibacillus sp. 30.2.29. The sequence continues at coordinate 91,349 of NZ_JAGYGU010000001.1, read as the reverse complement.
ATTGATTAGCTGCAGCCATGTTCTTGCGACAACTGCGCTCACTTTCATGTTTCGATTATAAATCCAGCAATCTGATTAGCCCTGTTCAGGCGGCGTCGGCCAGTTACCCGGTGCTGTGATGTGCGGCGCTTGATTGCCACGTTGATACTCTTGTTTGACCGCTAATTGCCCAACCAGGTTCAAATAGTTGAACGGTTGATTGAAGTTCGGTTGAAAGAACATGTCTACATAGGCCAAATCATCGATCGTATTCTGATTTTGAATCATCACTGAAATCGTATTGGCCGCTTGCGCAACGTCGTGTTGGCTCCAGAATTGTGCTCCCAGAATTTGCCGACTTTGATAATCGTAGACCAAGTCGATCGTAACTTTGGCCGTACTGGGCATGTAAGCGGGCCGCCAATCGCCCTGATAAACGACGTGGCGGACCGGCAATTCGCGTTTTTTTGCCGCTGGATAAGTTAGCCCAGTCGTCGCCATCGTGTGGTCAAAGAGTTGCATGGCCGAGGTCGCTTGCGTCCCCATGTAGGGTTGCAGGTCACCAAATACGTTGATGCCTGCGAGCGCGCCTTGACGTAGGGCGTTAGTTGCCAGTGGTGTATACGCCGGCTGACCGGTGGGATTGTAATTGACCACGCAGGCATCCCCAGCCGCATAAATATCCGGGTTGGACGTTTGCACATATTTGTTGATCAGAATCGCCCCATGACGGTCCATCGCGACTTGTCCGCGCAATAATTCCGTATTGGGCATAAAACCGGCACAAACGATGGCTAAATCAACTGGATAATCGCCCTGCGCCGTTTCAACGACGAGCTGATCATCTGGCCCACTAGTGAAGCCCGTGACCCGCTCATCCAAATGCACGTCGACTTGGTGGTCACGTAACAGTTGTGCCGCTGCACCGGCCATCTCGGGGCCAAGATAATTATTTAAAATTTGCGAATGGGAATGAAACAATTTGACTCGATGCCCCATGCTAGCGTAACTTTCAGCTAGTTCGGTCCCCATGTAACCAGCCCCAACAATGGCGACCTGCTGATTGGGTCGTAGTGACTGATAGAGCTGTTCGGCCTGTTGGTAATTTTTACAGAGCAGGACTTTTTCATGGTCGATTCCCATAATGGGCGGCACGATGACTGAGGAACCCGTCGCCATGATGAGCTTGTCATAGGTGTCGACAAAGACCGCGCCCGTCTGCATATTTGCCACCTGCACGGTCTTGTGCGCCGTATCGATTCGCAACACGTTATGTTGGGTCCTGACTTTCGCACCCAGCGCTGTTAAATCTGCCGGTGACGCGTAAAACATGTCCTCGAGGTGTTGGATGACCCCCGTTAAGTACAAATAGATTCCACTCGAAACGAACGAAACGTTATCATTTCGTTCATAAATCGTCACTGCCGTCTCTGAATGACGTGTTAAAATTTCGCGTGCCGCTACGGTCCCCGCATGGGTGCTACCAACGATAATTACTTTCATCTTACCGGATCTTCCATTCTGCCAGATTTGTCACGCATTAGTCAGCGTGCTTAACATTAACCACTATTCAATTATTATATCGCGACCCCCATCATTTGTATATGTGTCGATGAAAATAAACCTAGATCGTGCCAAACTGGCCTGCCCTTGATCACAGCCACTGATTGGTCTTGGCCACCCGAATCGCTTCTAATCGATTATGCACGCCTAGTTTGCTAAAAATCGCTGACAAATAATTGCGGGTCGTTCCGGGTGATAAGTACAGATTAGCCGCAATCGTCTTCGTCGGTAACCCCTTTTCCGCTTCAGTAAGCACCGCTAGTTCCCGCTCCGTCAGCGGATTTTTGTCAGCAGATAGCATATTAGTCACGAGTTCCGGGGCGTAGATGGTCTGACCGGTCATCACGGATCGAGTGGCCGCAATCAACTCGTCACTTGGACTGTCCTTAAGTAAATAACCGGCGACCTGGGCATTGACTGCACGCTCAAAGTACCGTTGTTGGGCAAAAGTGGTCAAGATGATCACCTTTGTGGCGGGTTGCCGCGTGTGTAAGCAATCCGCCACATCCAGTCCGGTCATACCGGGCATCTCAATATCTAAAATCGCCACATTTGGCTGTAACCGTTGCAAGTCCTGCCAGGCCGCGGTTCCATCAGTGGCACTGCCGACCACGTGTAAATCATCTTCTAATTCCAATAATTGCGTCAAAGCTGAATTCAACATACTTTGATCTTCGGCTAAATAGACCATTATCATGCGTTCTCACGCTCCTTTGGTAGTTTTAACGTCAACCAGGTGCCACGCCGCGAACTGGTAATTGCAAAGGTTCCCCGATTAGCTTGTAACCGCGACTGCATACCCGTGAGACCGTTGGCGCCCTGACGCCTTAATGTGCCGCCCTTACCATCATCTTGAAACACGATTTGATAACTAGTCGTCGTCTCCGTAAAATCAATGGTAACAGTCTGTGCATGGGCGTGGCGAATCACATTGGTGATGGCTTCGACCAACACCGCCGCAAAACAGCTCTGAACCGTCGTCGGCCACTTGGTTGCTTGGGCCTCTCCAGTCGTGGTGACCCACACCCCGGCCACCGCCAAATTGTGCGTTTGGTCCAATAGCATTTCAGTCAACGATTGCTCATGCAAGTTATTGACGATTTCACGAACCAGTTGTAAATTTTGGCGACTGGTCTGTGCGATTTCGGTCAATTCCGGCGCCACCTTGTCAGGGGCTTTGACCAGTAACTTGCTAGCGAGTTCTGCTTTGAGCGTAATCATGGAAAAACTCTGGCCCAGCGTGTCATGCAAATCACGAGCGATGCGCTCTCGTTCGTGACGTTCAACAATTGTCTTCAGGCGCCGATTGGTTTGATTGAGTTGCCGTTGCCGTTCGATCGACCGCGAAAAAGTATAAGCTAAAATTGGTGAGGCAAATGGAAACACCAGCCCCATCAAGTTGCCATTTTGCCACGTAAATGTGCCCGGAAATTGCAAATAATCCAGCACACACCCCACAATCAAAAATGCATAGTACGCCATCGCAAACCAGTAAAATTCTCGTTTAGGGCGGCGTGCAAGCAAAAAGCTCACTTGCCATCCTGGAAAGATAATCACAAAATTGTTCGCCGCAAACAAGGCAAATAGACCTGCTACCGCTAGTTCAGCTGGCATAGTCACAAAACGCCACCGGGGCTTCTCAACCACGAGGATATACAGCGCCAGAAAACAACCGACCAGCATCAGCCACAACCAATCGCGCCAGGATTTGACCGGGAGATAGGTGGCAATGGTATACGGCAAATAGACGAGCCACACGTAGCTCGTCCATTCTAAGTTTTTAAAGCGTTTGTGCTTATGCTCGAACAATCCCATTCCCCCGTTTAAGCAAGCGCCGAGTCCCCCAGCTAATCACGACTAATAATCCCAGCGTCCATGCACCAATTCCGAATAGATTCGTTTTATCAAGTGTACCATGCATCATCCAAGTTCCCAACAAATCGTTCATGTAAAAAGTCGGCAGGTGTTGACCAATCACTTGGACCCAGTCCGGTAACATGCGGATTGGCCACCACAAGCCACTCATGATGGCCATTGGAAAGGTAACTAAATTACTGGCAACACTCAAGGTCTCCGCGCGATTGAGGAAGGATAACGCAACGCCAATCAACATAATCGGCACTTGTCCGATGATTGCGATGCCGAGCACGCCGAACCACTGGCCCAGAGTCAAACTGACGTGGTTCACCAGCACCGCAATCGTCCCCAACACGGCAACTGACAGGAGATTCATCAGTAAGCCGAGGATCCCAATTGAGACATAGTAAGGCACGAGTCCATGGGGCGTCAGTTGCAACCACCGAACCAGTCCTTTTTCACGGTCATGCATCAAGATCTGCGCAATGCTAAACAACCCATTGATGGCAATGCTGTAGACCGTCATACTGTCCATATAGGCAACATTAAAAGCAGCCATCTGTGCCGCAGTGCCGCCAGTCATGGCCTTGGTAAATAAGAGATAAAAGCCCGCTGGCATCATGAGCGCAAAAAATTGAAACGCGACGTTTCGTAAAATTAGTCGCCGACAATCAAAACTGAGTTGTGCAATCAAGACGTTCATGCTGGAACCCCCTTCGTCAGATGAACAAAAATATCCGTTAACGATTCACGACTAATCGTGAGTTGATGACATTCACTCAGCAATGGTACCAGTGCCGCTAACGTCACATCACCGTCTTCACTACTCAAACGTAGCTGGTCACCCTGTTTTGCGACCGCCGTCACGGCTGCCAAATCCATGAAAGCGGCAGTCGGCAGCGCCGTTTGACAGATAAATTCGACTTGTTGGTACTGCTTTTGTAAAGCCGCCAATGTCCCTTCAAAGGCGAAGTGTCCGTCTTTGAGTAACATGATACGGTCCGCGACTGCTTCGATTTCCGGTAAATAGTGGCTGGTGATAATAATTGTCTTGCCACTGGCCTTCAACTGCCGGATTCGTTGCCAAAACGCCTGTTGAGCCGTCGTATCCATCCCGACAGTTGGTTCGTCTAAGAACAACAACTCCGGATTGCCAATTATCGCGAGCGCAAAGGTGACGCGCCGTAACTGGCCGCCAGATAAGGTCGTCAACCGACGTTTGGCTAAATCTTCAAGCCCTAATTCAATCAACAACCGCTGCGGGTCAGTCGTGCCTTGACGCTCGGCATTCGTCAAAGTGAGCATCTCTCGGACCGTCACCCCTTGAATCGGCATATCACCTTGTAACATCGATCCAATTTTGCACCGCGCTTCTAGGCTTCCTGGCGCCTGTCCCAAGACTGTCAGCTGTCCCTGTTGCGCGTGATTGACGCCTAATAACAGATTGAGTAACGTTGTTTTCCCCGCCCCATTTTCACCAATTAATCCAATGATTTCGCCCGTTGCAATCGTCATGTTAATCCCACTTAAAACTGACTGCTGACCGTAGCTAAACGTCACATCGGTTGCTTCAATTAACGGTGTCATCATTGACCGCCTCCTTTTTAATGACTCAAGTTTACGGCCATCACCGGTCATCCGGTAGTCGCGTTTGTCATGAGTATTAGGTGACAAATGTCATATTGTCGGTAGTTGCTTGATAGGGTGTTGGCTTGACAAATTAATTAGTTTCACGAATAATGGACAAGTCCACTAATTTTCGAAAGGAGGTATTATCATCGAAACTTTCAGCTTAACCAAATTTATCGCCGGAATTTATCGTGAGTCAAAGAATAGCATCAACGACCTGCTATCAGCCCTAGACATTCGGGCGACCGAAAGTGACCTCTTGTTGGTCGTCTATGATTACCCAGATCAGACTCAAAAGATGCTTGCAGCCAACTTACGGCTTGACCCCAGTCTACTCGCACGCACTGTTCGTCATCTTGAGAATCGGCAACTCGTGACCCGTTCACATGATCAAAACGATCAACGCCAGATTCGAATTCGGTTGACCCCCGCCGGTGAAAAAATCGCCCTCAGTATCAAGCAGACTTTAAAAGACTGGTGGCATGACTTTTTCGTCGCTCATCCAGAAGTTGATGAGACGACCTTTACTGAACAATTACAACTTGTCTACTCAGGCCTGACCACTCACGGCGAACGTGACTGATTGTCGACACCTGAGAATGACCTCAAATAGGCTGGAATCACTCACCGTACCTGAGCATTTCATTAGGTACTGAACGATTCCAGTCAAATTAAGCACAAAGAGAAAAGAGATTGAAACCTTTTGAAACAAGTCATCAAACAATTTGCGGTATTAATTGCGGGCATTTTATGTATGTCTGCCGGTGTGGCGCTCTCAAAGCTGTCCCTGCTCGGTACTTCGCCAATTTCCAGCATTCCAAATGTTTTGAGTAACATCACCGGCGCCTCAATTGGCCAGATTACCATTATCTTTATGTTCGTGTTGGTCTTCTTGGAAGCAGTCGTCCTGCGTCGTGAATTTTCATGGCGGAACTTGCTGCAGTTAATTCCGGGTTGCCTATTTGGCTGGTTTATTGACAACTTTGTCACCCTTTTCCAGCACTTGCCCAACCAAACCTATATCGCGCAACTGATTCTCGTCTTCATTGGTACGATTTTACTGGCATTTGGCGTTTTCCTGGAAGTCAATTCACACGCTATCATCATGCCCGGCGAAGGACTCCCAAATGCAATTGCGTTGATTCACCAACTGAAATTCGCCAAAGTCAAAGTTTACAATGACTTTACCTTGATTGCCATTTCATTGATTTTAGCACTGACCTTAACGCACTCACTCGCCGGCGTTCGTGAAGGGACGTTGATCGCAGCCTTCTTGACTGGCCGCTTCGTCAACTTCTTCACTGAACACGCGCCTAACTTTGTGGAATTGGATGCAACCGGCTGTGCATTAAGTGCTTTCGGCTCAGATTATGATTAAAACGTACCAATTTTCAAGTTCAAGAACTGCCAGCTGAGACCCGCTGGAAACAATGCGAGTTACCGCAAACATTCAGTGATAGAATCGTCCTATACCGGCTTACAGGTATTTCTGACAACGCTGGAACGTGGTGGACACAGATTTAAGCCGACAACCCCCGTCTTAAATGCTGGTCTTTCACTAACCAAGCAAAGGACGCTTGCTAAGTGAAATTTCACCACTGAGCATTGTCAGAAACACCTTCCAGCCTGGATGGTATTCGAAAGGCGGATATGTGCGAACTCAACTTTTTGTTAGATTAGTCGTTGGTTCCACGGTACAGAGCCAATTTGACATTCAACCATCAGACTGATTCTGAACGCTTACCCATGCTTTAAGATTTCTGACAAACAGCTTCACGGATTTTATCAGAATTTTCTCTAGCAGCCTGTGATCACAAAGTCTTTAATTCTGAGCGAAGTCAATTTTATCAACTAATTTCAAGACTAGTTACCATTGAAATTAGTGGCATTGAGATGAGTGAATAATATTCAGATAATCTTCTCAGTAACCAAATGCCATCAGTTATCATAAATGCCCATTAAGCGTTTGCCCGAAGGACCAGTCAGCCAATATTGAGTGGTCAATTGTACCCAGATAGGTCCCTCATCCGCCATTCGAGTGACTTACTGACTAACCGGACTGCCGGGCGATGCTCAGTAGTCGAATCATTCTTAGTTGGAAGTGCACCGGTCTGCCGACCAGCAAGTCAAACAATAGGTATGATTTAATCATCTTCAGGCTGAATAATAGCTAGCACAACGCGTAACTTGATCAGGCGTACAGACATTTCACAGGAGTACGCCGATTTAGTAGTCAGTTCCCATAATCAAATAAATTCCGTGGTTACCGTTATAAAAATCCGCTACTCACAATCAAGACAACTTGATGATGAATAGCGGATTAATTTTATATTCATGAATACTGAGTTTCAAAGACTACCGTAACTCACGCACTAATCGCCAGACGTGACGACTCCAGCGTGGTTGATAAATCCAAGCAATGAGGATAACCAGTATCATTAATTCAACTACGACGCCAACTTGCCAGCTTGTCTGTGGCGGTAGCACAACATTTGTCATCAAATAGGTCAATATCATACTCAATCCGAGCAGCACAGGTAACCGCCAAGCAGGCCGTAAAATCGCTTGATGAATGCAATCACTCGTTAACTGCGAACTCAAATATCGTCCTAACAACCAACCTAGGCACAAAACGACACTCGCAACACTGACACCTAACCACCAATGTTGATTAAGAAAGTTTAGAAAATGATTGTTGATCTGTCCGAACGACTGAAGTAGCACAAACCGACTGATTGTTCGAGAAGCGGCATAGCCAACAATTAACGCAATCACAATGTTTGGGGTCACTAGCATGACTAACACTGATATTGTCATCAAAATTAGTGCGACTAACACGGTACTAATCAGGTTGCTACTCCATATCCACCAATTAAATTGGCTAAAATATGTCCCTGGAATATTGTTGACGAGTACCGATAGAATCATCAGTTTTGCCAGAATCGTTGCAATACTTGTCGTTAAACTATAAATCAAAAACGTCCTGCTGAAAATCTGTGTGCGCCGGAAGCCAAGCCCTTGTAGCCACTCATTCCAATATCGATGCCGAGGAACAGCGACCAGCGCAATACCGATCAAAAGACTAATTGTCCACACAAAACCATTCGACTCAAGGTGACTCCCCACCTGCGAATTTGCTAATAATCCGCGACGATTATCCTGGTAAACCTGTAAATATTGAGTAAAATATCGCTGCTTGCTCTGTGCCTTTAACCCATCCGCATCCTGATACTGATGTCGCTGTGAATCGTACTCAAGGCGTGAAGTCACCATGTCATGATTCTGGTCCAGCATTTGCCAGTGCTGATTCATTTCCCAACCGCTCCACGCGCCAAGGGTCATAAATAGGATCAAAATGCCAACGAGTAGTGGCGCATGTTGTCGAATAATCAACCAACCTAATTTTTTATTCATCGTGTCAATCCCCCAATGCCTTGATAACGGTGGCTGCCATAATAAACTAACAACCCGAACAGTACCAAACTGATACCTACCAATTCATACCAGGGAGCAATCGTTTTCATCAATGGCAGTAGCAACATATCGCCAAACGTTGAGCCAATACCTAAACTGAACAAAACAATCGCCGTGAACGCGTTGAATCGTGATTGCTGGTGCAGCGTCACAATATCTGCCGACCAGTGTCGAAAGCTAATCCAGGTCAGTCCCAGTAAGATTAGTAATCCCACCAATGCCATGGTCGCTGAGACACCATAATGCACATGTAACCAAATGTCCGGCAATGTCTGAATATTGAACCACCGCAACCAGATATTCGTCCGCGTTAACATGCCCGATGCCCATCGCCAAGTCAACCCACTAATGAGAATTGCTAGCCATAACCGGTGATTAAGATTTCCAACCAGCCAACCAAGCATTAACAAACAACCACTGACCAGTGTCACTGCCACACTACTTCCAAACATTGCCGGTAAATTACGATAGTGCTGATAAGTTTGGGGAATTACGGCAATAATCCAACCATAATAAATCAACTGGCTCACAAAAATGGTTGCCATTAAGGCCAATGCCAGTCGGACTTGCTGCCACCATATTTGCCAGCGCGTCGCGCCTAACGCGGTCATGAACTCAAAACGATGCGTTCGTCTCCCATAAAAGGCGAGTAACAGGCCGCCAATAAGCGCCAAGACATAATAGAAGCGATTAGGTTGGTGAGCACGCACCGCTTGTTTGGGATTCGTCGACGTATATTCGCCCGGCCAAAAATACTGGTCCAGATGGTCATAGTAGGCCTGCAAACTAGCTGCAGGCTGGCCAGCAATTTGAAAGCTTTCCGGGTGCTTCACAAAATCTGCAGCATTGATTCGCTCACCACGTTCACTCCGAGCATGGTTTTCTTGCCAATTATACGTTGAATGACCAGCCATCAACAAGCTAACTAACAAGCAAGTTGCCATCACCAGTCGCAGCCAAGGCCAATTCTGTTGCATCCATAACCGACCTAACTTTGAAGTTGTCATTTACTCACCACCCAAAACAGCTTGACGATCACCTAATTTAACTCGAAACACATCCGCAATCGTTAGTGGCTGCTCGGCCATCATTAGTGGTTGTGCTTGGTGAAGCGCTGTCTCAATTGCCGGTGTGAAGTCCGGAAAATAAACTTCGAGTACTCGGCCGTATACCTTGATTAACTGACCCTGTTGTTTGACAACATCCGGCATGTGTTTATCCGCAAAAACTAGTTGAAATTTGCGGGCCTTGGATCGTAAGGCTTCGAGATCATAATTGGCAATTAATTCGTGCTGCTCCAAGAACAGGACTTGGTCACACAGCCCATCGAGTTCATCAAGATTATGCGATGAAATCAAAAAACTTGTACCACGCTCAGCGACTTCATCAATAATATGTGTGACGATGCGCTCACGCACCAAGAGATCTAACCCATCAAACGGCTCGTCTAAAATGATGTATGGCACGTTGCTCGCTAATGCCAACAAAATTTGAAACAACATTTGCTGTCCTTTTGACAATTGCTGATAATGACTTTTAACCGATAAATGTTCAACCTTCAGTAACTGTTCTAGCCGTAGTTGATCAAAATCGTCGTACCCTAGCGCGTATGTTGTTATAATTTGGCGTAAACGTTGACTCCCAAAAAAATTATGCTGGGTATCAATATAAAACAACTTTTGTCGACACTGTGGTTGTTGCAAGGCGGGCTGGCCATCAATCACTAATTCACCCCCATCGGCCAAGTAGTGATCGGCCATTGTCCGAAAAAGTGTCGTTTTACCAACCCCATTACGTCCAACTAATCCGACAATTCGACCCGGTTGCCAAGTAAAAGTGATGTCAGTTAAAATTTCACGCCTGTCAATCTGCTTACTTAATGCTTTTACTTCAATACTCATCCCCGTGAGTCCTCCTTTTGATAAGCCGCGGTCACCCACGTTTGAACTTGTTGCGCACTAATTCCTAAGAACTGCGCTTCCGTCAATAGTGATCGTAAGCGTTCCTGAAGGTCATCAACCGCCCGTAAATCAGCGATTGTCTGACTTGATTCACTCACAAATGTCCCCCTGCCCTTTACGGTATAAACGGCTCGCTGTCGCTCCAGAATCTGATAAGCCTTACTGACTGTGTTCGGATTAAGATGCATTTCAACTGCCATTGCCCGAATGGAAGGTAGTTTGTCCCCTGGTTGCAACCTGCCCTGAACAATCTGTTGCTTGATTTGCATGACCAACTGTTCATAATACGGTGCGCCATTAGTTGCAAACGTCATTCTCTCACCTCGGTCCTGTGAACTACGTGTATTATTACAACTAGTACACTATCATACTAATTTGCCTTTGACAAGCCCATTAAAAACATCAGGTCAAACGAACAAGTCCGATATGCTTGTGTAGTTAATTTCAGCGTAAATAATAGTTAGCGTTAACGGCTGTTTTTCTGCGACACAATATTGTCGCAATGTTGTCGTAAATTTCAGCATAATCCCGTCCACTTCATTTAGCGAAAATCCACATTATCCGGCCTCCAGCAGAGATTCTATCAACGCCACTTGACCAAGAACCCGAAAAAAAGCGCCTGACCACCAGCTCAGCTGACAGTCAGGCGCAAATATCTAGTTGTTATTCCAAGAAATCTTTCAATTGTTTGCTACGTGATGGGTGGCGTAACTTCCGCAATGCTTTGGCTTCGATTTGGCGAATCCGTTCACGGGTCACACCGAAGACTTTACCGACTTCTTCCAACGTGCGGGTCCGGCCATCATCAAGACCAAACCGTAACCGTAAGACGTTTTCTTCCCGGTCAGTCAACGTATCGAGGACGCCTTCCAATTGTTCCTTCAAGAGTTCGTATGCCGCAGCATCCGCTGGTGAAGTTGCATCTTGGTCTTCAATGAAGTCACCAAGGTGTGAATCATCCTCTTCACCAATTGGGGTTTCCAACGAAACGGGTTCTTGGGCAATCTTCAAGATTTCACGAACCTTTTCAGTTGGCATGTCCATTTCGGCTCCAATTTCTTCAGGCGTTGGTTCACGCCCGAGGTCTTGGAGAAGTTGCCGTTGAATCCGAATCAATTTGTTGATCGTTTCAACCATGTGAACTGGAATCCGAATCGTCCGCGCTTGGTCAGCGATTGCCCGCGTAATCGCTTGACGAATCCACCAAGTGGCATAAGTCGAGAACTTGAACCCTTTGCGATAATCGAACTTTTCAACGGCCTTCATCAAGCCCATGTTACCTTCTTGAATCAAATCGAGGAATTGCATCCCCCGACCAACATACCGCTTAGCAATTGAAACCACCAACCGTAAGTTAGCTTCCGCTAATTCTTGCTTGGCTGATTCGTCACCTTGTTCGATTCGTAAGGCTAAGGCAACTTCTTCATCGGCGGTCAACAAGTCGACCCGACCGATTTCCTTGAGATACATCCGAACTGGGTCATTGATCTTAATACCAGAAGCAGAGCCTGCATCACTCAATTCCTTCTTCGAAACGGTCTTCACACTCTTGACCGCCCGTGCATCCGGATCACCCTTTTCGTCAACGACACTGATCCCAGCATCTTCAACTTTTTGCAATAATTTGTCGATTCCGCTCGCGTCTAACTTATAAGGCGCTGCGATTTTATCGGATAATTCATCATACTGAATACTACCGGACTTCTTGTAGTCCTTGATTAATGCTTTAACAGCCTTGTCGTATTCTGTCGTTGCTTTTGCCTTTGCCATGTAGTAGCCTCCTAGTTTCGTATGCATCTACTAGCACCCTAGTGAAAATACCGAGCCAACCTTAATTATAACACGCAAGCTAAAAGTAATCAGCTTGTTGTGCCTGTTGCTGTTTTCGGTAGAGTTCAATGAGCGCTAAGGTTAATTGCTGAACCAGCTCGCGGTTGCCCATTTGCTTAGCAGCCGTCAGTTCAGCATTCTTCTGATTAATTTGTAATACCAATGGTTGTTGGGTCATAATCACGTTGACTAAGTCTGCGATTTCTTCCTTCGACGTTTCACTGGCAACATCCATGAATTCCAGACTGGTCACGACCGGTTGTAAGTCCGAGTCGGCCATAAAATCCGTAAAGTTACCTAAGTCAAATTGATTGTGCGTTTTGAAATAGGCCTCGGCATAGACGAAAATCTGCTGATAAGGGTCATGTATGAAATGGAAGCCTTCAATCGCCATGACCCGCAGCCAGACATCATGATCATTGAGCAACCGGTATAACAACAGTCGCTCGGCCTTTTCAACTCGACTTAGTGGCGCGTTATTGTTCGTCCCACCGTCGACCGTTGCCGGTGGTGGTGTGAGTGGCGCCGTCTCAGGTGGCGGCGTTATGTTTTGAGCACCACGACCACTGCGTTGCACGGCCTGCTTGCCGACCAACGACCGTAATTGCGCTTTTAAATCGTTTTTGTCTAAATCAAATTCAGCAACCAGCTGGTTTAAATATAAATCCTGCTCAACACTCGACGATAACTTGGCCAGCTGTTCTAAGACTGCCTGCAAGTACGTCAGTTGGTCAGGCGTATTTTGTAAATTCAAATCGTGTTTTAAATACTGCATCTCGAAGGCGGTCGGCGTTTGCTTACCGTCCTCAAAGACCTGCACGAATTTGTCGCGACCATTGGCACGCAGGTATTCATCCGGGTCCATTCCATCCGGCATCTGGATCACACCCAGCGTTAAGCGACTATTGCCCCCTAATAATTTCAGGGCACGATCGGTCGCTTTTTGCCCGGGCATATCGCTGTCGTAACAGACGTAGAGCGTATCCGTGACTCGTTCGAGCATATAAATTTGCTCGTCTGTCAGGCTGGTCCCCATCGACGCAACGCCGTTCTGAATTCCAGAACGATAAGCCGCAATCACATCCATAAATCCTTCAAATAAAATGACGGATTTTTGTTGTCGAATCGGACCACGCGCCAAATCAAAGTTGAACAGTACCGAGCGTTTATTGAACAGTTTCGTTTCCGGACTATTCAAATATTTAGGCTCACTCGGTGACTGCTTTAAAATTCGACCAGAAAATGCGATGACGCGCCCGCTGGCATCCTTGATTGGAAATAAAACGCGGTCCACAAACCGGTCGCGTAAGTCCCCGTTCTGATTTTCAATGAACAATCCCGATTGCCGTAACAGCTGGTAATCCGTCTGATGTTCTTTGAAAAAATCCAGTAAGAGTTGATTGGCGGGCGCATACCCAATTCCAAAAGTTTGAATCGTCTCATCATCTAGGCCCCGCTCGTGTAAATATTTGAGTGCGGGTTCCCCCAGTTCGGTATTGACCAAGATGTGTTGATACATTTTCGCGCTATCCGCATACAACTTGAGCAGATCCGCCTGTTGCTGATCTTTAGGTGCAGCCGGTTGCGATTGCGCGGTATAAGTTGCTGGCAGCTCGATATGGCCAAAATCAGCGACCTTGACGACTGCTTCTGGAAAGGAAAGATTTTCAAGTTCCATAATAAAACTGAAGACATTCCCACCGCGACCACAACTGAAACAGTGAAAAATCTGTTTCTGTTCATTCACCGAAAACGATGGCGTTCGTTCTTCATGGAACGGACAGAGTCCAAATAAGTTCTTACCTGATTTTTTTAACTGAACATATTGTCCAATGAAATCCGCAATATTAACGGCTGAACGGACTTGTTCAACCTTCTCTTCAGGAATTCGATTGGCCACTTTGCCACCCCATTTCTGCACACACCTGTCTGACAAACTAACCAAACCGTTGCGCAATCAAAAGTCGCATCATGAAAACGAGATGCGACTTTTGAACGTGCGAACTTTTACAGAATATATAGTACCACAAGTTTGACAGCAGTGCAATAATAAGTCCTGCTTATTAGACATATTTCTAAAATTTGTTATTAAAATACGTGTTGTCGTGTAATTCATTAGTATGAAATATGATTAAAACGTGCCGATTCTTAAGTTCGAAAACAGCCAGTTGCTTCCCTGAACTTTGCAAGTTGTCTCTAGTCGACTGAGATTACAAAGCTTTGAATTCTAAACGAAAGCTATTCTATCGCCTAACTAAAAGTCCGGTTGCTATTGAAGCTGTTAATAATCTTTAGACCATTTTCACGTATTTAAGTGCATGAATCATCATCGATGCCTACTCAAAGGTTGCTTAAAGGACCAGTCGCCTAATACTCGTTGGTCAATTGCACCAAAGTAGGTGGTCGTTCATCTGCCATTCGAGCGGTTTCCCGACTGGAAGGGCTGGCTGACAATGCTCAAGGGCGAAGTTCTTCTTGTCCTTGTGGGTTTCCCGGGCTAGAAGAAGACTCGTATTTGAAATTGCGCAGTGATTTTCTGCGTGAGTTCAAATCGATGTCCGCCCTGTTCCAGCGTTGTCAGCCGGCCCTGTAAGTCGGACTAGGACGAATATTTGCTGACAAACAGTAAACCAACTGATGGCACGTTTTAATCATATTTCATGGCGTAAAACTGACAACTATGCCACTAAAATCGACTAAAAAAAGAAGTCGTCACTTTTCAGCAACAACTTCCTAGTATTATCCCTCGTGAACGATTATTTCACAACTAATTGGTTCAAGTCACCCATGACATTGACCATTTGTGCAATCGTCAAGAGTTGTTTCAAGTGATTGTCACGAACTTGGTCGTCCTTGCTCATGACCATCGTTTGTTCGAAGTAATCCACGATTAGCGGCCGTAAGCTGGCTAATGCCGTGAACCGGTCCTCCATGGACATCGTTGAAGTTACTTTTTGTTTCAAGTCTTCAACGGCATCATACAACTTTTGTTCCGCGTCATTTTCAAACAAGCTTGGATCGACCGTCAAATCGCCAGCATCCAACTTCGCCTTAGCCGTGATCCGTAGCAACCGTGTAAAGGCTTCAATCGTATCCTTGAATTGTGGATCATCTTGATGCGCATTTAAGACGTCAGCTGCCTTGAACATTTCACGAATGTCTTGGCGACTACCCTTAATGACCGTATCCACAATATCGTAACGCAACTTGTGATTACTAAACCATTGCTTGACCCGGTCCGTTAAGAAATCAGCGACCGGTGCCGTTTGCTTAGCAAAGTCCAGATTATAGGTCGCATCATTAGCAGCCAATTCTTTTTGAATAGCTGTTTCGATTTGACGAATTGGGAAGTCCCAACCTTGGTCACGAACGATCCGAACAATCCCAAAGGCCTGACGACGCAATGCAAACGGATCATTTGACCCACTTGGGGTTAAACCAACAGCGAAGAAACTTGAAATTGAATCAACCTTGTCGGCAATCGCAAGCACAGCCCCAACCTTGGATTTTGGCAAGTCGCCATCCGCACTAATTGGCATGTAATGTTCGCGAATCGCTTGGCCAACGACTGGATCTTCGCCCTTGAGCACGGCGTACTTATCGCCCATGACCCCTTGCAATTCAGGGAATTCGCCGACCATGCCAGTCACTAAGTCAAACTTGTAAATCTGGGCAGCACGATGCAACTGGTTCTTTTCAGTTTCAGTCAATCCAAACCGGTCAGCTAAGAAGGCACTAATAACCATGACCCGTTGCATCTTTTCATACATCGTCCCAATCTTGTCATGGAAGCTGACCTTCTTGAGTCGTTCCACGTATTCTTGAATCGAGTGTTGCTGGTCTTCATGATAGAAGAAGGCTGCATCTTCCAGCCGCGCCGTTAAGACTTTTTGGTTACCTAACGCCACGTTTTCAAGGTGATCCGTGTTCCCATTTCGAACCGAAACGAAGTGTGGTAACAAGTTATCGTCCGCATCCGTGACGTAGAAGAAGCGTTGGTGGTCACGCATTGACGTGATCAAGACTTCATCTGGAATCGTCAAGTACTTGGTATCAAAATCACCGGCGAAGGCCGTTGGAAATTCAACTAAGTTGTTAACTTCTTCCAGCAAGTCTTCGTTAACTTTGATCTGCCAATCGTGGGCTTGTGCCAAATCGGCAATTTGTTCACGAATCTTGGCCTTACGCTTGTCAGCATCCGCAATGACTTGTACGCTCGCTAAGTCATCTTCGTAATCCAGCGCCGTCGCGATTTCAACGTCGTGGTCCAAGAAACGATGGCCACGGGAGACCCGGTCAGCGGTGACATCCAAAATTTCAACCGGCACGATCGCATCATCTAACAATGAGACGATCCAACGAATGGGCCGAATGTATTTGAAACTAAACGTCGACCACTTCATCATCGTTGGGAAGTTCATCTTAGTGATGACATCCTTGATGCCTGCAGTCAGCACTTCTGCGGCCGTCTTGCCCGCCTTGAAAGTTTGAACGAAGACATATGGGGTGCCTTTAACATCTTTGAAGACGATATCGTCCGTCGAAGCACCTTGACCCTTAGAGAAACCAATCGCAGCTTTGGTCCAGTTGCCATCTGCATCCTGGGCAATCTTTTTAGCCGGACCGCGGACTTCTTTTTTCACATCCGCCTGCTTATCAGCCAATCCTAACACTTGAACCGTCAAGCGCCGTGGGGTTGAAAAAGTTTTGATGTCTTCAAAATCAAGCCGTGCGTCGGTCAAAAACTTGGTCATGCGTTCCTTAAGTTGTAACACACTCGGTGTAACGACGTGGGCCGGCATTTCTTCCAAACCGATTTCTAATAAATAAGTTTTCGCCATTATTTCGTCTCCTCCTGTGCGTGTTTTAATAATGGGAAGCCACGTTTTTCACGTTGCGCCACAAATTCCTTGGCAATCGACTTCGCCATGTTCCGAATTCGGTCCAAGTAGCCAGCCCGTTCCGTCACTGAAACCATACCACGCGCATCCATCAAATTGAAGGTGTGGCTACACTTGAGACAGTAGTCATACGCTGGATGAACCAACCCATTTTTGATTTGGCGCTTGGCTTCCTTTTCATATTCATCAAATAACATTAACAATAAATCTTCATTGCTTTCTTCAAAGGCGTACTTGGAATTTTCAAACTCTGGTTCCAAGAAGATATCGCCATACTTAACGCCGTCGCCCCATTCCAGATCGAAGACGGAGTTGACGTCTTGAATGTAAGAAGAAAGCCGTTCCAAACCATAGGTGATTTCAGAAGTGACCGGATCCACTTCTAAGCCACCGACTTGTTGGAAGTAGGTGAATTGGCTGATTTCCATTCCGTCCAACCAAACTTCCCAACCAACACCGGCACAACCCATGGATGGGTTTTCCCAGTTATCTTCCACGAAACGAATATCATGTTCGAGCGGGTTGATGCCCAATTGTTCTAGACTTTGTAAATATAAGTCCTGAATATTTTCTGGTGAAGGCTTCATGACCACTTGGAATTGGTGATGTTGATACAAACGGTTCGGGTTTTCACCGTAACGACCATCAGCTGGCCGCCGGGATGGTTCCACGTAAGCAGCGTTCCATGGTTCCGGACCGATTGCACGTAAGAACGTATACGGGCTCATCGTTCCGGCCCCTTTTTCTGTATCGTAAGATTGCATTAACATGCAGCCTTGATCTGACCAAAACTTCTGCAAGGTCAAGATGATCTCTTGCACTGATAACTTTTTGCTCATTATAATCCTCCCAAAAATTAGTGACTGAACGGCTGATGGCTTCGCATGGTGGTCCCATTTTCGACCAAAGATGGCACAAAAAAAGTCCCCTGTCGTCAACAATAACGACATAGGGACGATTGGTTTCGCGGTTCCACCCTACTTCTGAGTAACCTCAGCAGCTTAATTATACGGTATTAAAGCTCCGAAAGCGCCAATTAACGTCTTTGATTAGCCGTTTCGCACCACCACGGCCTCACTGAAATCAAATTCCGTTAACCTTCTCTCATCAACACTTAACTATTCAGTTCTTCATCATCATAGCCGATGACTGCGCGTTTGTCAATCCTCACTCTTGCGCGGCGTGAGTGGTCGATACCAACTGCTCATCTGATCAATGAAACGTTTGGACTTCAACCGCACACCGACTGAGTTCTGATAAATTTCATCTAAAATTCGGCGCAACTCTGCCGCCGTCCGTGGCTTGACCTTAATTGAATGGACTTTGGCTAAATCTAATACCGAGAACTTCCGCAAGTAAAAAATGGCTGCCGCACTCGCATGTAAGCGGTGCGGGTCCAGATGCCAATGCTGTTGACATAACAGGCCACCATAACTTTCAGAATAATCCAGTGGTAAGTCGGTACGGCCACAGACCGTGCACCAGCGTAGTTCCGGAGCAACTCCAAATGGCGCCAATAATTGGATTTCAATCACATTGGCGACCAAGGCTGGCGCGACATCTGCGTCAATCAATTGTAGCGCACTGGTCAATTGTTGGTACCAGCGCCCCACCGGTTCATTATCCGGAAACGCAACATCAATCAAGTTCATGACATAGGTGGCATAAGCGTTGAGTGCAATATCTTGGCTAATATGCTCAAAATACTGGACGTGCTTGACGCTATTAATATACGACAGCCCCTGATCACGCAAGTCACCGACATACTCACCCATGGTAAAGGGCAAGAGCTCTGCGGCCATTTTAAACCCACGACGACGGGCGCCACGAATGAAGAACATCTTCTTGCCATATTCGGCCGTCAAAAACTTGATGAGCATATCACGTTCGCGGTAGTCGCGTCGAAAAAGTAAAATACCATTAAAATTTGTGACCATCTGTTGGGCCATGCGATCACCTAACGATTCTAGTAGTCATCTTGCCGGTAGCCGTAGCTTGCCAGCAAGTCTTGCCGGTCCTTCCAATTCTCTTGGACCTTCACCCATAATTCAAGGTAGACCTTGTCTCCAAGCAAGTGTTCGATATCACGGCGCGCCATCGAGCCGATCTTCTTCAGCATGCTACCACCTTTACCGATGATAATGCCTTTTTGTGAGGACCGTTCGATAATGATCGTCGCTTGAACGTGAATCTTTTCTTCGTCCTGCCGTTTGATCGAATCAATCACGACAGCAGTTGAATGTGGCACTTCTTGGCGCGTCAATTCTAGGACTTTTTCACGAATCAACTCCGAAATAATGAAGCGTTCGGGATGGTCCGTCACTTGGTCAGAAGGATAGTATTGCGGACCTTCTGGCAACTGCTTTTTCAGGGTCGCTAACAGTTCATCAACATTGTTACCTTCCAAGGCCGAAATTGGATAAACTTCTTTCCACGGCAACGCATCCTTGTACTGATCCATGATCTCTAGTAAGTGGTCAGGATGGACTTGGTCGATTTTATTAATCACCAAATAAATTGGCTGTTTGACATTTTTTAAACGGTCAATAATAAAGTTATCACCGGCACCACGGCGTTCGTCCGCGTTGATCATGAAGAGCACGGCGTCGACTTCACCTAATGTTGATAGCGCCGACTTGACCATGAAATCGCCTAAGCGACTGTGTGGCTTGTGAATGCCGGGCGTGTCAATAAAGACCATCTGCGTGTCTGCAGTGGTGTAGATGCCTTGAATCCGATTCCGCGTTGTTTGGGCCTTATCAGACATGATTGCGACCTTTTGGCCCACGACCCGGTTAAGTAACGTTGATTTACCGACATTCGGACGACCAATAATCGCCACAAAACCGGAATGAAATGCTTGTTGTTCTGCCATAATTAATTCCTTTCACTATTTGCCGAAGGAGCTACACCCAATCAGCCGAGCCAGTGACTGAGCACCAGCCAAAGTTTGGGCGCAAAGAGTATCAAACCGACGAGCACGGCAAACGCAGCCGCAAAGACAACTGCGCCAGCCGCGATATCTTTAATTTTTTTCGCTTGCGGACTAAACCTTGGGCCTGTAATCATATCTGAGAGATTCTCAGCAATCGTATTGTTGATCTCACAGAGCATCACCAAAAAGATGGCGAGCGCCAGCCATAACCACTCGTTGACGGTCAAGTGAACCCACCAGCCAGCAATCAGCGCAACAGCGCCCAATACTAGGTGTGTCCGCATATTCCGTTCTTCAATCACAACCGTTTTGAGCCCATTCCAAGCATGTAACCACGATTGCCAAAATGAATGGTTTTTCCCAACCTGAAGCCGGTCTGGTCTATTTTTCGAGCCCATAAGCATCCAAAATCTGCCGTTGTAGTGTGAACATTTCAGTTTCATCCGCTGGCTGTAGATGGTCGTAGCCATTTAAATGCAAAAAGCCGTGAACCACTAAGTACCCTAATTCACGGGCTTCGGAATGTTGCAAAAAGGCGGCCTGTTCACTGACCTTATCAACGGAAATCATGATATCACCCAGGTTTAACGGCAGTTCTGCTGCCAGCTCCGGATCCATCACGATCAAGTCGTCATCATCGTCGTCGTGCATTGCAAAACTAATGACGTCGGTCGGGCGGTCAACGCCCCGATACTGTTCATTAATTTTTTGAATGTCATCATTATTCATTAGCGTCACGGAAACTTCCGTATCGTCCCGTAATTTTAACGTTTTGCCGGCCAAATCAATTAAATCACGAATGAGTTGTAATTGTTCTGGCTGGGCGCCCGCTGAGGTTTGATCATATAATTCTAAGTCCATAAGTGCCCCCTACCGTTGTTCCACCTTATCATATGCGGTGATGATTTTAGCGACGACTGGATTTCTGACCACATCATCCGCCGTAAACTTCACAAATGAAATATTACTGATACCACTCAAAATTTGCTCAGCTTGAATCAAGCCACTCTTGGTGTGACGTGGCAAGTCGATTTGAGAAATGTCGCCATTGACGATCATCTTAGCCCCGAATCCTAAGCGGGTCAAAAACATCTTCATTTGCGCATTAGTCGTATTTTGCGCTTCGTCCAAAATAACAAACGCATGATCCAGCGTCCGCCCCCGCATGTAAGCAAGCGGTGCAATTTCGATAATACCGCGATCCATCAACCGTTGGGTATGCTCAGCACCGTAAATATCATACAACGCATCGTAAATTGGCCGTAAATAAGGATCGACCTTTTCTTTCAGATCACCAGGTAAGAATCCCAGACTTTCACCCGCTTCAACAGCTGGCCGTGTCAAAATCAACTTCTCAACGTCGCCTCGTTTTAAAGCAGCAATGGCCATGACGACCGCCAAGTAAGTCTTCCCGGTCCCGGCTGGGCCAATGCCAAAGGTGATATCGCTCTTGGCCACCGCTTGCACGTACTGCCGTTGGCCAAAATTCTTCACGCGAATCGGTCGGCCCCGATTATCTTTAATCAACGTCTCTGAATAGAGGTCTTTAAAATAATCTAAGGTCCCGCGGTTCACCATCTTGATGGCACTAATCACATCCGGCGCACCGATTTGAATGCCTTGTTTAATTAAACTCGTTAAATTATCTAGGACTGCTTGTGTGTTATGAACGGCTGCTTCATCATCACTACTAATCGTCATCTGATCACCGAACACGTGTAATTGGACATGCAACCCGTCCTCTAGTAATGCAAGGTGGGCATCCTCAGGTCCTAACAGTGCCACTGATTGGGCTGGATCAGCAATGAGAAATTTTTGTTCATATTTTGAGTTTTCGGTCAAAAACATGGACTCCTTTATTGACAGATTTAATTACCATTAGCTGGTAATGGCACCCGCGTTTAGCGTGATAACCGCGCTGATTTCGGCAGGTATTTGTTAGTTAATCATAGCATAAAAGCCCACCTGCTACCAGCGCAAGGCCACCGTCCATTGGATTCGACGGGGCACACGCTTCCGAACATGAATGGTAACCGAGGACGCATTGCGCTAGTGAATCTGTCATGAATCATGATTAAATCATGCTGTTTTTTAAGTTCAAGTGCTGCCAGCTGAGAACCGGTGAAAACAAGGCGAGTTCGCGTAAACATGCAGTGGTAGGCGCGTCCTACACCGGCTTCCAGGTATTCTGGGCAATGGCCGGAACGTGGTGGACACAGATTTAAGCCGACAAACCACGTCTTAAATACTGGTCTTTCACTAACCAAGCACAAGACGCTTGCTAAGTGAAATTTCACCACTGGGCCTTGTCCAGAATACCTTCCAGCCGGGACAGTATTCAAAAGGCGTACATATGCGGATCCGATTTCTTGTTGGATTAGGCGTTGGTTCCTTGGTCCACGGGGATTTTGATATTGAACTGTCAGACTGGTGTCTAATGATTGCTAAACTTTCTTAATCATAGTATCAGACAAGCAACACCACTGAACTTGTCAGCATCTTCTCTAGTTGCCTGATACTTCAAAACTTTGAATTCTAAATGACGGCCATTTTATAGACTGAATTCAATGTTAGTTACCGTTGAAATTAGTGGTATTGAGATTAATGAATAATATTCCGGGAATCTTCTCAGTACTCAAATGCCATAAAGCATCAACGATACCGATTAAAGCTTTGCCTGAAGTCCCAGTCACTAAACATACAGTGACCAATTGCACCCAGATAGGTGGCTGTTCATCCGCCATTCGAGCGGGTTCCCGACTGTAGGGGCTGGCTGACAATGCTCAAGGGCGAAATTCTTCTTGTCCGGGTGGGGTTCCCGAGCTAGAAGAAGACTCGTATTTGAAATTGCGCAGTGGTTCTCTGCGTGAGTTCAAATCGATGTCCGCCCTGTTCCAGCGTTGTCAGCCAGCCCCGGAGGTCGGAATATGGCGCGTCTCGGCTGACGAACAGGACGCCAACTTGTCATGCTTTAATCATCTATAATACTAAATAACAACTAGCACAACGCGTACAGAATGGACGCCTTCAAACATACTGCTATCAACAGTCTGACTGTTGTCGTTGTTACTGAAATTGTGACGGTTCAAACCGCCTTTTAGTGACCAACGCAACAATTTTCAGCGCACCAAAAAAGCCGAGGAATTAATCCCCGGCTAACCGTTAATTCAATAATGATTTAACTGTTTGGTTGATCAGCTTGCCATCTGCCTGGCCTTTAAGCTTTGGCATAACGGCCCCCATCACCTTACCGAAGTCACCTTTACCGGTTGCTCCGACTTGCTTGATAGTGTCCGCTACAATCTGTTGAACTTCTTCGTCCGACAATTGTTTTGGCATATACTTCTCAACAATTGCAATTTCTGCTTTAACGCCGTCAGCTAAATCCTGACGACCCGCATTTTCGAATTCACTTAATGATTCGCGCCGTTGCTTCAGTTCACGTGATAACACGCTCACTTCTTCATCAGCCGTTAAATCATGGCCAGCGTTAATTTGTTCATTCATTACCGCTGACTTAAGCATCCGTATAACGCTGAGGGTTTGCTTATCGCGCGCCTTCATCGCAGCTTTCAGATCACCATTGAGCGTATCTAATAAACTCATTGGTTTCCCTCCTCGTTGGGTGAATTAGTAAACTACTAATTACTTGAAACGACGACGGTTCTTACGCTTACGTGCTGCTTCAGATTTTAACTTCTTCTTCACACTTGGTTTCTCGTAGAATTCCCGTTTGCGGTATTCTTGTAAAGTACCACTTTTTGAAACGGTACGTTTAAAGCGACGAAGAGCATCATCAAGAGATTCGTTTTTACGAACGACTGTTTTTGCCATGTTAAATTCCCTCCCTCCGAGCTCAAAAAGTAACCGTTAAATTATGCATACTTACACATAACGCAACTGTTCTAGTAAATTATACATAAATTGAAAAAGGCCGTCAACCAAAGTTTACAATTTCCTTAAAATAAATCCGGAAGCAGCCTCGATACTCCGGACAGTAAATCGTTTTCAAGACTGACGTGCTATGCTACACTAAGGTTATTATTGAACCGAAATGAGGTTATCATATGTCAGCAATTAAAGTCTTTATTTTATCAGATTCCATCGGTGAGACGGCGCACAACGTGGCACTCGCCGCAGCGGCCCAATTTTCAGACTATGAAATTCGTTATCAACGTTTCCCATTCGTCCGGACCGACTCGCTACTACAAACGGTACTCGCCCAAGCACTCAAGGAACATGCAGCTATCTTTCACACCTTCGTGGACCGGCGCTTGAGCCAAGTCGTTAACCACTACTGCGAAGCACATGACTTGCCTTACTATGACGTCATCACGCCCGCGCTAGACACGTTCTCACAAATCACACACGTTCAGCCGTCAAATCATCCTGGGACGGTCCACGCGCTCAACACGAATTATTTTGACCGGATCAACGCGATTGAATTTGCCGTGACCTATGATGATGGTAAGAATCCGAGTGGCTTTCTGGAAGCCGACGTGGTCTTGTTAGGGGTTTCACGGACTTCTAAGACACCACTATCATTATACTTGGCCAACCGAAACTTAAAAGTTGCCAACTTACCACTCGTGCCACAAGCCCAAATTCCCGACGAAATCTGGAAAGTGGATCCGAAGAAGATTTTCGGATTGACTAACGATCCGGACAAATTAAATGATATTCGACGTCAGCGTATGGTTCAATACGGCTTGAATCCCGATACGATGTATTCTAATACCGATAAAATCAAAGCTGAATTGGACTACGCCGATAAAATCTTCAAAAAAATTGGTTGCCTCGTAATCAACGTTGCCAACAAGTCGATTGAAGAGACCGCTACCTTGATTACTGAAAGTCTAAACACTGATGGCACTGGTGAAAATTAGACTTGGTTAATACAAAACCGTTGCCTTCATCATTTGAAGGTAACGGTTTTTTCGTGCCATCAATTAAGCGGCACACCACGCTAAAGCAAGTCGACGCCACCATCAACATGTAAGACTTGGCCCGTCACAAACTGGTTCTGCATCAAATACACATAGGCGGAAGCGACTTCAGCTGGCGTGGCCACCCGTTTCAAAGGATTGCCCTGACTAGCCGCGGCAGTCTGAGCCGATAACTGGTCAGCCGATAATCCACGCCAAAGCCCGGTCGGCGTCCATGTTGGTGCCACGGCGTTAACGCGGTGGACTGGGCCCATCTCAACGGCTAACCCAGCCACCAGCGTATTGATGGCCTGATTCCCAACAATGGCGCCAGAAGCGTTATCCGGTCGACCACCCGCCCCAGAAGTCATGATGAGACTGCCATGCAGCGCCAAGTGCTTGCTAGCCAACTGGGCCAGTTGTAAATTTGCGAAGAACTTGTCTTCAATCGTTTTACGAATTGCCGCGACTGAATTATCTAAGAAGCCGCCACCCATGGCCCCACCAAGCATGGAAACGATATGGTCAAACTGTGATTGTGCAGTGAAGAACGCCGTCAATTGGTCGTGATCCTGTGCATCCAAAGCAGTTCCCGTGACGCGGTCCGGTGCTGCCAACGTCGTACAAGCAGCTTGAACATGCTCAGCTGTATGCCCAATCAGATGAACTTGCGCACCCGCTTGCAGCGCTTGCCGCGCGATTTCTAATCCAAACCCAGACGTTCCGCCGACGATTAAGACGCGTTGTTTGTTAAGTGTCATGATTAATTCCCTCCTAAATGAAAATAAAAACGATAATCGCAATCGATTATCGTTCAATTCTGATTAATTAACGTTGTGCTTCAATATCTTCAATCAAATGGGCATTAAATTGGCCCGCCCGAAGCATCGCGATTTCATATTTATACGGCGGTAGCTGATGTTTCTTATCTTCACCGACATACGGTGTTTCCAAAATCTTGCTGACTGCTTCCAGTTGTGGATGATGAGCGACATAATTGAGCGTATCAAATCCGATCGTCCCCATCCCAATATTCGTATGGCGGTCTTTGTGCGCCCCTTGGGGATTTTTGGAATCATTCAGATGGACCACGCCCAGCCGGTCTAACCCGATGACGTGATCAAATTCATTCAAGACACCGTCAAAGTCGGCCTTGATGGCATAGCCGGCATCACTCGTGTGACAAGTATCAAACGTTACCGATAATTTTTCATTATAAGTCACGCCATCGATCATTTGCGCCAACTCTTCAAACGTCCGACCAACCTCGGTTCCCTTACCAGCCATTGTTTCCAGCGCAATTTGTACGTGTTGTTCTGGCCGAATCACGGTGTTGAGTCCCTTAACGATTTGGGCGATGGCTGCGTCCGGTCCCGCGCCAATGTGGGCTCCGGGATGCAAAGTCAGTTGTGTCGCGCCAACCGCATCGGCCCGTTGAATTTCTTGGTAGAGAAATTCCGTCGCAAATTCAAAATAGCCGGGCTTCTTCGTGTTACCGAGATTAACAATGTACGGCGCGTGGACCACGATTTGCTGCAAATCATTGGCCGCAATCACCGGCTGTGCCTCGTCAATCTTCAACTCTTCAATCGGCTTACGCCGGGTGTTTTGAGGTGCACCCGTATAAATCATGAACGTGTTGGCCCCATAACTCACTGCTTCGTTGGCTGACCCCAGTAACATGTCGGGTGCCTTCATCGAAACGTGTGACCCTAATCTCAACATTTTCGGTCCCATCCTTTACGCTAGTTTGACGTTACTGGTCTGCACCTGAACGTCGCATATACAATCATTATACACATTTTCCGCCACAAGCAGGAGCATCTGCGCTTAATTGCCCAAATCGATTCACTGTTCGTGCGTCCTAGTTTGCGGATAAAAATAAGCCAATGTTCGCTCACCGGCATGCCCGTCATTGCGCGTGTTCCATAATTGGTTAAAATTAGTCAACTGCATCGGCTGTGCCGGCGCTGCCAAGACTTGGTTCAACTCGGCCATCGTCGTCACCATTGGCCCCGGCGCCCACTCCTTGAAATCCGCTTGTAAGCCGACTTCTCGTTCATAATGTTGCCAATCAAAGACATAAAAAATCATTTTTTGGCAATTTGGTAAGAGCGCATAGTCAAAAACGACCGATGAATAATCACTAATAAGGGTGCTTGCGACCGTCAACAATTCATCCGTACTAAATTCTGGAACCAACGTCACCTGGTCAGGAAAGCGGGCTTGCAAGTCGCGCTCCTGACTGGCGAGGTGCGGATGCAATTTGATAATCAGCCGTTGATTGGCCCGCAACTGCAATTGGTCAAAATCCGTTGGCAATGCAAATTGCACCCCCGCCCGATAAGTTGGCGCATACAAAATGACTTCTTGGTGTTTAAAGTCTGGGTAACGCTGATAAATAGCCGCAGCCGTCTGCTGAACCCATTTTGACTGCCGATAACGGTCTGAACGCGGATACCCGAGCACCCGCATCCGTGCCATCGGGACATGGTAACTGTCCGCAAAGACTTGCCCCATCTTGTCCGCACCGACAACGTAATCGGTAATCTGATTATAGACGGCTTGAAACCGCCGTTGGTCGCCAGCCGAACGTTTGACCGTCTGCGGGTCGCCCCACCCAAAGGTCTTCACCGCCCCAGCCGCATGCCAGAGCTGAATCATGCGCTGATTTGGCCGTCTAGTCAGACCAGCGGTAAACGCATAGTAGTTATCCAGATAAATATCGGCTGCCCGGGTCAAAACGGGTACCCCGTGCAAGGCAAAGCTGATCGAGTCTTGAAACGGCTGCGTTGCGATGCCTTCCGCTGCCAGCTGTTTAGCACCGGCTTGCGCACCCGGTAAATAATAGACCGTCACCCGCTGTGGCAATCGGTCAGCCAACTGTCGAATGAAGTCTAAATTGTCGGCAAAGCTCATCAGATAGATCACCTGATCCGTTGATTTGAAGTGTGCCAACCATGAGACGATCCGCACTAACCAAATATAAATTATTTTTTTCACGCTTGTCTTCCCTTCATTGCCATGTCAATGCATACGATACGTTTCATTCATATTGCAGCTCACGTGAAGGACCAGTATTTAAGACGTGGGAGGTTAGCTTAAATCTGTGTCCTCACCGGCCATTGCCCAGAATACCTGTAAGCCGCTGTATGACGAACCTACAACTGCAGTTTTACGCTAACTCGCTTTGTTTCCAGCATTTCTAAGCTGGCTGCTTTGAACTAAAAAATTGGCATGCTTTGAACATGATTCGTGCTAAATAACAACTAGCACAATGCGTGTGTATTATATAACAAATTGTTATTTCCAAGCTAGTCCTTTGGGCCGGTTCGAACACCTGACAACCATTGATAGCCGGCTGCTGGCACAAAAATTTACAATAAAAAAGCCGCGCATTTAGACCGTAATAACTGCTAAATGCACGGCGCTTAACTTCATCATAGCTGATAAGTCGTGTTGATACCCATGACTATGGTTTTGGCTCGTAAAAATGCCCCAAAATCTTGACAGTGTCGGAAATGCTGACAAAGGCGTGCGGATCAGATTCCGACATCGCCGCCTTCAGCTCACCCATTTCATAACGCGTGATAACCGTAAAGAGAATCGTCTTATCATCGTGTTGATAGGCCCCTTCAGCGTTATGGACGATGGTCACCCCGCGACGAATGCGGTTTTGAACACTATCGATCACCGTTTTCGGTCGACTGGTAATAATCATCACCTGCATCTTTTGTTGACGAGTATAGGTCATGTCCATGACGCGGCCGTTGACAAACAAGCCCAATGCGGAGTAGAACGCGTATGGCCACCCGTAAACAAAGCCTGCCGCGATGACGATAATCGAGTTGAAGGCCATGTTGATGGTCCCGATGCTACGCCCAGTTTTGCGACGTAACACGATTCCAATAATATCTAGCCCACCGGTCGAAATCCCGTTTTTGAGCGCCGTCCCAGTCCCAAAACCGTTGACCGCACCCCCGAAAATCGCACAAATAATCGGGTCATGGGTTAAGCCAACTGGGGCAATCAGTTTAATCATAATACTAGACAAGGTAACGGCTAAGAACGTATATAGCGTAAATTTATGTCCAATTGAACGCCACGCAATAATGAACATTGGCACGTTCAAGATAAACAGTAATGCCGCGGTCGAGACCTGAATCGGAAGAAACTTAGTCATTAAACTATTGATTAATTGAGCCAACCCGGTAATCCCTGATGAATAAATATGCCCGGGCGTCCAGAAATAGTTCATGGCGATTGAAACTAAAATGGCGTAAATAAAAGCCGTCGACGCTTTGACCACGTCGCGATGATGCTTGGATAACTGCTGAAAATCATCCATGAATAGTGTGCGCTCCTTTACGTTTTTGCTTCAGTTATTGTAACACGCCTAACCGCGGACGACCGGCCTTTTGCAGTATTCTGCTAGAAGTCTCACGTTTCTCAGTGAAATCACATTATCAAGGTCGACGCACGTTAAATCAACTTCTGATCATGTCCACTGACTGGGGGCCTCATTGCGCGTCAAAAGTCCCGTTTTGTCCGTAACTAATCCACTTTTGGTGCATCCGCCCATTGCTTGGCAATAAAATCAGCGCGGCCGCCAGCTTCTTGTTCGGCATACACGACCGGATTGTTTTTGTAAAAACGCTGGTGACGAGCTTCAGCCGGATAAAATGGCTGGGCGTCTTCAATACTAGTCACGATTGGCTTATCGAACCGTTCACTGGCTTGTAATGCCCGTTTAGACGCTTCCGCGATTTCGCGCTGTTCAGGACTATTGACGAAGATGACTGGCCGATAATTATCACCACGGTCTTGGAACTGGCCCATTGCATCCGTGGGGTCCGTTTGATGCCAATAAATGGTCACAAGGTCCGCATAACTGATAACTTCCGGATCAAAGGTAATTTTGACTGCTTCAGTATGCCCAGTCGTGTGTGATTTGACTTGCTCGTATGTCGGATTTTTCGTATGTCCGCCGGTATAACCCGAGACGACACTTTCAATGCCGGGCTGACTATCGAACGGTTGGACCATGCACCAAAAACATCCGCCCGCAAAAATTGCTGTTTCCATGAGAATCCCTCCAACTAAATATTAATATAAATCTAACACTAATCAAAAAGAACGTCCATTACTGAACGTCCTTTCCATCATGATTATTCAACTGGATCGTCGTCATCATCATCCGTCACAGGATGCGTAATCGTCAAATCCAAGTCGGTCAATTGTTGATCAGCAACTCGTGCTGGTGCGCTAGTCATTGGTTCGGAAGCTTTCGAGTTCTTAGGGAACGCGATCACTTCACGAATATTATCCTTACCAGCCAGCAGCATGGCGAACCGGTCTAAGCCGATTGCCAAACCGCCATGAGGTGGGAAGCCCATGTCAAGCGCATCTAGCAAGAAGCCAAATTGTTCTTTGGCCCGTTCTGGCGTGAAGTCCAATGCCCGGAACATCTTTTCTTGAAGTTCACGAGTATGGATACGGATCGAACCGCCACCTAATTCATAACCATTTAAAATGATGTCATATGATTGTGCGTGGGCTTGGTGTGGATCTTCACCCTCATCCAAGTAGTGCACATCTTCTTCATTTGGCATCGTGAATGGATGGTGGGCTGGAACCCAACGTTCGATGCCTTCATCATATTCGAACAATGGCCAGTCAACGACCCACAAGTAGGCGTATTGATTTTCGTCAATCAAGTCCAGTTCCTTGGCGATGGCCTTCCGGAGATAGCCGAGCGTGTCAGAAACCACTTTGAAACTGTCAGCAGCAAATAGCAACAAGTCGCCCGCTTTGGCCCCGGCAGCAGTCGTGATTGCTTCAAAGTCCCCGTCATTCTTAAAGAATTTCGCCACTGGACCGCTGAAGCCGTCGTCAGTGACCTTCATCCAGGCTAAGCCCTTTGCGCCAAAGCGTTTGACATAGTCCGTATAGGCATCGATCTGCTTACGTGAATAATGGTCAGCCCCGCCAGGAACGGCAATCGCCTTGACCATCCCACCATTTTCAAGTGCGCTATCAAAGACCTTGAAACCAGCCTTAGCGACTGCCGTGCTCATGTCTTTTAATTCCATACCGAACCGCACGTCTGGCTTTTCAGAACCAAACCGGTCCATGGCTTCTTGCCAAGTGAGGCGGGTAAATGGCGTCTTGATGTCGATGCCTTTGACCTGCTTCATGACTTGTTTGATCAAGCCTTCAGTGTATGACTGGATCTCTTCAGCGCTCAAGAAGGACGTTTCCATATCGATCTGGGTGAATTCTGGTTGGCGGTCACCACGTAAGTCTTCGTCCCGGAAACAACGGGCAATTTGATAGTAGCGGTCAAAGCCGGCACCCATCAATAATTGCTTAAATAACTGGGGTGATTGTGGTAAAGCGTAGAAATGGCCTTGGTGCACCCGTGATGGCACTAAGTAGTCCCGGGCCCCTTCAGGTGTTGACTTGGTCAAGAATGGCGTTTCAATGTCGTAAAAGCCATTGGCATCAAAGTAACTGTGCACCGCTTGGGTAATGCCATTACGAATCTTCAAGCTCCGTTGCATTTCAGGCCGGCGTAAGTCTAAGTAGCGATATTTCAACCGTAATTCATCCGACACATTGATGTCATCTTGAATATAAAATGGCGGTGTCTTGGCCTTGTTTAAAATCTTAGCGTCGTGGACTTCAACTTCCACCTTACCTGATTTCATCCGGTCAGTCACAGCTTTGGCGTCCCGATTAACCACCGTTCCTTGGACTTCGATCACGTATTCGCCCCGTAATTCATCAGCAACTGCTAATGCATCCGCTGAGAATTCCTGACTGAACACTAATTGAACAATGCCTTCACGGTCCCGTAAATCAATAAAAATCAGATTACCAAGGTCACGCCGCTTTTGGACCCAACCTTGTAAGGTGACCGTTTGGCCTAAATAATCTTCATTAATAAGGCCTGCATATGTGGTACGTTTCATAACATGCTTCCTCCTTCTTCTCTTTCGGCAAACTTGCCGTCCCTTATTACTTATCTAAAACTTGGTGAGCATCTTGATAAATATCGGCCATTGCAACCTTTGTCTCATCACCAGTTGCCATCGCCTTTAAATTAACGGCTTGTTCGGCTAATTCAGCTTCACCAACCGTCATCGTGTAACGGGCATTCAAGCGGTCAGCACTCTTAAACTGTGCTTTTGGCTTGCGGTCCAAGTAATCCCGTTCAGCCTTGTAGCCAGCGGCCCGTAACGCCTGAACGAGTTTCAAAGTCGTCGCGCTAGCTTCGTCGCCGATACCAACGACGTAAACATCAAGTTGGTCATCAGTTGGGACTTCAATGTTTTCGGCGTCCATCAACACTAACAGGCGTTCGACACCCAAACCAAAGCCAACACCTGAGACTTCAGGGCCACCGAGTTCCTTGACTAACCCGTTGTACCGGCCACCAGCACAAATCGTCGTGTAACCTTTGCCGAGTGCTTCGGAATGCGTCATGATTTCAAAAATCGTGTGGTTGTAATAATCCAACCCGCGGACCATCGTTGCGTCAATTTCGTATGGAATGTCGAGCGCATCCAAGTACGTCTTGGTCTGATCAAAGTGCTCCTGAGCTTCAGGCGTTAAATAATCTAGGATCGATGGCGCATCGGCCACGAACTGTTGATCTTCTGGTGCCTTACTATCCAGTACCCGCAATGGATTCTTGTGGAGCCGTTCCTTAGAATCATCACTCAATTCGTCAAAGTGTGGTTCCAAGTAATCGATCAGTGCTTGGCGGTAGTCATCACGCGTCTGTTGGTCTCCCAGCGTATTGATAACTAATTTTAAGTCGTTGAGGCCAAACTTCTTGAGCAAGTTGAATCCCATTGCGATTACTTCAACGTCTAGCGCGGCGCTTTCACTCCCAAAGGCTTCGACCCCGAGTTGATGGAATTCACGTAACCGACCAGATTGTGGCCGTTCATAGCGGAACATTGGTCCCATATAATAGACTTTATAAGGTTTTAAAACTTGTGGCCCATATAATTTGTTTTCGACAAATGCACGGACCACGCCGGCCGTACCTTCTGGCCGTAACGTAATGTGCCGATCACCCTTATCGTGAAAATCATACATTTCCTTAGTTACGATATCTGATGTGTCGCCAGCTGAACGTGAGAAGACTTCAAAGTTTTCAAACATTGGTGTGCGAATTTCTTTAAACTGATAAGTTTTGAAGACGGCGCGGGCCGTTGCTTCAACGTATTGCCATTTTTCACTATCGCCAGGCAAAATGTCGGCGGTGCCTTTAGGCCGTTGATATCTCATTAATTGGTTCCTCCCTTTGATTGCAATCGACAAAAAAAGCGCCCTTGATTATTTACCAAGGGCGCAATTGCGCGGTACCACCTTTATTGAGTACTAATTGATAACGTCTGTAATCACAGGCGGAACGCTGCCGTTCACCTCAAAAGCGTCTCCTCATTGCTCACTATCCGGAATTCTCAGCACTACCGGTCTCTGGTTAAAGTGTGGCACAATGCTCTTACTTTCTCTGCGGTCGATTGATTAATATATGGTTAAAGTTACACGAAATTCGCTTAAAAGTCAACGACTCTCGTTAAATTTCTGCCAAGTTTTCGTCGCGTGCTGATTTTTTTGGTATACTATTTGCAGCACTTTAAATTGCAATTATCTTAAATTTAGTTGGTGACAATCCATGCAAGTTCTTAAACAATTTTGGCGTCAAATTACCGTGACTGTGATTTTTATCGGCCTGGTAATTGGATTCGTGATCTTACTAGCGACCAACAATACGGCCACCGTTAATATCGCGAACGTCAATATCCGGAATGGTCCCGGGATGAGTTATGCCATCGAAGATACCACGGCCAAAGGGACAAAAGTCCACATTATGAAACGCAAGAATAATTGGTTATACGTTCGCTATGCTGATCATAAATTTGGCTGGATCGCCAGCTGGCTCGTCAATGAACACAACAGTCAGTTAGCGAAGACCACTAAGATTTCGGACGCCACCATCGTTTTAGACCCCGGCCACGGTGGTTCCGATTCCGGCGCCCTCTCCAATAAGGGCAAGATGGAAAAAACGTATACGCTACGGGTCGCTAAAGCAGTGGCTAAAAAGCTACGGGCAGCTGGTGCCCACGTCGTCCTGACACGTGATAGTGATAAATACGTTGGTCTCAGCGCGCGTCCGGCCATCGCCAACAAGTTGCATGCAGATGCCTTCATTAGTTTCCACTTTGATAGTTCACCGGAAAAAAATACCGCATCTGGGATTACGACTTATTACTATCACAAGTCCACCTCGCTGGCATTAGCCAAGGCGTTAAATAGTAAAGTTGAAGGTCTGCCGCTCCCAAGTAAAGGGACTGAATTCGGTGACTTCTTAGTTATCCGTGATAACTCGCGACCATCCGTCTTGATGGAACTCGGCTATATCAATGATAAATCCGACTTCAAGACGATCAGTTCTAAGAAGTATCCACAAGAAGTCGCACACGCCGTCTATGCTGGTCTCAGCACTTACTTTGCGAACCAATAAGCTTAGTCACAGTTAGTCACAGCTTGCCTTATAGACGTGACCAGCATTACTGCACACTTCAAGCCGCTTCAAGAATCCATGTTGATTCTTGAAGCGGCTTTTTAATGTTTCTCAATAGGACTTGGTACTAACAAATTGGTACCGTTGCTCAGGTCGTCCCTCTTTAAACGACACAATTAGTCCACTTCAATTGTGCTTCACAACCGACTGCGTTACAGTAATCATAAACAGACCATCAGCGAACGTGTTATGCTGATTGCGAATTAGCATTAAGAATGATTGAAACGTGCCAATTTCTAAGTTCAAGTGCTGTCAGCTGAGACCCGCTGGAAAAAGTGCGACTTAGCGTAAACTTGCTGTTGTGGAGACGTCCTAGGCCGGCTTCCAGGCATTCTGGGCAATGGCCGGAACGTGGTACACAGATTTAAGCCGACAACCCACGTCTTAAATACTGGTCTTTCACGCTGGCTGCGATATGGACGAAACGTGTTCGGGTCAGACAGTTTGCTAATAATCGCTAAACTTTCTTACCCATATTTTAATGCTTCGGATACACGGCTTCATTGAACTTGTCAAGACTTTTGCTAGTCGTCTGAGATAACAAAGTCTTGAATTTTAAGCGGCGGCATTTTTATCGACTGATTTGGCTAGTTGCCATTGAAATTTGTGGCATTGAGATGAGTAAATAATATTCAGGCAATCGTCTCAATAATTAAATGCTATAAGTCTTTATCGATACCAACTAAAAGTTTGCCTGAAGGACCAGTCATCTAATATTCAGTGGCCAATTGTACCCAGATAGGTGGCCGTTCATCTGCCATTCGAGCGGGTTCCCGACTGGAGGGGCTGGCGGACAATGCTCAAGGGCAAAATTCTTCTTGTCCGGGTGAATTTCCCGGGCTAGAAGAAGACTCGTATTTGAAATTGCGCAGTGATTTTCTGCGTGAGTTCAAATCGATGTCCGCCCTGTTCCAGCGTTGTCAGCCAGCCCCGGAGGTCGGACTAAGACAATCACCGGCAGACGAACAACAATCTGCCCAATCAGCACGTTTCAATCATGATTCATGACAAATAATTAGCATGATATGTTCAGCTTGAGCTTTGTTAGGAGGTTCTTTTGATGCAATTAACAACAAAATGGTTAGCGCAACTGCCCGTGTCCGAGATCACCCGCGCCATTCCAGTCAGTGGTGGTGATATTAACGCCGCGTTTCGAATCGAGACGGCGGACCAGTCGTATTTTTTGAAGGTCCAACCACAGCGCGATGAACGCTTTTTTGCCCATGAAATCGCTGGGTTACGTTTACTAGGTGCTGTCATCACCACCCCACAAGTGATTGCCACCGGGACGATTGACGATGATGGCTACCTATTGCTCAGTTGGTTAGACTCTGGTACTGGTAGTCAGTACGCCCTCGGTCAAGCCGTTGCGGCCGTTCACCAGCAGCATCAAGCACAATTTGGTCTCGACCATGACTTTACATTTGGAAAGCTCCCCAAAATTAATCATTGGCAGTCCGATTGGGCCACTTTTTACACGGAACAACGCTTAGATGTATTAGTCAAGTTGGCTTCACAGAACCACTTGTGGTCTACAAATCGTGAACACCATTATCAACGGCTCCGCCAAGAACTACTAGCAGACCCTTACATGCATCAAGTTCAGCCGAGCCTATTACACGGTGATTTATGGTCCGGCAATTATCTGTTTACGTCGACAGGCACCCCGGCATTGATTGACCCAGATGTCTTTTATGGTGACCGTGAGATGGACCTCGCAATGACGACCATTTTCGGTGGTTTCGATGAAGATTTTTATCGTGGCTATCAAGCAACCTATCCATTAGCTCCTGGTAGTCAACAGCGACTGCCACGCTACCAGCTGTACTACTTGCTCGCACACCTCAACTTGTTTGGTGAGACCTATGGACCGGCCGTGGACCACATTCTAGACCAATACTAGCTGTAGCGTGATTCAACTTGCCTACACTGCCATCACCATCAACCGTCACGAGCATCATCTCAACAGGAAAAGCCCCGTCACCAGCATCGCATGTGAAATGTTGCTAGTAACGAGGCTTTTATGTTGGCCTATTCAACCGAGCTGCATAATAGGCATCATTTAGCGGACCAGTGGTAATAACTCATTTAAATTGGTGACTTGAACCTCAGGCGCACTAGTCACATGGATCAGCCGGTCAATATCAAATAAGTAGCCGGCAATGCCAGCGTTGTGGCCCGCATCAATATCCAAATTACGATCACCCACCATGACTGCTTGGTGGCGGTCAACCTGGTGCTTATCTAATAAATAATTCAGCGCAGCAGGATCTGGTTTACGTGGAAACGGCTGCGCGGCAGTGACTGCATCCGTAAAATACTGCGCCAATCCTGCTTCTTGTAGGTAAACTTGGGCCTGTTCATTCCGATGGGTCATCAAATAGTTATGACCACCAACTGCGACGACGCGTTCCAGGACGGCCTGAGCACCATCAAACGCAGCTGGATGTTGTTGCAATTGCGGTTCAAAACGTTGATAACCCGCCCGCAGTTCATGCCAGTCCCAGCCATATTGCTTGGCAACGGTTCGCTCAGCATAACCGACGGACTGTTGCCGCATTAGTTGATAAGTTGCTTCAGCGGTAATCGTGCCCTCTAATTCAGTCACTGCCCGCTGAAAGGCTTTGACCATTGCCGGGTACGTATCCAGCAAAGTTCCGTCTAAGTCCCATAAAAATTCGCGCATGATTCTCCTCCTAAAGTTAATTGGGTGACGCAAAAAGCCGAAAGTACCGTAATTGGTCTTTCAGCTTAATGGTTAGCGTTGGTCCGTATCGTAACAAATCGTCACGGGACCATCATTCGTTAATGACACTTGCATATCGGCACCGAATTCCCCAGTTGCCACTTGAACCCCACCGGCAGCAAGTTGTTGATTGAATGTATCATACAATTTGCTAGCAGTATCAGGATCACCAGCATCCGTAAAACTCGGGCGATTGCCGTGGCGCGTGTCCGCATAGAGCGTAAATTGCGAAATCGATAAAATGGCGCCACCAACTTGTTGGACATTTAAGTTCAGCTTACCCGCATCATCACTAAAAATCCGCAAGTTCAAAATTTTGTGGGTCAGATAGTCGAGTTCGGCCTGGCCGTCACCATCTTCAAATCCCACTAATAGCACTAGACCGTGGTCAATGGCCCCTTTAACTTGGCCATCAATCGTGACTTGAGCTTGTCGTGCGCGTTGAACAACTACTCGCATTGTAACCTCCTAAAACATCTTCCGTTCGACGACGTAAACATCTTGAACGTTTTTCAGGCTATCCACGATTCGTTGCAAGTGCTCGAGATTTCGAACGCCCAACGAAACGCTAATAATCACCATCTTGTTATGGTCAACTTTCCCATTGACGTTCGTTAAGAACTTGGTGTGATTATTGATAACCTTCAAAACATCATTCAACATGCCATTGCGGTTATACCCTTGGATCTCGAGGTCGGAATTATAATTAGTCCGGTCACCCTCAGGATTTTCCCATTCCACGTCAATCAAGCGCTCGCCATTTGCTTCGGCGCTCTTGACGTTTGGACAGTCGACCTGGTGAACGGAGACCCCGCGACCCTTAGTAATATAACCGACGATGTCATCACCCGGAATTGGCGAACAACAGTGGCTCAGGCGAACCAGCAAGTTGTCGACACCCTGGATAATGACCCCGCCTGAAGAAGAAACTTTTTGACGTTTACGTTCTTGTTTCTCCTGTTCTTCATGCTGCTGGTCTTTCGACTTCTTCTTGGTCGAAGATTCGGTTGAATCAGCCAGAATCGCTTCTTCTCGTTCACGTTGACGGGTTGCTTCCCGCTCTTTGCGCACATCACTCGTTAAACGATTGGCGATTCCCACAGGTTGAATGTCACCAAAGCCCAGGGCAGCAAATAAGTCGTCTTCGCCCGAATAATGCATTTTCTGTGCGACCGCGGTCATCTTTTCCTTGGTCATGACTTCTTTGGGGTTGAATTCTAAATCACGTAGCTGCTTTTCGAGCATCTCGCGACCTGAAATAATATTTTCTTCCCGATCAGCATTCCGGAAGAATTGCTTGATTTTATTACGGGCCCGGCGCGTATAAACTAACTTCTGCCAATCACGACTGGGACCAGTCGAACTAGTCGACGTTAAAATATCAACAATATCACCGTTCTTGATCTGATAATCCAACGGAACGATTTTACCGTTGACCTTGGCACCAGTTGTATGATTGCCGACTTCGGTGTGAATCGAATAAGCCATATCGAGTGGTCCAGCACCCTTTGGTAATTCAGTCACATCACCCTTAGGCGTAAACGCGTAGACCCGGTCACTGAAGAGGTCGCCTTTGACGCCTTCCATAAAGTCGGCGGCGTCCTTACTTTCGTCCTGTAATTCGATAATTTCCTTAACCAGGTTCAACTTGTTACCAGATTGTGTTTCTTGAACCTCGTCACGCTTACCTTCCTTATAAGCCCAGTGTGCCGCAACCCCATATTCAGCCACACGGTGCATTTCAAAGGTCCGGATTTGGATTTCCAACGGTTTGCCTTCTGGACCGACAACTGTCGTATGCAACGATTGGTACATGTTGGCTTTTGGCATCGCAATGTAGTCCTTAAAACGACCAGGCATGGGTTTCCACTGCGTATGAATCGCACCAAGCACCGCATAACAGTCCTTGATGGAATCAACGACCACCCGAATCGCCAACAAATCATAAAGTTGACTAAATTGCTTGTGCTTGTCACGCATTTTTTTATAAATCGAATAGATATGCTTCGGCCGGCCATAAATCTCTGCCTCAGGCAATTCCAAATCATGGAGCGCCTTTTGAATATCCTGAATGGCGATCTCAATGTATTTTTCGCGGTCTTCGCGCCGTGAATTCATCAGATGAACGATTCGATAGTACTGTTGGGGGTTCAAGTATCTTAAGGAAATATCTTCTAGTTCCCATTTAATCGTACTAATCCCTAAGCGGTCTGCGATTGGCGCGTAAATTTCCAAGGTTTCATTGGCGATTCGCCGTTGCTTATCAGGACGTAAATGTTGCAATGTCCGCATATTGTGTAACCGGTCTGCCAATTTGACAATCATCACACGAATATCCTTGGACATCGCAAGCAACAGTTTCCGGTGATTTTCAGCCAGCTGTTCCTTATTCGACTTGTAACGAATCTTACCAAGCTTCGTGACGCCATCGACAATCACGGCAACATCATGGCCGAACAATTCTTCGACGTCACCTAACGTTACACCGGTGTCTTCAACGACATCGTGCAAGAAACCCGACGCCACCGTTTCTGGATCCATTTTTAACTCGGCTAAAATTCCAGCAACCTGAATCGGGTGCATAATATACGGCTCACCTGATTGGCGATACTGATCCTTATGCACGTAGGTTGCAAAATCACACGCACGTTTAACCAGTGCCACGTGATCACTATTCATATACTCTTGGACCATGTCCAGGACATCCTGAGCAGTCCATGTAGGCTGTTTGGGCATTTTATCACCACGACTTCCACAAAGATTCTATTTGATAAAAGGCACGCGAGGTTCCCACCCAACGTGCCTTGACAACCGTTTTAACGCAAACTTGCGCGGGGACCAGTTAACCCGTATGCTAAGTAGGATATGCCTAAATCAACTAATGCTAAATAATAGACATAGGTTGGGAAAAACAAGTACAGCCCAACAAAGCAGCCGACTGGAAATAACCAGACGAGCCAACCAGTACGTGCGGTACGGCGAATTTGCCAACCCACCATGGCAGCTAACAGGAAATCGACGACAAAGAGTAGCCAAACGATTTGATGAAAACGACTGACACTTAAGAGTTTCAGTAACCATGGTAATACGATTCCAACGACAAGCGCAATCAGCCAATACTGGCCATTAAACTTACGAAACTTTTCCGTCAAACTAACTCCCTCGCTTACGCTTTATTGCCAAATGACTATGATTATTAATTGTACACCACCGACCATAAAATTACACTAGTTCGC
Source organism: Lactiplantibacillus sp. 30.2.29 (assembly GCF_018991255.1). NCBI lineage: Bacteria > Bacillati > Bacillota > Bacilli > Lactobacillales > Lactobacillaceae > Lactiplantibacillus > Lactiplantibacillus sp. 30.2.29. The sequence continues at coordinate 50,712 of NZ_JAGYGU010000001.1, read as the reverse complement.
ACCAAAAAGAAACACTACTTAACAAGTAAAGTGGCGCAGTTTCGGCACGCATGATCCGTGGCCCTAATCCGACTGGGGTCATCCCGGCCGCTTCTAGCTGCTCAACTTCTTGCGGTGCCAGGCCACCTTCAGGCCCAAAAATCGCCAGTAATCGCTGCGGTGCCGCCATATGCTTCAAAGTTTGGACCAGCTGGCTACTTTCACCCTGCTTGGCGGACTCTTCCCAGGCAACAACGCCCTGGTCATAAGTCACGTGGGCCAGCACGCTCGTTAAGTCAGCTTCATATTGAACAGTCGGGATCATGGTTCGATGCGATTGTTCAGCCGCACCTTGGGCAATTTTCGCCAGCCGGGCTAATTTGCGTTCGCGTTTATTCGGCGCCCACTTGGCAACCGTCCACAAACTATCAAAAAACACGAAGGCGCTCGCGCCGAGCTCAGTTCCCCGTTGCACGATCTGCTCGGGTTTATCACCCTTCGACAGGCCACAGGCAATCGTGACTGGTACCGGTAATTCAACCTGAGGCGTTGTCACTGCGGTAATCTTAGCGACCGCCGTTTGGCCAGTGGTACTTTGCAACGTCGCAATCACGACTTGATGTGCGTCAGTCACAAATTCAGCCGCGTCGCCGGGTTGTGCCCGCATGACTTTAACCCAATGCTTGACCGTATCGCCGTCAATCGTGAAGGTCTGACCAACGCGCGCGTCGATTGGGGCGTTTAAAAAATATCGTTGCATGCTCGTCCTCGCTAATCTTCGTCCGTTGGCAGATAAGCCACAATACCGTGCCAGTCGCTCATCTGCGTGTGTTGTGCAATTTGGAAACCAGCATCCGTCAACGCTGTTAGGACCGTTTGGAACTTATCATCAATAATTCCAGAGGTAATGAAATAACCGCCCCGTTTTAAGTTCTGACGAGCTTGTGGCACCAGTGGAATGATGATTTCAGCTAAAATATTTGCGACAATAATATCTGCTTGTGTGTCGATGCCAGCCAACAAGTCATTGGCAGCAACCTTCACGTCTTTGGCAACTGGATTCAAATCAAGATTGGTTTGTGCGGAAGCAACAGCGACGTCATCTAAGTCATAAGCTTCGACAGCGCCGACTCCCATGGTCTTGGCCGCGATACTTAACACGCCAGAACCCGTGCCGACATCAATCAAGTGCTCACCACCGTTAATGACGGTCTCTAGGGCTTGCAGGCAGAGTTTAGTGGTCGGATGAGTCCCCGTTCCAAACGCCCGACCAGGATCGAGCCGTAAGACGAGTTCGCCGGATTGTGCAGGTTGACAGTCTTCCCAGCTCGGCACGATCGTCAAATACCGCGTCACCCGTACAGGATGGTAATATTTTTTCCACGCCGTTGCCCAGTCTTCATCAGACAGCGCCGTCATACTTACCTCGTTGGGAGCCGGATTTAGACCAAAATCGCTCAACTGGCTCACGCGTTGCTTAATCGTTGGCAGAATTTCAGGCACGAACACCGTCTCGGGATAATAGGCCGAAACCTGTACGCCGCTGGTGACGTGGGGAATGGTATCCAGGTCGATAATTTCACTATACCGATTGGGTTTTAAATTCTGATAATCCAAAGCGTCATCAATTTTGACACCACTGGCTCCGGCTTCCATCAAAATATTCGAAACCGCCTCAACTGCTTCGTTGGAAGTACTAACGGTTACTTCAGTCCATTTCATAAATGACGTGCTCCTTTTGTGTGATTTCATTTTAGTGAATTACGGTGATGCGTTTTAGGTTGAATATTTGCACACTTTGCGACTAATTTTAAATTAAAGGCAATGGCGCGCCTGTTTTGATTACTTTGGCGAGAGCGTCTGGATGTCCCAGAAAATAGATTTGATGGCATCGCACAAACTTCAGCTCAAGCCACAATCTTGGGTCACTCACTCAAACGGCCAAGACTCCCTAAACAGCCGCATTTCCCATCAGCAACAATTATATAACAAGCACAAACCGTTTGACAATCGGGCTTACTGCCAGCCATGGGTGTGTGAGTCAATCGTTTTCCGGCCAATTTTAGACACAAACGGATTGCCAGCAACGTAGAACCGCAACGGCGCACTGGTCCATTCCGCCTTATTAACGATGCCAATTCGGGGTGACTTAATAGTTTGACGTGGCTGCCGGACATGGTCTAAATCTAGCGAGAGCGTCGCCTTTTGCAACGGCTGGCCGTTCAACGTTTTATCCAAACCGAGTGCCTGCATCAATTTCCCTGGTCCGTTGGTCAAATTAGCCAGTGGAACGGGCCGATTGTGTTGCATCTGCTCGACGCCGCTAGCTGGTTCAATTCCCCGTATCAGCACACATTCAGGCGTGCCAGCTGCTTGGGTCACGAGATTCAGCAAATACAACGCGCGCATTTGATAAATGTAAATCGTCCCTGCTGGTTGCCAAAGCGCACGGTTACGGGCCGTTTGGTGATTTTGATAAGCGTGTGCCCCGGCATCGTTGGCGCCCAAATACGCCTCAGTCTCGGTAATCCACGCCGTTAACAGTCCACTCGCGGTTTGCAGTCGCAACTGCTTACCGAGTAAAGCGGCCGCGATTTCAGTCGTTGGCCGCGAGCTTAAAAAAGATTGCATTCGGTTTGTCATCATCATTAATTGCGGGGACACGCTGTCGGTTATGCTGGGCCTTCATGACCTAGCGAGCCAGTTGCAAATCAGCGACATGGGTGGTCTCCCGTCGTTCTCCTTTCCAGTAAATATTGGCCATTATATCGAAAACGGGGCTGGTGCTAAATTACACCAGTCCCGTCTTCAAGTTAACTTAGTCATCATTCGTGGCTTTTTTCGTTAAATGCTTGTTCAAATACTTGATCATATCCGCTTCGTGCTTAAAAATTCGTGGATGCTTTTGTTTATGCAGACGGACGGCGATCTCGTTAATCTTAACGCGCCCAGTCCAAGTATGGCTGTACTTAACGACCACCCGATTATTACGATGATCCTTACCGAATTTCAACACGTAAACGCTGTCTGGCACCATCAGCGGTCTAATATATGTTTTATCGTAGTCATAATGTATTGATCGCAGAAACTGTTTCGTGCGTTTTAACATGTCGTCGATCTCTCCTTCACAACGTGAAATTGATTAAATAATAAATTAATTAATTAATTGTCGCTACGTTTTATTTCTAACCTTAATTATAGCAGACTTTAAACAGACAGTGTATCAATTTGCGGTTGGTTTGGCAAGAAAACCGCCTAAAATCCTAATATTTTCTCAAAGCGTGGTCGCTTGGTTTCCGGTGCTTCAGGGATATGGTAAAATATTAATAAATCAGTCAGGTTATCAATATTGAGGGGGATTTACTGATGGTACTAATTGAAAGAATTTATCGGCGCGGACATGAACCGTTGACTAGTGTCGACCAAATTGAAAAATTTGAAACCAGCGACGGCTACGTCACACCTAACGAAGTGTTAGCACGCGAAATTGGTGCAGATAGCGAAAACTGTTTCTATAAAAATCAAGAAGGCAAACGTAAAAAAGTCGTCGCCACTAAAGATGATCAAGGTGTCTGGCATATGCAAACCATCGGGACAACCGATCCGACCACGGACGGCCTATTACAGTTGCCACACATGCAAGATATTTGGGGTTAGCGTCATTTGCTAATTAAATCGAACATTTGGATTAGCCGCTGGCAGGTTTTGAACTGCTGGCGGTTTTTGTTTGTGTTCGTGCTATAGCCTACATTATTTTTTATTAAATTCTTATTTATTTACGATAACTATATTGATATAATTTAAATGCAAAATTGTTCATTCGATTGATTATCTACATACGCGTCTTCTACCTTGCCAGCAAACATTATCTCTGCCGGTTCGATATCATCGACGCAACAATACGCTTGACCAGCTAGGACGTCACTAAAAGCTAACTGTTTGGTTAGATTTATCACATACCGGGGAACCAATTTGGGGAAATACATTTATTGGAGGAGTTTCATATGTACAAAGTAGCTACAGGGGTCGCTACCATTGCCGCACTCGTGCTCTTAGGTGGTTGTCAACAAAGTTCTGAGAAGAAGGCTGATACTTCTTCTTCATCAACTGAGAAAGTGACTAAAGCTGAAAAGGCACAGTCTAAAGCCGCGTCAGAACGGAAAGCTAAGCTCGAGAGCGCCACGACTGATGTTGATAACCTATTTTCAGACGTTGATCACACCGCCCTAGATGAAAGCGTTACCCAGGACTTGATTGATAGTGTTAGCAAAGAAGTTAATAAGTTACCAAATTCATCCAAGAAACATGATTTACAGGCTGATATCAAAAAAGCCAATAAATTGCTTCCTGGGTTAGCTTCTTCGGTTGCTTCATCCAAGGCCAAGGAAAAATCAGAAAAGGCAGCTGCTAGTTCGAAAGCTGCGTCCGAAGCGGCAGCTGCAAGTGCCTCATCCAAAGCAGAAAGTGAATCCGAAGCCGCCGCTAGCTCTTCCTCGAAAGCCGAGAGTGAATCAATCGCAAGTGCAAAAGCTAGTTCGAAAGCTGAATCAAAATCTGAATCCAGAGCAAAAGCTGTTGCAGGCGCCGAAAAATCAGCAGCGCTGAGTACTGCAGAAGACTATGCAAATGATATGCATATGTCAAAACAAGCGGTTTATGAACAACTTGTTTCCGATGCTGGCGAAGGATTCACTGCTGAAGCCGCACAATATGCCGTCGACCATTTAACAGACGTCAATTGGAATGACAATGCATTGCAAACTGCTAAGGACTATCAAGACGAAATGCCAATGTCTCAAAGTGAACTGCTTGACCAGTTAACTTCTTCTGCTGGTGAACAATTCACCCAATCACAAGCTCAATACGCGCTCAATCATCTTTATGACTAATTAGGAAACCTCGTGAAGTCTCGTGCTTCACGAGGTTTTATTGTCCAATCATCGCCCGAGATACAACAAAAATCACCAACGCTGAACATTCACCGCATCAGTCGCTTATCCAACGCTACTCGTCACCATGGTATCATTTTCAGCTGTTTGTTGTTTCCAGAAAAGTTTAAACTTTAAAAGTGAGCCTTTTAAAACCATCCTCAGCACAACAAAAGACGGACTACCTAGCATGCCATAAAATACGTTTAATTTGCGATGCACTAATGCCAATTGTATCCCAATTCTTTGGTCCAGTACCAACATCTACTTCAAATCCGGTTATTGCGTCTTTAGGAACAAACACAATAGTTGCTTCACGACCATCAATCAGTTCTACAATGTCCAGCTCACGAATTTCTGATGGATCAACAGCTATTTTTCTTTCCATCATGCCTGCCTCCTTCCAAATTGAAATCTAACATGAACATCTCAGAAATGACGACATAAGGATATACTATATAGTTTGCGATTGAACTTAAGTTAAAGTTACCAGATGCAAGTATCCTGACATCTTCATCCAGCTTTGCGAGTCTTATACGTAGAAGATCTCTTGGAAAAACCTGTTTATGTTAGAATGAGACACTCACCAGCTCACGAATCATAATTCAACTAAACGAATTTTAACTCTAATTCATGACAAATCACCCCGCATGCTATGGGTAACTTCAGATAAATAATAGCCATTTCTTCTACTTATGTCTATTTTGTCAAACAATCCAGTCTCAATGTTGGCAAATCCCCAAAATAAAAGAGCTCCGCCGTGGCGGAACCCTATCAATTCGGCTTTTCTTCCTCGTCAGTTTTCAAAACTGCCATGAAGGCTTCTTGTGGGATTTCAACTTTCCCCACGGCTTTCATGCGTTTCTTACCGGCTTTTTGCTTCTCAAGTAACTTCATCCGCCGGGTACGGTCACCACCATAGAGATGGGCGGTAACGTCCTTACGGTAAGCTTTGATGTTCGTCCGCGCAATCACCTTAGAGCCGATGGTTGCTTGTACTGGAATTTCAAAGTTTTGGCGTGGAATGATGGTTTTCAGCTTAGATGCGATTTCGCGACCACGTGCTGGCGCAAAGTCGCGGTGCGCGATAAAGCTTAACGCATCGACTTGGTCCCCGTTCAGTAAGATGTCGATTTTGACTAAGTCACTGGCACGGTAGCCATCTAAATCGTAATCTAACGAAGCGTAACCACGAGTGTTGGATTTCAACTTATCAAAGAAGTCAAAGATAATTTCCGATAGTGGAATATGGTAGACCACGTTGACCCGGTTGCTATCCAGATATTCCATCGTATCAAATTCGCCCCGTTTGCGTTGGGCCAGTTCCATGACCGCACCAACATAATCGTTAGGCACCATGATCTGGGCTTTGACGTACGGTTCGCGAATTTCCTTGATGGCAGACGCTTCCGGCATTTCGGCAGGATTTTCAACCTGTTTTTCTGTGCCATCCGTCATTAAGACGTGGTACGTTACGGAAGGTGCCGTCGTAATCAGTTCAAGGTTGAATTCCCGCTCGAGCCGTTCCTGAATCACATCCATGTGCAACAGTCCCAAGAAACCACAACGGAACCCGAAACCTAACGCTTGCGATGATTCAGCTTCAAATTCGAGTGCCGCATCATTTAATTTTAACTTTTCCAAGGCTTCGCGTAAGTCCGTAAACTTGGCGTTATCAGTTGGGTAAATCCCGGCGTACACCATTGGATTCATTTCCCGGTAACCGGCGAGCGGCTTTTCAGCTGGCCGTTTGGCATTCGTCACCGTATCCCCGACCCGGGTGTCTTGGATATCCTTGATACTGGCGGTAATGTAACCAACATCCCCGGCCATCAGATAATCGCGAGCTAATGGTTTGGGCGAGTTGACACCGACTTCAGTCACTTCGTATTCACTACCACTGTTCATCAAGCGAATCCGATCACCAGGCCGAACAATCCCTTCATGAATTCGAACGCTTAAAACCACGCCACGGTAGTCGTCATACACTGAGTCAAAAACCAAGGCCTTCAACGGTGCGTCTAAATCACCCTGGGGCGCTGGAATTTTATGCACGATCTGCTCCAGCAAGTCTTCAATTCCGATACCCGCTTTAGCTGAAGCCAAAACGGCATCTTCAGCATCGATTCCAATATCATCCTCAATTTCTTTACGGACCTTTTCCGGTTCCGCTGAAGGCAAGTCAATCTTGTTGATGACTGGCACGATTTCCAAGTCATCATCAATGGCGAGGTAGACGTTAGCCAAGGTTTGCGCCTCGACCCCTTGCGCTGCGTCGACGACTAACACTGCGCCTTCGCAGGCCGCCAAACTTCGCGAAACTTCATACGTAAAATCGACGTGTCCTGGCGTATCGATTAGATGAAAGATATAAGTCTCCCCGTCTTTAGCCTGGTAGTGCAATTCCACTGCATTTAATTTGATCGTAATCCCACGTTCACGTTCCAAGTCCATTGAATCCAGCACTTGGTCCTGCATTTCACGTTTGGAAATCGTATCCGTTAATTCCAAGATTCGGTCCGCCAACGTTGATTTGCCGTGATCAATATGGGCGACGATCGAAAAATTCCGAATATGTTGTTGTCGATCTCTCATTGTCGCTTTATCCATTGATTTTCCTACTTTCTTCCTAAGTCCTAATCCTATCAATTATACCAAGTTACCGACACAATCACAATTTTTCTATTGCCGTGACCGTCATCCACGACCCATCAAGACCATTTGTGACACTCACCAGCACCGTAAGTGCACATCAGCCGCCATCCCAGCTACTGGTTTTACGACTGCTGTCAACATCGTCCCGGCCTCGTTTGGTCATCATCACATGGACTCAACCGACAAAAGCGCCGCTGCAATCCGACTCAGCGAGTCCTTGCAGCGACGCTCTTCAATTACGACAGCTTATTTGAAACTGTTGATTTGACTAGGCTTAAGTTCCTGCCATTTGTTCGAATAGAAGTTGTCATTAATGTGATAATGAACGGGTTTCGTCTTCTTGGTCAGGAACGGATCAACTTTTTGGTCGACCGCTAACCAGCCTCGCCAACCAAGATGAATGGTATCAGTCATGAAGTAATCTTGATTGCCATCCTGAGTCAGGTCCAAGATGTTATTAAACCCTTGGCTGCGAAGTTGATACTGAATTTTCTTATCAAACTGCCCAATCATCTTCATGGACAGGCCCGTGTATGAGGCCCAGCGCTGATTAATCGGTGGAATGATGAACAAGACATCAGTATGCGTCTTCGCGAACTGATTCAAGACTAATTGGAAATCGGCAAATTCTGGTGACTTCGTGTAATTCAAGTGACGCTGTGAATCCTTAAGTCGCTTGTAGTTACGTTTGAGCTTAGTGTTCCAGAATTGATTACTAATTTCCAAATCATTAGAAGTCGTTTGTGCAGCCCCAATCTTTCCAGCTAACTGGTCCAATTGGTTAAAGTTATACGTCGATGGCAGCTTCTTGGCTTGCACATTGACCGTATTCAAGTTCTTACCTGAAATTCCAAAGCGTGAGAAGAATTCATCCTCACTACCGAGCACCCGAGCCTTATAATTGATATAAGCCATTTGGGCACTGGTTGGCTTGAACCCAGCGGCCACACGGGCTAAGGCGCCTTCCAAAACTCGGTCCGATGAACCAGACGGCATTTGTAGCAGACGTTGTGCCGCATAACGGTCCATTTCGGAATTATGCTCATCTTGTAGCCAGTCGATGGTCTGCAATGGTGAGTAGTAGTACGTAAAGGCATCTTTTCGCGTACCTTGTGGGACAAACCATTGTGGCGAAATTACAAAGACAGCCTTCTTATTTGTAATCTGCTTTTTCACGGACTGCATCGCGAAATACTGGGTCAGTGACTGGGTCCCCCGGGCACCGAGCAAGAATGGCCGGTAACTCCGGTGATACTTTTCTGCCAGTACGGACGGATGCATGGGATCAAATCGCGACCATTCCGATGAACCGAAGAATGGCACATAACCATCACTCAAGGCTTGGCGCTTCACTAATCGACCCTTTAAAACGTTGGACGAAAGTGAGACGGCGGCCGTTTTTTCGGTTTCCTTGGAGATATGATTTAATCCGAATGAGAACGGTGAAAGCAGTACGGCCAATAATAAGACAGCTGCCAAAATAATTGGCCCAAAAATCTTAAAAAGGCGTGTGGAGACCTTCATTGCAAGTTCTCAACCTTTGATACGATTTTAGCCGGTGTGTCCCATTCTGACCGTTGAAATTCAGAGACCGGCACTTCGATACCTAATTGATTTTGAAGTTCCAATAATAATTGAACAGAACCCATTGAGTCCAGGATTCCTTCATCAAACAAGTTGACGTCCATATTGCTGGAAACGTCTTCCCCCGTTAAATCCGCTAAAATTGATAAAACTGTTGCTTTTGTATCATCCATAGTTATTACGCTCCCTTAAGTGTACTTAATTTATGGCCGGCCGCCGAAGAATAACGTGTTCAGGAATCCTGAGAAGATCAAGAAACTGAAACAAACGACGTTGAACGTGAGAAAAATCGCGAAGTATTCGGTGAACTTGTTGGATGGCAACTGCGCTTGATGCTTCTTCTTGTAGCGCAACCAAGCATCGTTGATGACCATCGCAAAGCCATGGAATAGCCCATAGACGATGTAGTACCACGTTTCCCCGTGCCAAAACCCCATGATCAACATATTAATGACATAACAAACATTGGCCGTCGTGATCCGACTCTTGAAGACTTTGTGCTTCATCATAAAGAAGACGAGGCGCATGTAGATAAAGTCGCGGAACCAGAAGGACAACGTCATGTGCCAACGATTCCAGAAGTCCTTGATATTTTTCGACTTGAACGGCTGATTAAAGTTCATTGGCGTTTCAACACCCATCAGGTAGCTGACCCCAACGGCGAATAAACTATAGCCGGCAAAGTCGAAGAACAAGTCCATACTGTAGACATACATCACACCGACTAGCGCCCAGGATAACCCGTGAGCTTGCAGTGCAGCGTGTTCGACAACTGGTAGCATCCGCGTCCCAAAAATATAAGCCAAGATAAACTTATACAGGAATCCTAAGAAAATGTAGCGAATCCCCTTTTCGACTAATCCCAAGTACTTTTCACGGTTCGGCACACTGTCATAATCTTTGACAAACCGCCGATACCGATCAATTGGCCCGGAAGAAATCGTTGGGAAGAACAGTAGGAACTGCCCAAACAGGACGGGATGGAACTCCTTAATCACACCATCACGTGTTTCCATGATCATCTGAACGACTTTGAACGTCAGATAGGAAATCCCCAAGAAACCGATGATGGAATTCGCACCGTGGGCGACCGCTGGCGTGATTTTGACGACGGCTAGTGGAATAATCGCTAAAATCACACTGACGACGAACACCCACCCTTTATTCGGTGAATCTGGTCGTTGTCGATACTTGGAATACAACCAGACCAGGGCGATTTGATAAATCAAATATACAATTAGCGCAATCCCAGTACGCCACTTGACCCCACCAAACGTTAACATCAAGAAAACGAAGGAAATCAGTGACTCGTACCAGTGTGAACGCCGACCATATAACAAACCGATCATTAACGGCACCAACGCGATAAAGAGCAGCACAAAGTACGTTGGGTTACCGTACGGGTCAAATGAAATCATTCTGGGTTAACCTCTTTAATAATCGACTTGACATCAATCTTACCGTTAGGCGTTAATGGCAAGCTCGTTTGATAGACGAACCGTTGTGGAATCATGTATTCCATCATCATTCCTTGCAGGTCCTTCTTGATCGCGGTCGTCAACGCAAAGTCACTTTCAAAGTCATTTGGCTTTGGCACGACATAGGCAATCATTTGGGTCACTTTGTGCTCTTTATCATATTTTGGTACGGCCACAGCTTGTTTGATGTGACGTTGTTGTGCTAAGAAGTGGTCGACTTCTTCTAATTCGATTCGGTAACCGTGCATTTTAATCTGGAAATCGACCCGGCCGCGGTAACGGAATAACCCGTCCGCGTCCATCGTGCCAATATCACCAGAATGGTAAGCACGTTGCCCGTCCAATTCGAAGAACGCTTTGGCCGTCTTCTCAGGATTGTTTAAATACCCCTTAGAAACGGATGGCCCGGCAATGATCAGCTCACCTTCCGTCCCATTCGGTACTGGCTCGCCATTATCATCAACGACCAACATCTGCGTATCTGCCTTCGCATAACCAATTGGTAACCGGTCGTACTTGGCGAGTGCTTGGTCGGTGATTTCGATTTGGGTGACGGCGACACAGGTTTCCGTTGGCCCATAAGTGTTAAAAATCCGGGCATCTGGGAACCGCTTCTTTAAAGCCGCCGCTGTCTTGTGGGTCAATTCCTCACCACAGAATAAGAAGTGCGTCAAACTTGGTAAATTCTCGGCGTTAAACTGTGGTTCCAACAAGCAGATATCCATGAAGGAAGGCGTTGAGACCCAGACATTGATCGGCAACGTTGGTAGCGCGGCAAATAACTGTTTGAAGTCATCAGTCACGGCTTTTGGCAACGCGTATAACGTGCCCCCTAAAGCCAATGTTGGATAGACATCCATCACTGACAAGTCAAAGGAATACGGTGGTTGTGATAAGGAATTCGGTTGGTCTGGTAACCCAAAGTCGTCGCTTAACATCCAATCCACGTAGCTGACCAGATTGTCGTGACTGATCTGAACCCCTTTCGGCATCCCCGTCGTTCCGGACGTAAAGATAATGTAGTAATTATCATCGCCACTAACGACGTGGTCCGCCTGATAATCGACCGGCGTTGCGAAGATCGCGTCCAATTGGTCTGGCGTAATCACCGGTGTCGTGCCAACCCCCGTTGGTAGATCGACCACCGCAATGACGGCCGCTGGTTTGGCAATCTCATTAATCATCGTGAGCCGCTCATTTGGTGAATGCGTATCGATTGGAATATACGCCCGACCGGATTTGACCACGCCCAGGAAGGTCGCAATCATTTCGAAAGTCTGACCACCAAAGACAATGATTGGATCCTTAGCTGGTAAATCTAGCGTATCAAGATGCGCCGCCAGAGCATCGGAGTATACCTTTAATTCAGCATACGTGTGTGTGGTCCCCTGCACGTCATAGACCACTTTGTCGGGTTGTGTCCGTGCATAATCATCGATGGTTGTAATGATATTCTTAATCATAATTAAAACTCCCCCCAAACAATACTGTTACGGTACCTAATTAAAATTCGTTGTAAATAAATTTCGCTTGGTTGATTCCGCTATACCCATACAGATAAACCAAGGCAAGCATGACAGCAAAATAGAAGACTGTAAGTGCAATGAATTGAACAACCGGCCGTTGAAACCAAGCTTTCAACTTTGCAAACATGCTTTCACCTCCCCTAATATCACGAAATACGTTATTTGATACTACCATTCATTAAATCGGCAAAAATTTTATTAGCTGCAGGCTGAATTGGTGCAGCTTTCCGATAATAATTGCTCATTAAGACGACCCCGGTCTTGCCATCCGGTGACAAGAAGACGCTTGATTCATAACCATAGCCCAGTCCGTGCGACCGGATCCCATTGCTAATGTTATAAACCCCGCCACCATATTCACCAGTTGCAGTCCGGGTGTGTAAAATTGCCACATCCTTTTTAGGAAGCAATTTACCTTTCAAAATCGCGCTTTCGACTGTAAATAAGTCGTGAACGCTCATATAAACTTGTCCTGTGCCTAACTCATTGGCCATCTGTGCCTTAGTTTCTGGCATTGTTTCTTGATAATCTGGAACCGTTTGATCAGCCGGTCCGCGATATCCGGTCGTGGCGCGTTGGCCTTGACCATGAATCAGAAAACCAGTCGATTGTAAGTCCAACTTATCAATAAACCGCTCCGTGAAGAAATGTTGATAACTTTCCCCCGTGACTTGACGAATAATACCCGCCAATAGTAAGAAATTGACCGATGAGTAATTCGAGATGCCATTCTTGTCCGGATAATAGTAGACATTGTGTTTCGCGTAATCAATGACTTTATTCTCCGGCAAGTACTCCTTTGACCCGTTCTTAAGTCGAAATCCCGTGGTCATATCCAACATCTGCCGAATCGTCGTCTGACGTCCGTGCTTGAGTGTTGGATAGTACATCGAAATCGGGTCAGTCAACTTAATTTTCCCCGCTTTGACGAGCTGCATAATACCAACGGCCGTCATCGACTTTTGAATCGATAAAATCTGATACTTAGAATCGACTTGATTACGTTCGTTTTTCGCTTTGTTCGCGTAACCAAAGGCCCGTTGGTAAATGACGTGGTCGTTCTTGACGACCAAGGCTGAACCAACAAAATGGCTTAGATTGAGTATTTTAGTAATCTGTTGATTCGTATCCTGGTTGTTTGAAAACGAGGTTTGATTAACCTTCTGACTCAAGATACTGTCTTTCAAGGCTGCTTTTTTGTTACGCGCCTTTTTTGTTTGTTGTTTCTTAGCAATTGCGGCCTGTCGCTCGGTATGATAGACATAGTAGCCGCCCCCAGCACCAACAATCAGCAGTCCAAGCAAAACTGTGACTAAAAGTTTGCTTCGCTTCACAATGATGAACCTCCCCATTAGCTATCAATTACGAACTGATTGGTGATATTAGCGCTATTTGCTAATAGGACGCTAAGTTCAAATATCAGTGTACCAACCGAACAGGTGCTTGTACGGGCGATACCTCAAAAAGAACAAAAACCTGCATTTGCGTGTCTGAACATGACATATTTGTAACGGTTTTGTAACATCAACGTTAGGCCCCCACACGTTAACGACGTATTACTTCACCTCCTTGACTAATTCTAGCACTCACGATTCACGAGATGACAGGATAATGTAACCGTTTGAGCAAAAACCGCGCTACTGAAAAGTTAGTTAATAAACAGAGTGGTCTCACTTTACAAGGCCACGAAAAAAAGCAGTCGGTCACCTTTCATTTTCATGAAAGATGATCGACTGCTACTTGTACGATTCTGGAATGAATTGACTGGCGTTAAACACCGCGTAACTTATCGAAGAGTGAACTCTTGCCGTTACCGGCGACCGTTTTACCGCTGGCTTTGGCAAAACTCTTCAACGCTTCTTTTTGGCCTTTGTTCAAATGGCTAGGCGTTTCAATGTTGACCGTGACCCGTTCGTCACCGTTCCCGTTACCACGTAAACGTGGCGCACCCTTGCCACGAAGCCGGAAAGTCGTTCCCGTCTGAGTTCCAGCCGGAATCTTCAACTTAACGTCACCGTGAACCGTCTTGACTTGAACTTCATCACCCAAGGCCGCTTGAACAAAGTCGATTGGCAACTTGAAGTAGATGGTCGCGCCATCCCGTTCAAAATCCTTGCTAGGTTCAACTCTAAAGATGATGAACAGATCCCCGTAAGGACCACCGTTCGTCCCGGCTTCACCTTGGTTTTGAAGACGCATTTGTTGGCCTTCTTCAACCCCAGCTGGAACCGTCACTTTGATGGAATGGCTTTGTTCAGTATGGCCAGTCCCACCACAAGTGGCACACTTGTCCTTGATTTCCTTACCAGTCCCATGACAAACGTCACAGACTTGTTGGCTCATCATCCGACCAAGTGGGGTATTCGTCTGAACTTGAATGTACCCAGCACCATGACACTTCGAACAAGTTACTGGCGAAGTCCCTGGCTTAGCACCGGTACCTTCACAAGTCTTACATTGTTCTTCGCGATTATAAGTGATCGTGGTCTTCTTGCCGAAGATGGCATCTTCAAACTTCAGTGACATCTCATATTGTAAGTCGCGTCCCTGTTGCGGACCAGCTGGATTAGCTCGCCGTGAGCCACCAGCACCGCCACCGAAAAACGAACTGAAAATATCTTCGAAGCCACCGCCACCGAAGCCGCCAAAGTCTTGACCACCAAACCCACCGGCACCACCGCCAAAGCCTTGTTGGCCACCAGTTGACCCAAATTGATCATACTGAGCCCGTTTTTGGGCGTCACCGAGTGTTTCGTACGCTTCGTTGACTGCTTTGAATTTTTCTTCCGCGCCAGGTTCATGGTTCAAATCAGGATGATACTTCTTCGAAAGCTTCCGATACGCTTTCTTGATTTCGTCCTGACTGGCATCCTTTTCAACACCCAGAACCTTATATAAGTCTTGCTCTG
This sequence comes from Lactiplantibacillus sp. 30.2.29, assembly GCF_018991255.1. Taxonomy (NCBI): domain Bacteria; kingdom Bacillati; phylum Bacillota; class Bacilli; order Lactobacillales; family Lactobacillaceae; genus Lactiplantibacillus; species Lactiplantibacillus sp. 30.2.29. The sequence continues at coordinate 35,653 of NZ_JAGYGU010000001.1, read as the reverse complement.
CCATTGTAACCTCCTAATGAACCTTAAATTAAGTCTCATTAATACTAGCATATTTGAACTAAAAAGGCCAAAGCCACGTGGCCTTGGCCTTTTGTTCTGACGATTTTACTTCTTGTCCTTGTCTTTATCCAAGTCTTCAAAGTCACCGTCAACCGTGTTGTCATCACCGCTCTTGGCTGAATCTGTGTTACCAGCGGCACTGCCGTCAGCACCAGCTTGACTACCCTGAGCTTCTTGAGCTTGTTGATACAACTTAACGGATAAGTCCTGAACGATCTTGTTCAAATCATCCTTCTTGGCCTTCATTTCGTCAATGTTGTTATCGTCTTGTGCCTTCTTCAAAGCATCGCGAGCATCTTGTGCCTTCTTAACTTCGTCTTCAGAAACTTTACCTTCAAGTTCCTTCAAAGTCTTGTCAGTCGTAAAGATCAATTGGTCAACTTCGTTCTTCAAGTCAACTTCTTCTTTACGCTTCTTGTCGGCATCTTCGTTTTCCTTGGCTTCCTTGACCATTTGATCAATTTCATCGTCAGAAAGACCCGATGAACTCTTGATGGTAATCTTCTGTTCTTTGTTCGTGCCCATATCCTTAGCAGAAACGTTCACGATACCGTTCTTATCAATATCGAACTTAACTTCGATTTGAGGAACCCCACGAGGTGCAGCCGGAATATCCGTTAATTGGAACCGACCGAGTGTCTTGTTGTCAGCTGCCATTGGCCGTTCACCTTGTAAGACATGAATGTCAACAGCTGGTTGGTTATCGGCTGCCGTACTGAAGACTTGGGATTTGCTAGTTGGAATCGTCGTGTTACGATCGATCAACTTAGTGAAGACCCCACCCATGGTTTCAATACCAAGTGAAAGTGGCGTTACATCAAGTAAAACAACGTCCTTAACATCACCGGTAATCACACCACCTTGAACTGCTGCACCTAAAGCAACCGCTTCGTCAGGGTTGATGGAGTGGTTAGATTCCTTGCCAGTCCACTTTTCAACGGCTTCTTGAACGGCTGGAATCCGAGTAGAACCACCATTTAAGATAACAACGTCTAAGTCGCTAGCGGATAAATCAGCATCCTTCAACGCATTTTCAACTGGGATCCGTGTCTTTTCAACTAAGTCAGAAGTCAATTCGTTGAATTTAGCACGCGTTAACGTAGTTTCCAAATGCAATGGGCCACTGGCACCAGCGGAAATGAATGGTAAGCTGATTTGTGCTTCAGAAACCCCAGAGAGGTCCTTCTTCGCTTTTTCAGCAGCATCCTTTAACCGTTGTAAGGCCATCTTGTCTTGTGACAAGTCGACACCGTTGTCAGCCTTGAAGTTGGCAATTAACCAGTCGATGATCTTTTGGTCAAAGTCGTCACCACCAAGGTGAGTATCACCATTCGTTGATAACACTTCGAAGACCCCGTCGCCTAATTCCAAGATAGAGACATCAAAAGTCCCACCACCAAGGTCATAAACTAAGATTTTTTCATCTTTGTCGGTCTTATCCAAACCATATGCCAAAGCAGCGGCAGTTGGTTCGTTAATAATCCGTTCAATGTTTAAACCGGCAATCTTACCAGCATCCTTGGTGGCTTGCCGTTGCGCATCGTTAAAGTAAGCAGGTACCGTAACGACCGCTTTTTCAACTGTGTCGCCAAGGTAATCTTCAGCAAAGCCCTTGATGTATTGTAAGATCATCGCTGAAATTTGTTGTGGGGTGTAGTCTTTACCTTCGATAGAAACTTTGTAGTTTGCTTCACCCATGTGACGCTTGATTGAAGCAACCGTATTTGGGTTGGTGATCGCTTGCCGCTTAGCAACTTCACCAACTTGAGTTTCGCCATCTTTGAAAGCAACTACTGATGGCACCGTCCGGCCACCTTCAGGAGTCGTGATAATTTTAGGTTCTGTACCTTCAAGAACCGCTACCGCAGAGTTAGTAGTCCCGAGGTCAATCCCGATAATTTTATTACTTGCCATAAATTAACAAACCTCTTTTAAATTAATTTTATTTTTTGATTTATTGTGCCACAACGACCATCGCTGGACGGAGGGTCCGATCTTTCAACAGGTAACCCCGTTGTAAGACTTGAACCACCGTATCAGCTGGGTGATCATCATCGACCGGCACTGTTTGAACAGCTTGGTGAACGTTTGGATCAAACTTTTCACCCGCAGCCGCAACTTCAGTGACCCCATGTTTCTTCAAAGCATCTTGTAGATGACCATAGACCATCTCAACACCCTTCTTCAACTGTTGGGCCGCTTCATCGTCCGCTTCAGTTGCTAACGCCCGTTCCAGATTATCTAGAACTGGTAAAACGTCTTTTGCGAGAGCCTGACCGTCATACTTGAGCAACGCCGCTTGTTCTTTCTTGTTGCGGTTTTGCATGTTAACGATTTCGGCCTGTGCGCGTAGTAATTGATCGTCTTTATCAGCTAACTGCGCTTTTAAATCAGCAATTTGCTGCGCTTGTGGGTCAACTTGAGTGGCTTTTGCAGTTTGCTCGGCTTGCTCAGTTGCACTCGTTGCTGCCTTTGCAGTTTCACTGGCAGTTGAAGTTGTCGCTGAATCAGTGGACGTCGACTGAGTCTCCTCAGACGTCGCACGCGTTGATTTTTTTGCCAATGTTTTCATCTCCCCGTCCGTCACTCGTCAAAGTACCGGTAGTAATCTAATAATTTGCGGGCCAGTTCACGCTGGAACGCGCCCATCAGTCCAATCATCCGCGAGTACGGCATTGCGGTCGGTCCAAGCAGTGCAATGACCCCTTGACCGTGCTGATCAACATCGTAAGTCGCCGTGATTAAACTGTAGTTCTTCAGCAAATCGTTGGTGATCTCATTACCGATACGCACTTGAATGTGCTGACCAGGTGGGCCAATCACATTAGCTAAGCGATCTGTTTGATCCAGTAACGAGTACAATGACCTTAATTCCTTAGGGCTCTGCTGGTCGGTATAGTTGAATAGATTCAACTTACCGCCAACATAGAACCGCTCAGAAGCTGCCTTGGACAACACACTGCCAAAGATATCTAAGAACCCATCTGGATCTTGCAAGTACTGTGCAAGCTTCATTGGAATCTCATGATTCAATTGACGGAGGACGTCTTGTAACGGCAGGCCAACCAGTTGATCATCGATAAAGCGAACGACTGGTTCGAGCTCGTCTCCCGAAATATCATTAGGAATCGTAAACGTCTGGTTCTCGACATCACCGTTATTCGTCACCAGAATAGCCATGACCTGGTGATTACCTAATGGCACCAATCGAAATCCACTTAAGCGACTGTCCTTTAACTCTGGTCGCAGCGTAAAAGTCGTGTAACTCGTGAGCTGTGATAAAATATCCGCTGACTGAGCCACGATTTCATCAATCTTATGAAACTCGCCACCTAGCGAATGTTGAATCACCTTCAAGTCTTGGCTATCAACCTTTTCGGGTTTCAAAATATGATCAACATAGTAGCGATACCCTTTGATCGATGGAATCCGACCTGAAGACAAATGCGTTTTGACGATTAACCCTAATTCTTCCAAATGCGCCATTTCATTACGAATCGTTGCCGAACTGACCTTCATCGGTAGTTCTTGAACCAACGTTTTGGAGCCGACTGGATTACCGCCCTCGGTATAGTCACGGACAATTGCCGTTAAAATTAGGCTTTGTCGTTCAGTTAACGTGATCATCACCTCTTTTTAGCACTTAACTTAATGGAGTGCTAACACAATTACTAATATAACAACCCCCCCGACGAAAGTCAAGGAAAGACAAAGTATTTCTGGAAAAGAATGTCACTGATTTCATTTCAGAAACCATTGCCATGTAAAGGCTGGCTTCACCTTGATCAGTTTTAGCACTCCTAACCTTCGAGTGCTAATATACACCCTTTAATTAGGCAATGCAAGTGGGATGCCTGTATCGTGTTTGTTAGTTTGTCAGGCCCGAGTTGATGGTCTTAAACGCACCTCGTTGTATCAGTCATTCAAGCATTGTCAAGCAAGTTTCAATTAGCAGCCAGCCTTCAAACAGGGCGCCAACTAAAAAACTCCCAGAAATGATTCATTTCCGAGAGCCGAGTTTGATTCCAACCAAGCAACAAAGCACCGTCGTTGACTGTTCTAGTCTAGCGTTCCGCCTTATTGATGGCGTGGTCGATCGTTTCATTATCAAATTGTTCTTGTAAATAAGCTTCATTATCAATTGGCAAGTGCACGTGGAAATCAGCAAAATGTTGCACTTTCAACGTCGCTTGCGCAATTTCAAAGCCCAGTAAGTGGCCGCCTAATTGGTGGTCAGCACTGAGAAAGTGCAAATGGAAGCCACCTACCGTCGCACCCTGGAACAAGTGTGGTGCATAGTAGCCAATGATCGTGCCATCGACGTTTTCACCGGTAAATTCTGGTTGGGTCGCCGTTGCTTCAACCAATGTCTTGTAAGGTGGCTCCTGCCGTGGCGCAACCCGGGTCTTGACCTTGGCAAACGTCCCGTCGACACGAATCGCGGCAAACACGTTGGTCAACCGGTAATCACGAATCACTTGTTGTTCAAAGTCAGCTTGCTTCAGGTCAGCAAGTTGTGCACTGATCGTTGGCTTTTCAAAGTGCACCGATGCAAATGGCAAGGTCTCATCAGCCGCAATCTCGCGGATCTGACCGTCTTCACGTGCCTGATAAGCATGGCCATCCAAAATAATGACCTCTCCGTTCAACCCGTCCAACGTCCCGATGCCCGTGTCTCCATGCGTTAAGAGTTCACCAGCCGTAATCGTGCCATCAAATAAACCAGGAACGAGTAAACCGAGTGTGCCGTGTTGAAAAATTGTGCTTGTATCCATCATCTATGCCTCCAATGAATTTGATTGTGCTGTCACTTGTAACCGTGGTGTTGCTTGGAATGGGTGTGCGTCGTAATAATCACGCGTCGCTTGTTCGTCATGTTTTAACTGCTCGACAAGCGCATCCGCGCCAGAAAATTTGATTTCCCCGCGCATTCGGTGACCCCACCGAACGGTCAAATGCTGACCGTATAAGTCACCATGAAAATCGAGCAAATAAATTTCAACGGTAATCGGCCGATGATCGCCGAACGTGACGTTGCGCCCAACTGAGGCCATCCCCATCACCCATTGACTGCCCGTTTTGACCATCGTCGCATAAATGCCGATTCCCGGCACTCTGGTATTCGAATCATGCGCCACGTTGGCAGTCGGAAATCCAAGCGTCCTTCCACGGGCTTCACCATGGACGACCTCACCGGCAGTTTCATATTGATAGCCTAATAAACGGTTGGCGACGTCAATTTGGCCGTCATCCAATGCCTGTCGAATGCGTGTAGAGCTGATTTTTTCAGCATCCAACTCCGCTTTGGGCACTTCGATAATGTTAAACCGGTCGCGGCCATAGTCGTTGAGCCGTTGCATATTCGCGATATCAGCCGGACCATACGTGTAATCAAAGCCTGCGACGACGGTGGTGGCGTGTAGTCCCACAATCAGCTGGTCAACGAACGTTTGCGGTGGCATGGCACCGACCGTTGCATCAAAATGCAGCACGTATAAAATATCGACGCCTAGTTCGGCCATCAGTGTGGTCTTTTGGTCGATCGTGGTCAAATAGCGCACCTCTTTCGGATCCGTATGCTGAAAAACGACCGAGGGATGCTGGTCAAACGTCATCACTGCGAGCTTGGCCCCCTGAGTTTGGGCGGCTTGACGCGCAGTTGCGACAACTTGTTGATGTCCGCGGTGAACGCCGTCAAAAAAACCGAGCGCCAAGACAATTGGCCCAGCGGGAATTTGGCTCGCCGCCACGGGGTACTTTAAATTAATCACCTGCATGACAAAAACTCCTTAATTGACCGCAAACATTTTAAACGGCTTGTACCGCTGTTCGTCCGGTCGATAACTATATAGACATTTTAGGCTGTTTTGGTAAACTAACGCAACCATCGTGTTCGCATCTGGTGCGGATTGTTGCCCCTCAGCGGCTGAAATCGGGGCACCGTTCTTAACGCGCTGCCACTGTTCATCAGTCAGAGTCACCCGTGGGTATTGACTGAGCGCTTTGTCGATAGGTGCTAGCAATTCGCCAGCTGTCCCGGCATCTGCATGCGCCGCAATTTCTTCAAAAGTCACCGTTTCATCAAGGGTAAAACCGCCGCTCTTGAGGCGCGTCAGGTCACTCATGACGGCTGGAACCCCGAGTGCCCGGCCCACATCAACGGCTAACGTGCGGACGTAGGTCCCTTTACTGCAGGCGACCGTGAAATAAATCGTCTGCGTCTTGGCTTCTGAATCATAAGTTGCGGGCTGGCGTTGTTTGAAGCTGGTAATCGTCACGTGCCGTTGCGGCCGTTCGACCGTCTCACCATGCCGGGCATAATCATAGAGCCGCCGTCCATTAACTTTGACCGCCGAAAACATGGGCGGAATCTGCGTGATGTCACCCGTCATTTGGGCGAGTGCGTCATCGATAGCGGCATCAGAAAACGGGGCATCGACAGCTTGACGAGCGATTTCATCACCATCTAAGTCTTCAGTCGTTGTGGCGAAGCCCAGTGTAATACTGCCCTGATATTCTTTACCAGAAGCCACTAGAAATTGCACGACCTTGGTCGCATTCCCGATACAAATCGGCAAGACACCGTCCACATTTGGATCCAGCGTCCCAGAGTGACCAACTTTGCGGGTTTGATACAACCGCCGAATTTTTGCAACGCAGTCAAAACTAGTCATTCCGCGTGGTTTATATAATGGTAGAATCCCGTTTAACATAAAAAACTCCTCTAATAATCGTTCATTTAATCGTTTCGGTTAGATTAATGGTATTTCGTTCTCATCCGGATTAATCACTGTTCTCGCTAAGTCAGCTGCTGACCTACCATCGCTAATGCGGTCATGGCACCACGAAAAGCAGATTAATCGACATTTTTCAGTATACCACATCCACCCAATATGTAAGCGGATTAATACGTGAATTCATCGTATCCACTGATCAGTAATTATTAGCTACTGTCCGACCTAATTACTCACTTGCCGCACAAAAACCGCGCTGGTTTAGAGCAAGCGCGGTTATGATGTGATTGATATTATGCATTTAATGGCAATGATACATTGTGAGCTGGCACTAAAGATGGTTAAAAGATCCCAATTCTTAAGTTCAAAAGCAGCCAGCTGAGGCCCGCTGGAAACGGCTCGAGTTTACGTAAACTTTCAGCGATAGAAACGTCCTATACCGGCCTCCAGGCATTTCTGACAACGCTGGAACGCGATGGACACAGATTTAAGCCGAGAACCCACGTCTTAAATACTGGTCTTTCACGTTAGCTGCAGTATGGATGAAACGTGTTCGGGTCAGACTGGGACTTCCGGTTAGCTACGCCAGAGCGCCAAGCGGAAATTCACCGCTTAACGCTCTAGCTAGGCTAATCCTCAGTCCCAACCCGTCTGAACCTCACACTCTGAAAAACGCTGAGCATTGTCAGAAATACCTTCCAGCCTGGATGGTATTCGAAAGGCAGATATGTGTGGACCCAACCTTTTAATGGAATGGTCGTTGACACTTAATAACAGCCATTTTGATATTCGCCGGTAAGACAAATTTCACTAATTTTCATTAATATTCAAACTGACTTATCCGTGCTGTAAAACGATGAACCATCAGCATAGCTGAACATTAACGGAACTTTCTTTGTCGACACAACCGTTAAAACCTCAAATTCTACACTGATGGCAATTTTATCGTCTGATTTTTAGCCTAATTTCCATTGAATCAAGTGATAATCTTCAGACTTACTGGTAAATGAGCACCACAAATTATCATCAATGTTGTTGTTCAAAGTTCGCATGAAGGGCCCGTCTTTTAATATTCAATGGTCAATTGCACCAAGATTAGTGGCCGTTCATCTGCCATTCGAACGGCTTCCCGACTGTAGGGGCTGGCGGACAATGCTCAAGGGCGAAATTCTTCTTGTCCGGGCGGGTTTTCCGGGCTAGAAGAAGACTCGTATTTGAAATTGCGCAGTGGGTTTCTGCGTGAGTTCAAATCGATGTCCGCCCTGTTCCAGCGTTGTCAGCCGGCCCCGGAAGTCGGACTAGGAAGCGCATCGGCTGACGAACAGTAATCCAACTAAATGGCACGTTTCAACCATCATTCATGACGCACAAGCCGTGATACTTATTCAGCCTGCCGTACCGCACGCTGATCGCTGAGCCAGTCCTGAATCTGGTCAGCAATTTGCGCGGGCGTCAATTGGTCGGTGGCGATCGTTAAGTCGGCGACATCGGCATATAACGCTTGGCGACGCCGTTTGAGCGCGAGTAGGCTTGTCTGGTCTAATTGATTGACTAGTGGCCGCCCGGAATCTTGTTGGACCCGCTGAATAATCGTGTCATCATTTGCAGTTAACCAAATGACGGGTACCGTACTTTGTTTTAGACTAACCGCATTCATCTCAATCGTCGGTGTACCGCCACCGGTTGAAAGCACCCCGGTTGCTTGAAGCGCACGCAACAGGGTTTGGTGTTCTAACTGTCGGAAGTAGGCCTCACCCTGTTCAGCAAAAATCGTCGTAATTGGCCGCCCCGCTTGTTGGACGATCAAGTCATCCAAATCCGCGTGGGCAGTTGCTAGACTGCGCGCTAGAATCCGGCCGACCGTTGTCTTGCCACTACCCATAAATCCAATTAAAATTGCTTGCATCATTAATTAATTCCTCCTCACGATCTGGTATCCGGCTGTCGTTAATAAAGTTGCCGCCTCATTTTGTGCAACGGCATCGTTGAACGTCAGCTGTAAAACGCCGTCGATTTCTTCTCGAATTTCTAAAATATGAATATTCACCAAGCTCAACTTTGCAGCTGCCAAACGTTGAGTGACATCCGCAATCGCCCCAACCTGGTCAGGCACGTTTAAAAACAGGTCATAAAAGTTAGGTAGCCCACCCAGTTGTTCTGGTCCAAGCCGGTCACGGGTGACTTTGGCCGTCGCAAAAAACTCATGAACACGAGTCGCATCTTGATGAGTGATGGCCGTCTTAATGTCACTCAATCGGTCAATATAGCCCTGCAATTCACTGGTTACGAGTTCAGCGTTAGTGGCCAAAATCGCCGTCCACATCGTTGGATCAGAACTGGCAATTCTGGTAATGCTTTTAAAGCCACCGGCAGCGAGTCGCAAGCCTAATGGTGAATCGGCCAACACCTGTTGGGTCTGATTGACGAGTGCGGCGGCAACCACGTGCGGCAAATGGCTCAACTGGCCCACGATTCGGTCGTGTTGGCGCGCCGTCACCGTCAACCATTTAACCCGCGTCGCCGACAGTAACGTTTGTAATTGCGTCACGACGGTATCGGACGTGCGACCAGGAATCAAAAAGTAAAAGGCATTCTCAAACAAATCCGCGCGACCGGCCGTCACCCCTGACTTATGCGACCCTGCCATCGGGTGACCACCGATAAAGTTGATCCCCCGTTGTTGTAACGGCTGTGCGGCTTGTACAACTTGTTGTTTGGTACTACCAACATCCGTGACCAGCACGTTGGGTTTCAGTGTTAAGGTCGCGAGCGTTTTTAAGTCTGCCACGATGACATTGACCGGTCCCGCCAACAAAATGACATCCGCTTGCAGTGCGGCAGCCTGCCAATCCTTAACGGCCGCATCAATGATGCCTTGCTGTTGGGCATAGCTCAGACTGGCGACATCGCAGTCACTCCCGAGCACCCGCATTTCCGGGTGAGCTTGTTTGATTGCTAATGCCAATGAACTACCAATTAAACCAATCCCCTTGACTAAGACCGTTGTCATACACGCACCCCCTGACAAAGCTGTGCTAAATCTTCAAAAAAGGTCGGGTATGAAATGTCGACTGCTTCGGCACCTGCGAGTTGCGTCGGTTGAGGGAGCCGTAATGCCGCAATCGCCATCATCATGCCGATTCGATGATCACCATGACTATCCAAATTCTCTTTTGGTTGGTGCCAAGTTGCCCGACCATCAATCGTAAATCCATCCGGTTGGGCCGTAATCACCACGCCGAGTTTTTGCAGCTCAGTCACGATAGTCGCAATCCGGTCGGTCTCCTTGACGCGCAATTCTGCAGCGCCACTAACCGTACTGATACCATCCGCCGTGGCAGCTAACAAAGCCACTAATGGCAGTTCATCAATAATGGCTGGAATATCAGCAGCCATCAGGTGAATCGGATGCAACTGCGCACAGGATACTTCAATATCTCCCACTGGTTCAGTGGTTTGAGTTTGCGGCGTTACGGTAACATGGCCACCCATCCGCTGCAAAACATTCAGTAGACCCGTGCGCGTTGGATTTAGTCCGACCTGGGTCAAGCGAATATGGGCTTTTGGCACGATGCTGGCGGCTGTCAGAAAAAACGCTGCCGAAGAAAAATCGCCGGGAATCTGCACCGTTTGACCCTGCAATTGTGGTTGTGGCGTTACGGTAATCGTACGTTCATCCGCCGCAGTTTCGATATGGCCACCAAATTGACGTAATAATCGTTCGGTATGGTCACGAGTCGGTAATTGTTCGACGATCGTACTGGGGCCGTCCGCTTGTAATGCCGCAAGGATCAGGGCACTTTTGACTTGCGCGCTAGCTACCTGCATGTCGGTATGACCACCGTGTAGTCGTTGCCCATTAATCCTCATTGGTAAATGTCCCGCGGTTAGCTCAATGTGAGCCCCCATCGCCTGCAAAGGTTGCCGCACACGTTCCATTGGACGACGGCTCAGTGAAGCATCCCCAATCAGTGTCGTTGCAAACGGTTGTCCGGCTAACAAACCGGCTAGTAACCGAGTGGCCGTTCCCGCATTTCCCATATCTAGCGGCTGCTTGGGTTGGGATAACCCGTGTAACCCGCGCCCAGTAATCGTAACCGTCGTCCCATCGCGGTGAATCGGGACGCCTAACGCCTGCAGCGCAGTCAGAGTGGACAGACAGTCAGCAGCGGGTAAAAAGCCGTGGAGCGTCGTTGTCCCCTGACTGATGGCCCCTAAGATCAGACCGCGATGCGATAAACTCTTATCGCCAGGAACCGCTAATGTCCCGTGGAGGCCGATTTTGGGCGCTCCAGTTAATGTTTTTATCATCAATCATCATCCCTAATCAATTTGATAGACGCACCACACCATCGATGGTGTCAGGCGCGCGAGTTGGCGTTCATTGTGCGTTAATGTCACATTTTTTTCGTTGGTTAAGACGTAGGCGGCCTGATTTTCTTGATAGGCCTGATACGCTAAGTATTTACTGGCAGCAGTTTGGACTGTCACCCGCTGGACTAATCGTTTGAGCAATTGTGCTGTTGCGGCGTGCGTATAGCCAATCTGGTTGTCGGCATCTAACCGTTGGACAACCACTAAGGGATCCAGTTTGGTCATAAAACAATCGCACAATGTCAACTGATTCAGCAAGGCGTAGTGGACATCGCCCCAGCTTGCATACAGCGTTGGCGATTTGAAGGCCGCGGGTATCACGAGTTGCGCACCCTGGTAAGCGTTCAGATTCGTCAAAATCGATTCAAAACTGGGATGGCCAACAATCGTCGCCTGCCCCTGCCAGACACGTTGGTTATAAGTCCGCGCTGCCGCGTAACTATCGGTCGCTGTGGGACCTAATGTATGAAGTTCCATATTGGCGTCCTAATATTGCCGAAGTTCGTCGCGGTAGTCGGCCAGCATCCGCTGCAGCCGTTGCAAGTTACTCCCATCAAACGTGGCGGTCAGCGCCCGTGCCAGTTCAATTGCGACGACACTCTCGACCACCAACGAGGCTGGCACGATGGCCGTCGTATCCGAACGTTCAACGCTAGCCTTTTGACGAACTTTAGTCGCAATGTCGACGCTTTGTAATGGCTTGTAAAGGGTTGGAATCGGCTTCATTGCGGCTTTGATCACAATTGGCATGCCATTCGTCATTCCGCCTTCAAAGCCGCCTAAATGATTGGTCAAACGGGACCAGCCGGCAGCCGTATCCCAGTCGATTTCATCCATTACTTGACTTCCGTATTGCCCAGCAGCCGTAAAGCCATCACCGATCTCGACGCCCTTCATCGCGTTGACGCCCATGACGGCAGCTGCTAACTGCCCGTCTAACTTGGTGTCCCAATTCGTGTAGCTCCCCAGGCCAGCAGGAACATTTTCAGCAACGACGCGAATCATGCCCCCAAGGGTATCACCGGCTTTCTTAGTCGCCGTGATGAGGTCATGCAGCGCTTCAACTTGATCGTTAGCTTCAATCCGCAAATCGTTTTGGCTCACTCGTGCTTGTAGTTGGCTGACAGTCAGGGTGCCATCGACTGGAATTTGTGTCGCGCCAATCTGTTGCACGTAACCAATTAGCTGAATGTCCAACTGCGCCAACAACTGTTTGCAAATCTGACCAATCGCCACCCGCATGGCCGTTTCACGAGCTGAGGACCGTTCCAACACGTTGCGCAGGTCGCGGTGCCCATATTTCATGCCACCAACCAAATCCGCATGACCGGGTCGCGGCCGTGTGACCTGTCGTAACGTATTGGTCGCAGTCGCTGGACTAAGTGGATCCATGATTGCTGACCAGTGCGCGTGGTCGCGGTTGGTGATGGTTAACGCGATCGGCGAACCTAGTGTCACACCATGTCGCACCCCACCGGTAATTTGAACCGTGTCGTGTTCGATTTGTTGGCGATTACCGCGGCCAAACCCACCCTGTCGCGCGGCTAACCCCGCATTGATGGCGTCGATATCTAATGAAAGTCCGGCGGGAATCCCGGTTAAAATGCCGCTCAATTGCGGGCCATGTGATTCTCCGGCAGTGACGTAGTTAATCATGATTAATTTCCTCCTTGTGTAAATCGTGCAAATCTGTCTGGTAAGCGCGTGAGTTGCGCATAATGGCTTGATAAATTGCTTGTAAGTACGGCGTGTGGGCCGTTTGTTTGCTCTTGGCGGCAACTTGATGTAACACCCGTTGTTCGCGTTGTTGATCTAGGACGGGCAACTGCTGCTGTTGTTTTAATTCACCGATTGCCGTGACCGTATCAAACCGCTCGTTGAGTAGACGGACGATCTGTTGGTCGATGTGGTTGATTCGCTGACGTTCTTGACTCAGTGATTTCGGACTGCGAATTGCCCAGGCCGCTAATCCCACGCAACCAATGCCGGCCACACCAATCAATAGATCGAACCGCATGGCCAACGCCACGTTTTGCTGTGACAGCCAACCGGTAATCAACGGAATCGTGAAGGACGCAATACTGCCAAACGTGAAGTAAATACCGGTGACGCGTCCCTTAACTTGCGGGTAAAGCTTAATGAATAAGTTCAGTGCGACCTGCATCACACCACCAGCCGCGGTAAACCCGAACGCGAGTGCCGCGATCATTGACAGTCCAGCGATTGGACTGTAACAAATCACCAACAATGCAACTAAGGATCCGACATTCATCGCCACTAGTAATTTGGTCTCTGCCACACCGCGGCGTAATAACCAGAAAATCACGAGCACGCCGCTAATCGAACCGATGCTGTATAACGACAACAACCAATGTGCGAGTATCGCCGAAAAATGAAACGTGCGGGTCGCGAATAAGCTGATCCATTGCGTGTAAAGAATCATGATTGCCATCGACGTGTAGCCGTATCCCGCGAGCCCAATCGTGGCCAGCCAACGCCGACCGTGACTGATTTGCTGACGAACGGCCAAGGCCGAAGCATTAGCTTGGTTACGAACAGGAAACTGCTGCCGATTAAGTAAAACGCCGTTGATGAGTAAAATGACCGCCGCCAACATGAACGACCACCCGTACCAAAGTTGCTGGGCTTCAAGGTTGGCAACCAGCAGTGGTAACAAGAATTCCCCAGCTGACATGAACGCTTTCAGTAAGACATTAGCAGAACCCTGGCGACCACCCATCTCGATAAACGTGGTATACGTGCCCGAGTCGAGGGCTGAATTCGCCACCCCGGCTAAAATTGCCAACCCATAAGCAACCTGAATGTTGGTCACTACGGCCATCCCGAGGAAGAAAATCAGGTAACTCGCCATCCCGATGTTGACGAACACTTTACGGCCAAAACGGTCTGATAAGTTGCCCAGAATAAAGTAAGCGAATAATCGACCAATCCCAATTCCTGAAATAACGTAGGAAACTGTCGCTAACGGTGTTTGCCAATGCTGCCCTAGCGCTTGCATATTTTGCGTTAAAATAATCAAGCCGATGCCATGGACAAAATAGTTCAAGTAGAGACTAATTGATAACTGTCGTTGATGCATAAACCACCACTCCTTAATGGAAATAAAAAAGGCCAGCTAGATTGAATAATCTAGTTGGCTCATCAAATTTTAATTACAATTGATGATTATTATTCCAGCTAGACTCACAGTGTCTAGCTGGTCAAGATGAATTGACTCTGCTTAGACACGAACGTAGGTGCCGTCCGTATCTAAGGTTCCAATACGGGCGCTACCTAAAATAAGCAAAGCCATAATAATAAGCAGTCGTGTTGAATTGAGTCATTATCATCTATCCTTTCCGTTTCATTGATTGTTTATATTAAAACATTCTCATTTAGATTCGTCAACCCTAATTTCATTTTAATTTGGAATTTTGTTTCAAATATTGTCAACTGTGGTTCGCTGGAAACAGTTTGAATACGCATTGTACGACGCCCTAATTGGCACTATAGATGATTAAAACGTGCTATTTTTTAAGTTCAAGTGCTGCCAGCTGAGGTCCGCTGGAAACAGTGCGAGTTATCGTAAACTTTCTGGGGTGGATGCTTCCTATGCCGGCTTCCAGGCATTCGAAAGGCAGACATGTGCGGACCCAATTTTTAATGTACTGATCGCTGATTCTTAGTAACCAGTCAGAATAATGATTACCGGTAAGGGTGACTTCTGATGATTTCTGGCTCGTCACTCTTGCGTTTGGATCGTCAAATCCTCGGTCTTACTTTACGTTATCAAGATTTTCTCTAGACATTGAATTGGTCGAATCTTAAATACAAACTGAAAGCTAATTCTACGTTTCAGTTCAATCGTCTATCTTAAGACGAATTGCCAATGAATCGATAATCTTCAAATCATCTCATCAGTATTTAGATGCTATAAATCATCATAGACGCGAATTCAACGTTTGAATAAAGGACCAGTCTCCTAATATTCAGTGGTCAATTGTACCCAGATAGGTGGTTGTTCATCTGTCATTCGAGCGGGTTCCCGACTGGAGGGGCCGGATTAGGGAGTGCATCGGCTGACGAACAGTAAACCAAACAATTGGCACGTTTTAATCATGATTCACGCCAAATTAGCGGGCACAATACGTTAATTGGGTACTAAAAAAACGCCCTCGTCACACAATAGCGACAAGGGCGTTTGGTTTGGCAAGTGGTTAGTCTTGCCGTTTTAAATTATTGATTAATTCATCGATCCGGCTACCGTACTGAACAGAGTTATCCCGTTCAAACGTTAATTCCGGCGTCTTGTAAATGCTAAGTCGTGACCCTAATTCGCTACGAATCAGGCCAGTTGCCTTAGACAAACCAGCTGCCGTCTTCTCGCCATCGGATGCTTTATCGGACAAAATACTGTAGTAGATGGTCGCCTGTTGTAAGTCACCAGTAACTGTGACGCCAGTAATCGTCACACCTGCGACCCGTGGATCACGAACCCGTTTTAATAAAATATCATTAACTTCACGTTCGATTTCCTGTTCTAGACGACCCACACGATAATGTTGTGCCATCGGTTAATCCCCCTTTGAAAGGTTATTCAATCGGAACTTCCTTCATGACGTAAGCTTCAATGACATCATTAACTTTGATATCGTTGTAGTCTTCGACCCGAAGACCAAGTTCGAAGCCTTGCTTGACTTCCTTCACATCATCCTTGAAGCGCCGTAAACTAGCTAACTTACCGTCATAAATCACGACACCATCGCGAATGACGCGAACACCGGAATCGCGGTGGATGACCCCATCAGTGACCATCCCACCACCGATAGTTCCAAGCTTAGAAACCTTGTAGATTTCACGAATTTCAGCTTGACCAGTGATTTCTTCTTCATACTTCGGTTCGAGCATCCCTTTCATCGCACTCTCGATTTCATCGATAGCGTTGTAGATGACTTGATGCAAACGAATATCAACATCGTCTGTGTCAGCTTGGGCTTTGGCTTGTGGCGTTGGCCGTACGTTGAACCCGATGATGATGGCGTTACTTGCTTCGGCTAAGGCAACGTCACTTTCGTTGATTGCCCCAACGGCCGTATGGATAATGTTGACCCGAACACCTTCAACGTCGATTTTACGTAAGCTACCAGCTAAGGCTTCAACAGAACCTTGAACGTCAGCCTTAATAATCACGTCAACTTCCTTGAGTTCCCCTTGCTTCATAGAATCAAAGAGGTTATCCAAGGTTACATGCGTCGTCTGCTTACGTTCTTCCATTAAGGCTTGTTTTGCCCGTTGTTCACCGGCGTCACGTGCTGTCTTTTCATCATCAAAGACAACGAAACGGTCGCCAGCATCTGGCACATCATTCAACCCAGTAATTTCAATTGGGGTTGAAGGAACGGCTTCTTTGATGCGCTTCCCATGGTCGTTGGTCATTGTCCGAACTTTCCCATAGGTATTGCCGACAACGATTGGATCACCGACATGCATCGTCCCTTGTTGAACAAGCAAGGTCGCAGTTGATCCTTTCCCACGGTCAAGGCTGGCTTCCAAGACAGACCCAGCCGCATTTTGCTTAGGGTTAGCCGTTAATTCAAGGACTTCAGATTGTAATAAGATCATGTCCAATAATTCGTCAAGGTTCTTACCGAACTTAGCCGAAATCTGAACGAAGATCGTGTCGCCACCCCAGTCTTCAGGAATCAACCCATATTCAGTCAATTGTTCCATGACATGGTTCGGGTTAGCACCTGGCTTATCAATCTTGTTGACTGCAACAATGATTGGCACCTTAGCAGCCTTCGCATGGTTGATGGCTTCGATGGTTTGTGGCATCACACCATCATCCGCAGCAACCACTAAGACCGTGATATCAGTAATATCAGCACCACGCGCCCGCATTTCAGTAAAGGCCGCATGCCCTGGTGTATCTAAGAAAGTGATGATCTTGCCATCGTGCTTAACTTGATAAGCCCCGATTGCTTGCGTGATCCCACCGGCTTCGCCTTCAGTAACGTGAGTATGCCGTAATTTGTCCAGCAAGGTCGTCTTACCATGGTCAACGTGTCCCATGACAGTAACCACTGGTGCCCGTGGTTCAAGGTTATCGGTATTATTCACTTCGTCATCGAAGAACTTGTCCAAGTCAGTGACATCAACTTCAACTTTTTCTTGGGCGTCAATGCCGTAATCAGTCGCTAAAATTTCAATCGTATCCTTGTCGAGTGACTGGTTTTGGTTAACCGCCACGCCCAACATGAATAACTTCTTGATAATTTCAGCTGGTTCACGGTGCAATAACTTCCCTAAATCTTGGGCGTTCATGCCGACCGTGTAAACCAGTGTTTCTGGCAACGGCTTGTCCTTACGAACTGGCGCCGGCTTGTTGTTCACTTGGCGAATCCGTTGATTCTTATTGTTATTGCGGTTGCGGTTGTTGCGGTTGTTACGACGACGGTTATTGTTGTTACCACCACGATAACGACCACCACCGTTGCCGCCACCATTGTTGTTACTATTCAAACTACCACCGAAGCGGCCGCTACCATTCCGCGCACTGTTCGTCGTCCCGTTAGAACGATTGTTGTTGGAATTGTTGCTGTTCGAACTACGGTTGTTGTTGCTATTCCGGTTTTGGCCACCGTTATTGTTGCTGCGGTTGCTAGTGTTGTTAGAACGGTTACCGCCATTGTTAGACCGGTTCGATGAATTGTTGTTCGAACGGTTGTTATTTGGCCGGTTACTGCTGTTATTAGACCGGTTAGCCCCATTGCCGCCGTTATTGCGACTATTGTTTGTCCGCGTATTATTGTTGGACCGGGTTGCGTTACCATTAGACCGGCTGCCGCCATTGTTATTGCGACTTTGACTATTATTTTGGTTATTATTACGATTATTATTCAAAGAATCACCACTCTGTAAATGACGCGAGTTGGATTGCTGCTGATTAGCAGTTCGTGTCACATTTTTGGCGACGGTATGCGTCGCCTGACTCCGCTGTGCCGGAGCCGATTGAGACTTAGGATGGGTAACGGTCGCCGCGCCAGTTAACTGGCGGACTTCAGCGTCACCGAGGGTCGACATATGATTTTTAACCGCGAAGCCCAATTGTTGTGCTTGCGCAATCAATTGTTTGCTTGGCACGTTCAAGGTCTTCGCAAGTTCGTAAATTCGCTGTTTTCCCATAGTTTCACCCTCCTTTACTGATTCATGATCGCCACCATTTTCTTGGCAAATCCGGCGTCAGTAATGGCATAAACGGTTCGTTTATTGCCCGTCGCCGCATTCATTTCAGCTTTAGTAAAGGTATCGATCACAGGAACATCATAAGATTGGGCCTTATCATGGAACTTTTTGGCAGTCGTGGGACCGGCATCACTAGCAATAAAGACTAGCTTGGCCGTCTGATTACGAATCGCAGCTAAGGTCAAGCCTTCACCTGCAATTTGCTTACTGGCACGCCGTGAAAGGCCCAGTAGGTTCAAACAAGCTTGATTAGGCGTCATTTCCGAAGAGTTCCTTTCGCGCTTGTTGGTGATCCACGTAGGCCACCAATTCATCGTAAAAATCCGCTTCGACTTTGATGCCGAATGCCTTATCGAAGGTTTTTTCCTTCTTGGCACGTTGGGCAACTGCAACGTCTAACGCAATGTAAGCACCGCGTCCTGGCTTCTTACCAGTTGGATCTACGGAAACTTCATCCTGCTTGTTCTTAACGACCCGGACTAAGTCTTTTTTGGGATGCATTTCACCCGTCACAATGTCCTTTCGTAACGGCACTTTTCTTTTTTTCATAATCCCAGACCTCCTTTGATTACTTCATTACGAACCTGACCCTATTCAGCGTCACTGGCAGCTTCATCAGAGGCTGCAGCTTCTGAATCGGTGACTGCTTCAGGTTCAGTTGCTTCTGAATCAGTTGCTTCAGGTTCTGCGTCAGTCGCTGCTGATGGTTCAGCGGCAACATCGTCAGCCACACCATCACTGACAGGGGCATCTTCAGTCGCTGCTTGTGGTGCTGTTTCGGCAGCTGCCACATCATCAGGGTTTGCATCCATTATATCAGATGCTTCGGTTTCAGATTTGATATCGATCTTGAAGCCGGTCAACTTAGCTGCTAAACGCGCATTTTGACCACGTTTCCCAATTGCTAATGATAATTGATAATCAGGAACGACCACGGTACAGCCGCGTTCGTTTTCAGGGTCAAAAATGACATCCAAGACTTCGGCGGGGTTCAACGCATTGGCGATGAAGACTGCCGTATCATCCGTCCATTCAACGATATCCATGTTTTCGCCATGGAGTTCGTTAACAATGGTTTGGACCCGTTGGCCTTTTGGTCCGACACAGGTCCCGACTGGATCAACGTTCGGATTGTTTGAACGAACTGCGACCTTAGCGCGATCACCCGCTTCACGAGCAATTGAGACGATTTCAACGATCCCGTCGAAAATTTCAGGCACTTCTTGTTCGAACAACCGTTTCAACAAGTCCGGCGCAGTCCGCGAAACGAACACTTGGGGACCCTTAGTGGCATTTTCCACTTTAGAAACGTAAACCTTGATTTTATCGTGAATCCGGTATACTTCACCTGGTAATTGGTCGGAGCGGCCCATAACGGCTTCCACCTTACCTAAGCTAACGTAAACGAACCGATTATCTTGGCGTTCAACTTCACCAGTGACGATTTCATTTTCGTACTGGCTGTATTCGTCATAGATGATCCCACGTTCAGCTTCACGTACCCGTTGCATGATGACCTGCTTTGCCGTTTGAGCAGCGATGCGGCCAAAGTTCTTAGGTGTGACTTCAAACCGAATGTCATCACCAATTTCGTAAGCCCGGTTAATTGCTAACGCGTCTTGTAAGCTAACTTCCAGCC
This sequence comes from Lactiplantibacillus sp. 30.2.29, assembly GCF_018991255.1. NCBI lineage: Bacteria > Bacillati > Bacillota > Bacilli > Lactobacillales > Lactobacillaceae > Lactiplantibacillus > Lactiplantibacillus sp. 30.2.29. The sequence goes on along the minus strand of NZ_JAGYGU010000001.1, from coordinate 15,601 downwards.
TTGAGTCAAAAACATCTTCAACGACTTCTTTGACCGCATATACGTGAATATTACCCTTTACTTGATCAAAGTCAACTTCAACGTTTTGCGCCTGACCGTAGTTCCGTTTGTATGCAGAAACCAAGGCAGCTTCGAGGGCTTCGATCACAACTTCTTTTTTGATGCCCTTTTCTGATTCGAGGGTGTCTAAGGCCCCTAATAATTCCTTACTCATGTGTAGACTCCTTTACTTATCTAGAACTTTACCGCTAAGCGGGCTTGTGAAATCTGATCACGATTGATCGTGACCGTCTTATGACGGGTCTTATCTAAATAATCGATTGTCACCGTGGTTGGCGTGACTTCCGTCAAATCACCTTCAAAGACCTTTTTACCATCTAATTTCTGGTATAAACCAACGTGTACATATTTTCCGATGGCATTTTGATAATCTGCTTCCTTCTTCAGCGGCCGTTCCGCACCAGGCGAAGAGACCTCTAAAAAGTAAGCTTGTGGAATTGGATAAGGTTCCATCGTATCCAACTTCTCACTTAGTTCATCACTAACCATCGCACATTCTTCAATATTAATGCCGCCTGGCTTGTCGATGTAGAGCCGCAAGTACCAGCTCTGACCTTCGCGCACAAATTCCAGGTCGACGAGTTCAAACTGGTGTGCGCTGACAATGGCTGCGGCCACTGGCTGAATGGTTTCAACAACATTATTGCTCAAGGCTGTGCCTCCTATTCAGATTAGTCCAATAAAAAGAGTGAGCATCGCTGCTCACTCGTTAACGAGTTTTAAATTACAATCATATATTAGCACAATTATGGTCAAACCGCAAGCTCACGCCTTTTATAGCCGTTAGCACCGGCAATTAATTACCCGTCGAAACCATGCCACAAAAGCACGTTAATCACTGATATGACGGCATTGCTGCGCATCATTTGGCCACAAACTGCAATGTTGCCCGTTGCACGTCCAATTCGACTAAAATTTCATCAATTTTTAACTTATCGGACGCGGTGTACTCATATTTGAAATTGCACAGTGGTTTTTCGTGTGAGTTCAAATCAATGTCCGGCCTGTTCCAGCGTTGTCAGCCAGCTCTGTCAGTCGGACTAGGGTCGGCATCTGCTGACGAACAGTAATCCAACTAATCGCATGTTGTATTCATGACAAATCAACGCGCACAATCCATCTTCAATTAAAACAGAGATAATTGGTTTTCATCCGGTAAATCGTTCAGAACCCCATTTTCGGTCATGAAGTCGATCAAACTCTTAGAAACCTTACCGCGTTTCGATAAATCTTCCTTCGATAGGAATGGTTTATCCGCGCGTGCGGCCACGATCTGCTTGGCGACATTCAGTCCAAGACCAGGCACGGCTCGGAATGGTGCAATCAGCGTGTCACCATCAATCAACCAATCGGATGCATCCGACTTGTCTAAGTCGACCATGGAGAAGTTGAAGCCACGTTCCAACATTTCGTTTGCCAGCTCGAGCACCGTCAGCAAGTTCTTTTCCTTGGCACTCGCATCCATCCCTTTATCCGTGATGGCTTTCATCGAGGCCTTGACCGCTTCCTTACCATGAGCCATCGCGACGAGGTCGAAATCATCCGCCCGCACCGAGAAGTAGGCCGTGTAGTAAATCAGTGGGAAGTATACTTTGAAGTACGCGACCCGCAACGCCATCAAGATATAAGCCGCCGCATGCGCCCGTGGGAACATGTACTTGATTTTGAGACACGACTCGATGTACCAATCGGGAACGTCAGCATCCTTCATCGCCTGTTGCCACTCATCAGGAATCCCACGACCCTTCCGCACGTGTTCCATGATTTGGAAGGACATATCAGATTCCATCCCATAGTGAATCAAGTCGGTCATGATGTTATCACGACACCCAATAACTTCGGCCAGCGTAACCGTACCATCCTTGATCAATTCTTCCGCGTTGCCGAGCCACACGTCGGTCCCGTGGGAGAGTCCAGAGATTTGAAGCAATTCGTTAAACGTCGACGGATGGGTTTCTTCCAGCATCCCCCGGACGAAGCGCGTCCCGAATTCAGGAATACCCAGGGTCCCCGTTTTAGAGAAAATCTGGTCTTCGGTGACGCCTAAGACTTCGGGACTTGAGAAAATCTTCATGACATTCGGATCAACTGGCGGAATGCTTTCAGGTTGAATTCCCGACAAATCTTGGAGCATCCGAATCATCGTCGGGTCATCATGCCCTAGAATATCAATTTTCAAGATATTATCATGAATCGAATGGAAATCAAAGTGGGTCGTTTGCCAGGCCGCACTCTGGTCGTCAGCGGGATATTGGACTGGTGTAAAGTCATAAATATCCATATAGTCCGGCACAACAATGATACCGGCCGGATGTTGCCCAGTCGTCCGCTTGACCCCCGTCGTGCCTTTGGCTAACCGGTCGACCTCGGCTGAACGCAACGTTTGATTGGTATCACGTTCGTACGCCTTGACGTAGCCATAACCAGTCTTATCTGCGACCGTTCCAATCGTCCCGGCACGGTAAACATTTTTCTCACCGAACAAGACTTTGGTATAGTTGTGGGCAATCGGTTGGTAGTCACCGGAGAAGTTCAAATCAATATCCGGCACCTTGTTTCCGTAGAAACCAAGGAAAGTTTCGAATGGGATGTTTTGCCCATCACGAACCATGTTAGTGCCACATTCAGGACAATCCTTCGGCGGTAAATCGTAGCCAGAACCATATTCATTATTCGTATAGAAATGCGAATATTGGCAATTTGGACAACGGTAATGTGGCGGCATCGGGTTAACTTCCGTAATCCCAGATAGCGTTGCGACCAGACTAGACCCAACGGAACCACGCGACCCAACCAGGTAACCGTCCTTGTTACTCTTGAATACCAGCCGTTGGGCAATCAGGTAAATAACCGAGAACCCGTTCCCGATAATACTCTTCAACTCTTTGTCGACTCGTTTTTGCACGATTTCCGGCAACGGATCGCCGTACCAAGCATGGGCTCGATCCATCGTCAGCTTCTCAATTTCAGCTTCGGCACCCTTCATCCGCGGCGTATACAGTTTGTCCTTGACCGGACGGACGATTTCAAACCGGTCCGCAATCGCGCGTGGGGTATCGACAACGATTTCATGGGCGGTATCCGCACCAAGAAAATCAAAATCTTTGAGCATTTCGTCTGTCGAGCGGAAATGCACATCTGGGCGTTCCGTTCGATTCAACGGATTCCCGGGTTGCGAATGAATCAAGATCTTACGATAAATTTTATCTTCTGGATTGAGATAATGAACATCACCAGTTGCAGCGACCGGAATATTCATTTCATGACCCAGTTCGACCATGTTACCGATAATCTCTTCTAAGTGAGCCGTATCGGCAATCAAGCCACTCTCAATCAGTGCCGAGTAAGCCGCTTTTGGTTGGACCTCCAGGAAGTCATAGTAACCAGCCTTCTGACGGGCTTCTTCCTTCCCTTTTTGCATCATTGCGGTGAAGACTTCACCACTTGAGCAAGCCGAACCGACCAGAATTCCATCTCGATATTTATTCAGAATGCTTCGCGGCACCCGTGGCACCCGGTAATAGTATTCGACGTTAGATAGTGAAATGATTCGGAACAGGTTCTTCAAACCGGCTTGCGTCTGCGCATACAATGTCGCGTGGAATGGCCGCGCGTGGCGATAAGCTGCATTCTCATTCATATGATCATTTAATTGTTCGTGGAACTGGACCCCATAGCGTTCCTCGGCGTCCTTCAAAAAGATGTGGTTCAAATGTCCCGTAGATTCCGCATCATAAATCGCCCGGTGATGGTGTTCCAAGTTAACGTTGAATTTCTTGGCCAGCGTATTTAACCGGTAACCCCGTAAATTCGGGTATAGCCAGCGCGCCAGCGTTAACGTGTCAATGATTGGGTTCGTGATGGGGCCCATATGATGACGCGCGTACCCGGTATTCATGAACCCGATATCGAAAGTAACGTTATGACCAACAACGATGGCATCGCCATAAAATTCACGGAATAACTTAAAGACTTCCTCTTCGGATTTCGAACCACGTACCATGTCATCCGTAATACTGGTCAAATTGGTCGTCGTTTCCGATAAATGAAAACCAGGGTCGATAAATTCTTCAAACTGGTCGACAACGTTTCCTTTGACCATCTTAACTGCAGACAATTCGATGACCCGGTCATAGATGGCGGATAGTCCGGTCGTTTCAGTATCAAAGATAACGTAAGTCGATTCTTTTAAATCAACGTGCGCGTCGTTGTAAGCAATCGGCACCCCGTCATCGACCATGTTGGCTTCGACCCCATACAAAATTTTGATATTATTCTTTTCACCGGCTGCAAAAGCTTCCGGAAAGGCCTGGGCACCCGAATGGTCAGTGATGGCGATTGCCGGATGGCCCCACTTGGCCGCCTGTTTGACGTAATCGCTGACACTGTTGGTCGCATCCATCTGACTCATGTTGGAGTGTAGATGTAGTTCCACTCGTTTATCATCCGCTGGCGCCGTATCTTGACGACTGGCGTGCGACGTCTCATTAATGTCGTATGCGTTGATCGTCAAATCCCGCATGAAACTATCTTCTTGAACGGAACCGCGAACACGGACCCACATCCCAGTGTGTAGCGCTGCAAATTGGGCCTCGTCGTCTGCATTGCGAGAGAACTTCTTAACAACCATCGACGAGCTATAATCGGTTACTTTTAAAATCAATAACTGTCGTTGTGAACGCAGCGTCCGGACTTCCATGTCGAAAACGTAACCTTCAACGATGACAGACCGCTCTTCTTCCGTAATTTGAACCATTTGTTTTGCTGGTTCTTGCGGATTGATTTGCTTTCCTAATTGCACTGGGCCATCGATTGGCGCCGGAGAATCAGCCTGCTTCTGCCGCTTTTCATTGGCTTTCTTAATGGCCGCTTCGGCCTTTTTGGCCAGTTCTTGATCCGACTTGGCCTTCTGTTCGTGGAATTCCTTGATTTTTGCTTGCGACGCACTTTCGTCAATCATCGTGTGGATCGAGAACTTTGGAAACCCGAGTCGATGATACGTCGATTCAATCGGCCCCAAAGCTTGATTGGTCAAAAAATTTTGAATCACTTCATTTTCAGCTAATAGAATGACGCGACCATCTTCATAGGTCGGTACATTGCTATTGCACAGAGACTGAACAAGTGACGACTTAATCCCACTATGTTGAACGATCCACTCCCAATACTCTGCTAGTTCGCGACCGTTGACTTCGGTATCATCCGTTACGATTTTATACGTCACCCGGGCAATGTCCTTGAACGCAATTTGGAGTTTATTTTGAAACGTCATAAATTGCGAGTAAGGCAGCACGTGTTGAAAATGCAAATGAAATTCCCAAACTTTGGAAGCTTGATGCACGGTCAACTTATCGATCGCCGCGGCCTCGAATTCAGGACCTGTCGGCATCTCAATTTGTTCGAGGAGTTTCTCGAACATTTCTTGTTGGTTTAAACTCACCAGTGGTCCTCCTCTTATCTCATTTAAACGTTCTTGATTAGTTAACGCCTATTTCGGTGCTGATGTGAACGGCTGTCTGGGTCTGACTACAAGCTAATCAACATCACTTCTGAAACATCATCAAAGTCCAAAGTGAAGCCAGTTACTGCAATCACACGGCTCAGAGAACCTAAGTACTCACATCTATCACCGATTCAGTGAAGGTGTGACCCGTTCACATGAAACGTTACTATTTTATCACAGTCTGGGGCTCGCGCCACGTGATTGGTTGGCAAAAGAAAAATCATCTAGTTCTCGTAAATCCCAACTAGATGATTTCTTCCAATAACTAACAAAAATGACTAGTGCGTTACATGACGCAACGCTATCGTGTAATTAGTCAATATTTTCAAGTAAGACGGCTAAATTATTAGCGATCTCTTCTTGTTTAACTTCAAGCGTCTCACCAGTCTGGCGAAGTTTGATTTCAACGATGCCTTCACTGGCCTTCTTCCCAATGGTGATCCGCGCTGGAATCCCCATCAAGTCAGAATCTGCAAACTTAACCCCAGGCCGTTCCTTCCGGTCATCATACAAGACCTTGTAGCCAGCAGCTTCCAGTTGTGCTTCAACTTGGTCAGCAACTTCGACTTGTTCGGCCTTCTTAGGGTTGACTGGAATGACGTGGACGTCAAATGGTGCAATCGCTTTTGGCCAGATTAAACCATTATCATCGGCGCGTTGTTCCGCAATCGCTGAGAGTAACCGGGAGACCCCGATACCGTAGCAGCCCATGATAACTGGAATGTTGCGACCGTTAGCATCTAAGACTTCGGCATGCAAGTCCTTAGAGTAACGCGTCCCCAACTTGAAGATGTGACCGATTTCGATACCCTTAGTGAACTTCAAGACACCGGCACCATCTGGTGAGAGTTCACCTTCTTGAACGAAACGAATGTCAACGTAATCTTCAGCATGGAAATCCCGTTCTGGATTAACATTAGTGAAGTGGTGACCATCTGAGTTGGCACCGACCGTGATGTTGACCATGTCCTTAACGTACTGGTCAGCCACGATTTTAACGTCGTCACTGACGTTAACGGGGCCAAGTGAACCGAAGCTAGCACCCAAGTATTCTTGTGCTTGTTCTGGCGTCGCCATATCTAAGAAGTCAGCACCAAGGTAGTTTTTCAGCTTGATATCATTGACTTCATGGTCACCACGAACTAAAGCCATCACTGGCTGGTCGTCAGCGATAAACAGAATACTCTTAACAAGTTGATCCGCTTCGACCTTCAGAAAGTCGGCTAACTCATCAATCGTGCCCACGCCGGGGGTATCGATTTCTTCCATGTCTTTGAGTGACGCATGCGACTTCTTAGGCACGTACAAACTCCGGGCCATTTCAAGGTTCGCTGCGTAGTCACTGGCATCAGAGTAAACGATCGTATCTTCACCAACTGGGGCGATTGCTGAGTATTCACGTGAATCCTTACCACCCATCGCGCCACCGTCACCGATAATCGAGCGGAACTTCAAGCCGCAACGTTCGAAGATGTTTTGATAAGCTTGCGCCATATCTTGGAACGTGTCATCCAGTGAAGATTCATCGGCGTGGAAGGAATAAGCATCCTTCATAATAAATTCACGCCCACGCAACAAGCCATAACGTGGCCGATCTTCATCACGATACTTTGCTTGGATTTGGTATAACGTCAATGGCAACCGCTTGTAGGACTTGACTTCATCACGAATCAGGGACGTGAACGTTTCTTCATGGGTTGGTCCCAAGATGAATTCACGATCATGCCGATTCTTCAGTTTGAATAATTCAGGCCCATAAGTTTCATACCGGCCCGTGGCTTTCCATAACTCGGCAGGAATCACAGCTGGTACCAGCATTTCTGCTGCATCGATCTTTTCCATTTCTTGACGAATAATTTGTTCAATATTCGTTAATACCCGGTAGGCTAATGGCAAGTAAGCATACATTCCGGCCGAAATCTGGCGAATGTAGCCCGCCCGCAGCATCATCTGATGACTTAAGGCTTCAGCGTCATTTGGCACTTCCTTAAGTGTTGGGATTAACAGTTTCGATTGTTTCATCTACAAATCTTCTCCTTATTATTCCAAATTAGTATCGCTTAGAAGAAATATCGTTGGATATCATTCCAAGTGACTAAAATCATTAATAACATCAAGAGGCCAAAACCAATCAAGGTAATGACACTTTCCGTTTCCACTCGTAGTGGTTTACCCCGAATGCCTTCAACAATGTTTAATAATAGTTTACCACCATCAAGGGCTGGAATTGGTAATAAATTGACAATTCCCAGGTTGATCGACAAGACTGCCAGCAAATAAATCACCGTTCGCAGACCTGATTTAGCTGCTTGCGAGGTCGTGGCAAAGATAGCGACCGGGCCACCTAAATCGTTCAAACTGAAGCCATGCGTGACCATCCGGCCGAGGACCTGAAAAATCTGTTTGGTGATATTCCACGAGCCCGTAAACCCATAGGCCAATTTGGCACCAAAACTCTTGTCAGTCTTCGTCGCCCACATCACGCCGATTTGGCCGATGCGATTACCAGAGACCGTCTTAGCAGCTGGTGTTACCGTAATTTTTTTGGTTTGACCATCACGTTTGATCGTCAAACGCAACCGTTGCTTGGGACTGTCTTGAATCAGGAGCGAAATCGACTGCGCACTGGTCATCTTTTTACCATTGACAGCGACAATTTGATCACCTTTTTGAATCCCAGCTTGACGCGCAACCGAATTGGCCGTCGTCGCCGCAACATTAGTCGTCGTACTCGTCACGCCACCCTGCATGAACGCCAGGATTGCAAACGTGATGATGGCTAAGATGAAGTTATTCATGGGACCAGCAAAATTGGTCAGCATCCGCTGCCAGAGCTTGGCTGACTGAAATTGAACATCTACCGGGGCAATCTGCACCTCAGTCCCATCACTTTCGATAATGGTCGCATCGTGGTCGACTGAATAACGTTTAACTTCGCTCTCGTCGCCATTCTCATAGCCTTCGATCCATAGCTCGCGCTCTAAGTCAGTCGCCGTGACAGATAACGGGATCCCGTTGAACAACGTCGTTTTCTTACTAGCATTGATTGAATGGACGATGCCATCCTGACCGATTTGTAAGCTAACTGGCGTTCCGGGTTTCAGTTCCTCATCTTCATCGTCAGCGACTCCGGCCATCCGCACGTACCCACCAATTGGCAAGAAACGTAACGTATAAGTCGTCGCATTCCGCCGAAACGCAACTGCCTTGGGTCCCATCCCAACAGAAAATTCACGCACCAAAATCCCAGCCTTTTTGGCAAAATAGAAGTGCCCAAATTCATGGACGATAACCAAGATTCCGAAAACGATAATGAACGTAATAATTGTAACGATCAATTTAGCGCCCCTTTCTTCCGCGTTTCGGGTATTCGCTTAGAACAAGCCGAATAAGTGTGCAATTGGGAAAACTAATAACATACTATCAAAACGGTCTAAAATCCCACCGTGTCCTGGTAAAATCTTACCAGAATCTTTAACGCCATAGTAGCGTTTTAAGGCTGATTCGACGAGATCGCCGAATTGCCCCACGATTGATAAGACAATCGTAATCAAAATCATACTGATGGCACTCGCATAACCGACGTGAAACCCGATGGCAAACGCACTGGCGATGATGACACCAATCACGCTACCACCGATGCAGCCTTCCCACGTCTTATTGGGACTAATGGGTGTCACCTTATGTTTACCAAGCTTGCGGCCAACCATGTACGCACCACTATCTGTCGCCCACACGATGAACATTAAGAACAACAACATTTCAACGTTGATGCCACGTGCCGCGGTAAAGTAGTTGAAGCCCATCCCAATATACAAAATACCAAGCGTCAACACACCCGCATCATCGAATGAGAACCGATTGCGTGACCAGACGGTGTGCAGCAATAACAGAATAACTAAGAAGTAAACCACATATTCTTTATTGAGCTGATCTGGTAAGCCATTGAACCATTTTGTCGGCGCAATTTGAATCATAACTGCGAGCATACTAACGATGGCCTCAAATGAAATCAATAGTTTCTTACGCATGATGAGTAATTCACTCATCGCGATGGCACCGAGCAACATGGCAACGATGTCTAAAGTAATCCCACCCACAAAAATGACTGGGATAAATAAAATTAACGCAACGACTGCCGTAATGACCCGTTGTTTCATACTGAAAACTCCCTTTTATTTATGATCAGACAACCCGCCGAAGCGCCGATCACGACTCTGAAAGTCCGCGATACAAGCTTGCAGGGTCGTCGCTGTGAAGTCTGGCCACTTGACATCCGTGAAGACCAGTTCACTATAAGCAATCTGCCACATTAAGAAATTTGAGATTCGTTCTTCACCGCTCGTTCGAATCAGCAAATCTGGATCATTATAAGGGGCAAGTGGCGCCGTCATCAACGCCGCGTCGATGGTCGCATCATCAATATCAGCGACATCCAATTCACCATCACGCACCCGCTTGGCAATCTGTTGCACACCCGTCACGATTTCGGCTCGCGAGCCATAGTTAAGGGCAAAGTTTAACACCATACCGTCACACTGCTGCGTATCCGCAATCGCATCTTGAACGGCTTTTTGCGTGGCAGCGGGCAACCGGTCGATATACCCCATCACCTGTACCCGCACATTATTCTTGACTAAATCGGGAACGAACGTGTCAAAGAAACTCACGGGCAACTGCATCAGGTAATTGACCTCGTCAGTTGGCCGCTTCCAATTTTCAGTAGAAAATGCATACAGTGTCAAGACTTTGACGCCTAAATCACTGGCTGCGATGGTAATTTTCTTGACCGTGTTCATGCCTTCTTTGTGTCCAGCAATTCGCGGTAAGTGCCGTGACTTTGCCCAGCGGCCGTTGCCATCCATAATGATGGCGATGTGTGCTGGAATGCGGTTTGGATCCAGTTGAATCTCTGTTTGATCGGCAGGATCATCCTTATTAAAAAAAGCGAACAAAGCGCACCTCCATAAAATTAGCTTAACTATGCACTATTTTACCAAAAAATGCAGCAATTAACTATTCGTCAACAAAAAAAGGCTTGAATTTCTCCAAGCCTTAATAAATTGGTCGGTAATTAGCCTTCCAAAATTTCTTTTTCTTTATCCGCCACGATCGCATCGACATCCTTGCCGGCTTGATCGGTCAGCTTTTGGGCTTGATCTTCCAACTGATGAAGTTGGTCATCAGTGAATTGACCATCCTTGTGGCCCTTCTTCAAGGCTTCCATGGCGTCACGCCGAACGTTCCGTACCGCAACCTTTGCACGTTCACCTTCAGCCTTGACATCCTTGGCTAATTCTTTCCGGCGTTCTTCCGTCAATTGTGGAATCACCAACCGAATGGCAGAGCCGTCATTAGCAGGACTGATTCCTAAATCTGAAGCCAAAATTGCCTTTTCGATTTCCTTAAGGGCGCTCTTATCAAACGGTGTCACCATTAAGACCCGTGGTTCTGGGACCGTGATTGCGGCCATCTGATTCAATGGTGTTTGTGCGCCATAGTAATCTGCTGAGATCCGGTTCAACAATGAGGCGTTGGCGCGTCCGGCACGAATGTTACCTAATTCGCGTTGGAGTGCGGCTTCAGCCTTCTTCATCCGTTCTTGTGCTTCTTTTAAAATTGGTTCTGTGACTGCCATCTTATTTCCCCCTGACTGTTGTACCGATGTGTTCACCGGCAACGACTTTCCGAATATTGCCAGGCTCGTTCAAGTTGAAGACCACAACCGGAATATCATTATCCATCGACAATGAACTAGCCGTCGTATCCATGACTTGAAGGCCCTTGTTGATAATATCAAGATGCGTTAAATTATCGAACTTGACCGCGTTGGCATCCTTATTAGGATCGGCGGAGTAAACACCATCAACCCCATTTTTAGCCATCAGAATTGCATCTGCGTTGATTTCTGCAGCCCGCAAAGCAGCGGTCGTATCGGTTGAGAAGTATGGACTACCCGTACCACCGGCAAAAATAACGATCCGCCGCTTTTCCAGGTGCCGCATTGCCTTACGCCGAATGTAAGGTTCCGCGATTTGCCGCATTTCAATCGACGTTTGGACCCGTGTCGGAACACCAATCGACTCCAAGTTATCTTGAAGCGCGAGTGCATTCATGATTGTTGCAAGCATGCCAATATAGTCGGCTTGTGCTCGTTCCATTCCCATCTGGGCACCGGCTTCACCGCGCCACATGTTGCCACCGCCGACAACGATTGCAATTTGTACGCCCATGTCATAGACGTCCTTTAATTCCTCTGCCACCGTTTTAATGACGGGTGGATTGATTCCAAAACCCTTTTCACCTGCTAAGGCTTCACCACTAAGTTTTAGAATCACGCGCTTATATTTAACTTCCGACATCGTCTTGTCCTCCTCGAAATTATCTGTCTATTATTTTACCATATATTTGAATTAGCGTTTGGCTTGCAAGCACAATCCGCGCGAAAAATTAACCGAATTCTCTTTTTAAAGCGGCTTCACGCCCTGGCAACAAAAAAGAGACCGCGGCAAAAATAACTTTTTGTCGCAATCCCCAATTAGCTAATCCTTTAGACAGTAATTAGTCTTTGATTTGGCTCATAACTTCATCGATAAAGTTGTCAGCCTTCTTTTCGATTCCTTCGCCAACTTCGAAGCGAATGAATGCGTTAACCTTGCCACCCTTTGATTCAACAAAGTGTGCAACTGTTTGGTCAGAGTCCTTAACGAATTCTTGGTCGTCTAAGCTGATTTCTGAGAGCCATTTGTTCAAACGGCCTTCAACCATTTTTTCAACGATCTTTTCAGGTTTACCTTCGTTCAAGGCTTCCTTAACTAAAACTTCTTTTTCATGTGCTAACCGGTCAGCAGGCACTTGTTCGCGGTTAACGTATTCTGGGTTGATGGCAGCAACGTGCATGGCAACATCCTTAGCAGTTGCACTGTCCGCACCGTCTAACACAACTAAAGCGGCAATTTGGCCACCGTTGTGGATGTATGAACCAAAGTTTTGGTCGGCACCCTTTTCAACCACTTGGAAACGACGAAGGCTAATCTTTTCACCAGTAACTTGAGTCGTTTCGATAACGTCATCTTTGATCGTACCGTTAGCCGTCTTTAAAGCTAAGGCATCGTCAACAGATGCTGGGTTTTCTTCTGCGATCTTGTCAGCAACTTCAGCGACTAAGTCCTTGAACTTGTCAGTTGAAGCAACTGAGTCAGTTTCACAGTTGATTTCAACAATGGCAGCCTTGTTGTCTTTGATGGCAACAGCGGCGATACCTTCAGCGGCAACCCGGCCACTCTTCTTTTCAGCCTTGGCAACCCCTTTTTCACGTAAAACGTCAACGGCTTTTTCCATGTCGCCTTCAGTTTCAACTAACGCCTTTTTAGCGTCCATCATACCAACACCGGTTTTATCACGAAGTTCTTTAACTTGTGCTGCAGAAATCTTTGCCATAGTTTACTCTCCTTTGAGTCTCTTGTTTTTAGATAAAAAGCTGCCCACAAAATCAGGCCGTAATGGTCCGCGATTTTTAGGCAGCCTAATTATTTCAATTAATTATTTGTCAGACTTTGCGTCGTTGTCGCCTTCAACAGCTTCAACGATGTCTTCCAATGAATCAACGGACTTCTTAGCATCCTTGTCATCTTTGAAAGAATCTTCAGTAACGTCTTCGTCTTCACCTTGACGACCTTCAATGACAGCGTCAGCCATCTTAGAAGTGATCAAGCGAACGGCACGGATAGCGTCATCGTTTGATGGGATAATAACATCGATATCATCTGGATCAGTGTTCGTATCAACCATGGCAACGATCGGAATGTTCAACTTTTGAGCTTCCTTAACCGCAATTTGTTCCTTGCGAGGGTCAACGATGAAGATAACGTCTGGAATCCGAGGCATGTCTTCGATACCGCCCAAGAATTTTTCGAGCTTAGCCCGTTGCTTCATTAATAATGAAACTTCCTTCTTAGGTAAACGTTCGAAAGTACCGTCAGCTTCCATCTTCTTCAAGTCTTTAAGACGCTTGATCCGAGTTTGGATGGTGTTCCAGTTGGTCAAAGTCCCACCTAACCAACGATGGTTAACGTAGTATTGACCTGCACGAGTTGCTTCTTCTTCGATTGAATCTTGGGCTTGTTTCTTAGTCCCAACAAACAAGATAACGCCATCATCAGCGGCAGCGTCCTTAACGAAGTTGTAAGCTGAGTCGATCATCTTGACCGTCTTTTGTAAGTCAATGATGTAGATTCCGTTACGTTCCGTAAAGATGTATGGTTTCATCTTTGGGTTCCAACGACGAGTTTGGTGACCGAAATGGACACCGGCTTCAAGCAATTGTTTCATAGAAATAACAGCCATAATAAATGTGCCTCCAAAAAATTTGTTTTATTCCTCCCCACTGCTCATCTAATTACGACACTCTCCCGAGCACCGCCGTAATTATCCCAGTAGGTGTGAATTGGTTTTAACACCGAAAATTAGTATACCGAAAATCCCGGTTGTATGCAAGCAATTTCAGCAAGAATTTGTGAATTACAGAAAGTGTGTTAAAATACTATCTCGCATAGGGGGCTCACTTAATTATGATAAAAGCCATCATTTTTGATCTTGACGATACGTTATATGATCAAAAATCACCGTTTGTCGCTGCTTTAACCAAAACTTATCAATCGGTTTTAAGTCAGGACGAATTGGCAAAAATATTTAATCGGTTCCACGATTTCAATGAACAAACCTTTAATCAAGTTATGGACACGACGATGAGTCTTGAAGCTTGGCAGACCGCTAGAATTCGCCACGCCTTGGCACCCATCGTCAAACACGTCAGTACCGATTGGGCCATTCAATTTGAAATGGCTTATCAACAGGCGCTCGACCACATCAGTTTGTTCGATGGACTGGCTGGCACGCTGACCAAGCTAAGCCACGCGTTCAAAATCGGCATCATTACCAATGGTCCAGCACCGATCCAACATCAAAAGCTGCACCAACTCCAAATTGAACATTTTGTTCACCCAGACAATATTTTTATTTCTGATGAACTGGGTATTGCTAAGCCGGACCCATCCATCTTCACCACCTGGGCACATCAGGTCGGCATTAAGGCTAATGAAGCCGTCTATGTCGGTGATAATGCGGCGCTAGATATGACCAGCGCCAAACACGCCGGCTGGCAAACTTTTTGGTTTAATTATCGACACAATGACCAAGTCACTCCAAGTGTCATTCCGGACCAAATCATTCAGAGCCCTGCTGAATTAAACGAGCTCCTACTGGCATTGGTTCAGGCAGCCAGTGCGTCGTAAGCTGAAGCATCGTGCGTTGATTTCAATTTTCAGCGATACTTTTAAAACAGACCTTAGTCAGCGAGCTTGGCTGAGGTCTGTTTTTTGTTGCGCGATTTGCGACAGTCTTGATTGTTAAAACCGTATACATATTAAAAAGACGTGATACCCGTCCCAGTTGCCTTGGTATACGTCGTCTGCTTGTGCAGTCTTAACAGTTCGTTAGGTTTATTTATATTGTCCTGACCCGTCTTAAGCAGCTGTACAACTTCGATTAATTGACCTGTATCCTTTCCAATTTGAGATGCAGTTCACTCGTTGTCAGATGTCTGTCCGTTGTACCGATTGCGCCACCGTGATATGATATCACATGTAGAGGAAGGGCTACTTGACCTAGCCCACACCCGCATGTATGACGCAATATCTTAATTTGCTACATTGTACGAGATTGCTTTTTTACTGTCGTTAAAAACTTAAACCACATTATATCAGTCTTAACCCTGATATTTTTTGCACGGCTTAAATTTAGGACTGCACGACTGTAAATGTCATACGCGACTGCAAACAAAAGGATAGCTTGAACTGCCGATACGACAATCATCAAAGTAAAGCACCATCATGACGCATCGCAACACCTCATTCAATTTCAATTAACTTTTGTAAGTGTTGTCCTCTGCCATCGCTGCGATGTACCACACGGCCTAATTACCCGTATGCAGCAAATAACTGATCGTGTCGCCTTATGCCTTGCAGATCGGTTCCAATA